>NZ_JAPHVK010000013.1:0-76025 GCF_028680565.1 Kingella sp. SNUBH-2017
TTTCGTTTTCAGGCTGCTTTTTTAACTTTCAGGCTGCCTTTAACTTTCAGGCTGCCTTTAACTTTCAGGCTGCCTTTAACTTTCAGGCTGCCTTTAACTTTCAGGCTGCCTTTAACTTTCAGGCTGCTTTTGTCTTTCAGGCTGCCTTTAACTTTCAGGCTGCTTTTGTCTTTCAGGCTGCCTTTTGATTTTTTAGAACAGCAAAAACCGCACACCGTTTGGGACGGTGTGCGGCCGGGTTGCCTTGCCGTTTTACTGGCCGGCGGCTTGGTTTACGCGCTCGCGCAATTCCTTGCCGGGTTTGAAGTGGGGAACGTACTTGGCGGGTACGTCCACACGTTCGCCGGTTTTGGGGTTGCGGCCGACGCGCGGCGGACGGTAGTTCAGGTCGAAACTGCCGAAACCGCGGATTTCAATGCGTTGCCCTTTGGCCAGCGAGCGGGTCATGGTGTCAACCAGGACTTTGACGCTGTATTCGATGTCTTTGCTTTGCAGCTGGTTGCCGTTTTCGGCAACGAAGACTTCGGCCAGGCGGGCCATCAATTCCGATTTGGTCATGTTGCGGCCTTATTGTTTGCCCAAAGACGCTTTGAGCAGGTCGCCCAGGCTGGTGGTACCGGCGTTGGTGGTGGCTGCGTTGACGTTGTTGAGGGCTTCGCGGTTTTCTTTGGCATCTTTGGCTTTAACCGACAGTTTGATGCTGCGGTTTTTGCGGTCGATGGTCAGAATTACGGCTTCGACGGTGTCGCCGGCGTTGAGTTTGGTGGTCAGGTCTTCCACGCGCTCGCTGTCGAATTCGGATGCGGGCAGGTAGCCTTCCACTTCGTCGGCCAGGGCGACAACGGCGCCTTTGGCTTCAACGGATTTCACTTCGCCTTTAACCAGCGAGCCTTTGTCGTTCACGCTGATGAAGTTGCCGAAAGGATCGCCTTCGAGCTGTTTGATGCCCAGGGAGATGCGTTCTTTTTCGACGTCGATGGCCAGTACCACGGCTTCGACTTCTTCGCCTTTTTTGTATTTGCGTACGGCTTCTTCGCCGGCTTCGCTCCAAGAAAGGTCGGAAAGGTGCACCAGACCGTCGATGTTGCCGGGCAGGCCGACGAAAATACCGAAGTCGGTAATAGATTTGACTGCGCCTTGGATTTTGTCGCCTTTGTTGAAGTTGGCTTCAAATTCCTGCCACGGGTTGGGGCGGCACTGTTTCATGCCGAGGGAGATGCGGCGTTTGTTTTCGTCGATGTCCAGAATCATCACTTCGGTTTCGTCGCCAAGCTGTACGACTTTGCTCGGGTGGACGTTTTTGTTGGTCCAGTCCATTTCGGAAACGTGTACCAAACCTTCGATGCCCTGTTCGATTTCGACGAATGCGCCGTAGTCGGTCAGGTTGGAAACTTTACCGAACAGGCGGGTGCCGGTCGGGTAGCGGCGGGCAAGGCCGTCCCACGGATCTTCGCCCAACTGTTTGAGGCCGAGAGATACGCGTTGTTTGTCTTGGTCAAAGCGCAGCACTTTGGCTTCCACTTCTTGGCCGACTTCCAGCACTTCGCTGGGGTGTTTCACACGGCGCCATGCCAGGTCGGTGATGTGCAGCAGACCGTCGATACCGCCCAGATCCACGAACGCGCCGTAGTCGGTGATGTTTTTGACGATGCCTTTAACCACGCTGTCTTCTTTAAGGTTTTCCAGCAGGGCTTTGCGCTCTTCGCCGAGGGTTTCCTCCAGAACGGCGCGGCGGGATACCACGACGTTATTGCGTTTTTTATCCAGTTTGATGACTTTGAATTCGATTTCTTTGCCTTCAAAGTAGGAAGTGTCTTTCACCGGACGCACGTCCAAGAGAGAGCCGGGCAGGAAGGCGCGGATGCTGTTGACCATTACGGTCAGGCCACCTTTGACTTTGCCGCCGACCACGCCGGACAGGATTTGGCCGTCTTCCATCGCTTCTTCCAAAGTGATCCAGTCGGCCGCGCGCTTGGCTTTTTCGCGGGAAAGTTTGGTTTCGCCAAAGCCGTTTTCCACCGATTCGATGGTCACGGTAACGAAATCGCCGACTTTGACTTCCAACTCGCCTTGCGGGTTTTTGAATTCGGCCAGATCAATCAGCGATTCGGATTTCAGACCGGCGTTTACGATTACGAATTTATCCGTAATGTCAACGACTTCTGCGGTGATGACTTCACCGTGGGTCATTTCCTGGCTGGCTGAGTATTCTTCCAGTAACTGGGCAAAATTTTCCATGAGTTTGCTTTCTTTGCACCGCCAAGGGATGCGGGGTTGGGGTTGGAAACGCCGGCCTCCTTGGCAGGCGGGCGCGGGGTTGGGTTTTTCAGGCTGCCTGAAAAAATGCGCGATTATAGCGTGTAATCAGCTTTCGCGATACCAATCAAGCACTTTTTTTACCGTTTCGTCTATGCTCAAATCGGAAGTGTCGAGCAGCTTCGCATCGGGCTCTTGGCGCAGCGGGGCGCTGGTGCGGCGGCTGTCGGCCAGATCGCGCGCTTGGATGTCGGCAACGATGCGCTGGTATTCCAAGCCTTCGCACGGCAAACCGAGCTGCTTGGCGCGGCGGCAGGCGCGCACTTCGGCGGCGGCGGTCAGAAAGATTTTCAGCCGCGCCTGCGGGAACACCACCGAAGCCATGTCGCGGCCGTCGGCCACCAGACCCTGCTCGGTAAGAAAGTCGCGCTGGCGCTGCAGCAGGGCGGCGCGGACAGCCGGCAAGGCAGCCACGGCGGATGCGCCCATGCCGATTTCTTCGCTGCGGATGGCGCTGCCGACGTTTTCGTCCGCCAAAAAGACGGTGCCGCCGGCAAAGCGTACAGGCAAGGCGGCGGCCAGCTCGGCCAACGCCGCTTCGTCCGACCACGACACGCCCTGCCGCTGCGCATACAGCGCGGTCAGCCGGTAGAGCGCGCCCGAATCAAGATACGCCCAGCCCAATTCCTGCGCCACCCGTGCGGCAATGGTGCCTTTGCCCGATGCGCTGGGGCCGTCGATGGCAATCACTTTTTGCATTTGGTTTTTCCTGTGCGAGCAAGTGGAAAAGGGTGCGATTCTATCACAAGGCGTATCCGCCGCTTTCAGGCTGCCTTGTGCCGGCCGGCGCAACAAAACCCCGCTCGCCGCGCCGCCAAACTTGCCCGAATGGTTGCGCTTTGATTAAGATTCGCTCTGTTTTCAATCCATACCGCTTTTAGGAAAAACAATGAAAAAACTGCTCGCCGCTTTCTCCGCCGCCGCCCTGCTGGCAGCACCCGCCATGCTTGAAGCACGCGATTTCGACCCCGTGCCGCGCCTGATTCTCCGCCCGCACGGCGGCCAGATTGTCAAATCGCGCCGCATCGGCGAAGACAAATTCAAAGTCGAATACTTCCTGCGCCGCGGCCGGATCCGCGATTTGGCCGACGAAGCGCGCAGCAATGCCGAAAACAACGGTTTTCGCACCGTAAAAGCCAAAGTCAGCCCGAGCAAAGCCACATTGGAGTTTCGCCGCGGCCCGCAGGAAATGGATATCCGCATCAAAGAAAAATGGACCGGCGGCATTTCCTATGAAGCAGAATTGGATTTGAACCGCGACAAAATGAGCGAAATGCCGATGCCGGCCGAACAAGCCGAGCAGGAATAAGCGCCAGACGGTTTCAGGCTGCCTGAAACCGTTTTTCCTACGCTTTGTAGAGCTTTATAACTGCCCGCTGCCTTTTTGCTAGACTGGGAACATGGAAATACCCGAAGACTGGTTTGAGCACCGCCGCGAAGACCGCGAGCTGCTGGGGTGGATAACACCTCGCGGTGAGGATTTCATAGCTATCGACCTGCTCGGCAGAGAAAGCGAGGCGACCGACTGGCTGGGTGCCGAGGCGCACCTAGATAACCTTGGCCTTCGCTACCTGGCAGAGGCTTACGCTTACGAGGTGGAGCCGGCCGTATGGGTACGGGTGCGCCTGGTGGAGGCTTCGGTCCGCGGCATCACGATCACAGAAGACAACTTCGGGGATATTGCCGCCACAATGCCCACATACGAGCTCCCCTTCCCCGCCGGTGAGCGGCTGGTTCCTCTTGAGGAGGCACCCGGTGAGGTCTTTAGCGCTAGGAACCCTCGCACACCGTAGCCCCGAAAAGATAATCCTGCTCAACGATTCATGGCCGGCATTGAAGCTCTCTCCACATTGGAGACAAAAGCAGCCTGAAAGCCGAAAACAATACCGGCGACAACAAACCAATCAATAAAGGACGAAGTTATGGATTCCCCGACCAATTTCCGCCATCTGCTGGAAATCGACCTACTGAATGCAGAAAACGATGCCGCTGCCGAACAGGGCTGTGCCGCCGCCCTGGCCGCCGAGCCGCCCGCCGCCGCGGTGCTGGTGGCCGCCAATCGCTTGGGCGCCGCGCGGATGGCGCTGCCCAAAAGTAAAGGCGTAACCATTGCTGCCGTGCTGAATCCCGACGGTGCCGAGCCGGTGTCGGCAGTGGCCGATACCGCTACCGCGCTGGCCTTCGGTGCCGACGGCATCGTGCTGGTGCTGGCCGATGCCGCCGGCTTCGACAGCGATGCTGCCGCCCAAAGCCGCCATATGCTGGCAACGGTGGCCGAGCTGTGCCGCTCCGGCCAAAAGCGGCTGACGGTAATGGTCAAGCAGTATCAAACCGAAGAACAGCTGCTTCATGTGGCGCAAACCGCTTGGGCGGCCGGCTGCGATTTCGTTTCCTTCGCGCTGCCGGAAGACGGCAGCACGCCGTTTGCCGCGCTGAAAGAGCATCTGCCGGCCGAAGGGGCTGGGGTAAAAATCTGGGGGCTGGCCGATACCGATGCCGCCGAGAAATGCGTGGCTGCGTGGGCGGAAGTGTTCGGCAGCGGGCAGCTGGATGCGCAGCATCTGCGTTTGATCGTTCCCGCCGACTGGCTGGCAGCGGCGCAGGCCTAGGATTGCCGCCATAAGAAGTTTTCAGGCTGCCTTTTTCCTTTGAAAGGCAGCCTGAAAATTATCGGCGGGGAGAAAAAGGGGGGGAACACCGGCTGCCGGGTGATGCCCGATTGCCTTTCAGGCAGCCTGAAACGGAAAAACCGGTTTGAAATCATCAAACCGGTTTGAATTTGGTGCCCAGGAGAAGACTCGAACTTCCACACCCGTGAGGATACCAGCACCTGAAGCTGGCGCGTCTACCAATTCCGCCACCTGGGCAAAGCTAGATTGTGAATGCAAAGTAAAAGCAGCTTGCGCTGCGTTTTGGTGCCCAGGAGAAGACTCGAACTTCCACACCCGTGAGGATACCAGCACCTGAAGCTGGCGCGTCTACCAATTCCGCCACCTGGGCTTTGCATTTGTATTGCGCTTGGGTTAAAGTGCCGCAAGCGAAAGGCGGCATTATATAAACCCTTTGAAAATTGTCAATCATGAAAACCAAGAAAAAAACAAATTTATTGAATCTTAGAGAAAAAGACCCGTTTTTAAAGCGCGAGCAGCAGAAATACGAACATCCGCTGCCCAGCCGCGAATGGATTATCCGCCTGCTGGACGATGCGGGCGTGCCGCAGAAAATTTCCGCGCTGGCCGAACAGCTGTCGATCAGCGACGAAGAATTCGAGTTTTTCGAGCGCCGCATCAAGGCGATGGCGCGCGACGGCCAGGTGCTGATCAACCGGCGCAACCTGGTGTGCGTGGCCGACAAACTGGAAATCGTCAAATGCCGCGTCGAAGTGCATAAGGACGACTTGGGTTTTGCCGTGCCGCTCACCAACGACGGCGGCGGCGATTTCGTACTTTACGAGCGCCAGCTGCGCGGGCTGATGCACGGCGATTTGGTAACCGTGCGCCCCACCGGCGGCCGCGACCGGCGCGGGCGCCGCGAAGGGCAGGTGCTGGACATTATCGAGCGCGCGCAAACCGACGTCGTCGGCCGTTTTTATCTCGACCGCGGCGTGGCGGTGCTGGAAGCGGAAGACCGCCGATTGCACCAGCCGATTATTCTCGAGCCCGAATCGGTGGCCGAATTCAAGCCCGAATCCGGCCAGGTGATTGTGGCGGCGATCGAAAGCTATCCCACCAACCACCGCCCCGCCGTGGCGCGGGTAACCGAAGTGCTGGGCGACTATGCCGACAGCGGCATGGAAATCGAAATCGCCGTGCGCAAACACCACCTGCCGCACGAGTTTTCCGAAAACTGCGTTCAGGCTGCCGCCAAAATCCCCGAAAAAGTGCGCCCCGCCGACCGCAAAGGCCGCGAAGACTTGCGCGATCTGCCGCTGGTCACCATCGACGGCGAAAGCTCGCGCGATTTCGATGACGCCGTTTACGCCGAAAAACACGGGCGCAACTACCGCCTTATCGTCGCCATTGCCGACGTCAGCCACTATGTGCGCCCGCACGACGCCATCGACAGCGACGCCCGCGAACGCGCCACCAGCGTTTATTTCCCCCGCCGCGTCATCCCCATGCTGCCTGAAAGCCTGTCCAACGGCATCTGCTCGCTCAATCCCGACGTCGAGCGCCTGTGCATGGTGTGCGACATGACCATCACCTACGCCGGCAACGTCAAGTCCTACCGCTTCTACCCCGCCGTGATGCGCTCCCACGGCCGCCTGACCTACAACCAAGTGTGGGACTGGCTCGAGAGCGGCGCCGACAACCCCCACCGCAAAAATCTCGATACGCTCTACGCCCTGTATCAAGTTCTGCACAAAAAACGGCTCAAACGCGGCGCCATGGAATTCGAGACCACCGAAACCCAGATGCTGTTTGACGATCACGGCAAAATCGAGCGCATCGAACCCGTGCACCGCAACGATGCCCACAAGCTCATCGAAGAGTGCATGCTCGCCGCCAACGTCTGCGCCGCCGACTTCCTGCTGGCGCACAAACACCCCGGCCTGTACCGCAACCACGCCGGCCCCACCGCCGAAAAACTCGCCGTGCTGCACGAACAGCTCGCCCTGACCGGCCTGCAGTTGGGCGGCGGCGACAACCCCACACCCAAGCACTACGCTGAACTGGCCGCCCAATTCGAAGGCCGCGACGACCGCGAACTGTTGCAAACCATGCTGCTGCGCTCGATGCAGCAGGCCGTGTACGAAGCGCAAAACCAAGGCCACTTTGGCCTTGCCTACGAGCACTACACCCACTTCACCTCCCCCATCCGCCGCTATCCCGACCTGGCCGTCCACCGCGCCATCAAAGCCGTGCTCGCCGGCAAAAACTACCGCGAAGACTCCTGGCCCTCGCTCGGCGCCCACGCCTCCTTCTGCGAGCGCCGCGCCGACGAAGCCAGCCGCGATGTCGAAAACTGGCTCAAAACCTACTACATGCGCGACAAAGTCGGCGAAACCTTCACCGGCCGCATCTCCGGCATGAGCACCTTCGGCATCTTCGTTACCCTCGACAACATCCACACCGAAGGCATGGTGCACGTCAGCGACCTGGGCGAAGACTACTTCAACTACCGCCGCGACATCATGGCGATGGTCGGCGAGCGCAGCGGCATCCGCTTCGATATGGGCGACAGCGTAACCGTCCGCGTCGTCCGTGCCGATTTGGAAACCAGCCGCATCGACCTTACCTTGGTCAGCGGCGGCTACAGCGGCAAGCGCAAAAAACGCAGCGCCGACGGCACTGCCAAATCCGCCAAAACCGGCAAAAACAAAAGGCAGCCTGAAAGCCCCAAAACGCCCGCCAAACGCAGCAAAAAGCAGCCTGAAAAACCGGCTAACGGCAAACGCGGCAAAACCCCCAAAGCCCCGGCCAAAGGCAAACCCGCCGCCGCCAAGCCTGCCGTCCAATCTGTTGCCAAACCAGCTGCCAAGCCCACCAAAAAAGCCGCCGCGCCCAAAACGCGCAAACGCAAATAACCTAGGGCAGCCTGAAAGCCCGTCTGCACGGTTTTCAGGCTGCCTTTGCAGCAAGAAGCGTAGGCTGGGTCTAGACCCAGCTTTCAGGCTGCTTTACGGTTCCTTGGCTCCCATCCCGAGCTACATTTACCAAAAACCCCAAAGGCAGCCTGAAACCCCGTCCCCACCGTTTTCAGGCTGCCTTGCCCATCCCAAAGGAGAACCCGTGAATATCGTTTTTCTCGACAGCGGCACGCTGCCCGCGCGGCCGCTGCGTTTTGATTTCCCGCACACGCTGCAAAACCACCCGCACACCGCGCCCGATCAGACTGCCGCGCGGCTGGCCGGCGCCGATATCGTGATTACCAACAAAGTCGCCATCCGCGCCGAACACTTTGCCGCCAATCCGCAGCTGAAACTGGTGGCGTTGGCGGCCACCGGCTACGACAACGTCGATTTGGCCGCCGCGCGCGCCGCCGGCGTTGCCGTCTGCAACGTGCGCGATTACGGCAGCGATAGCGTTGCCGAACACGCCTTTATGCTGCTGCTCGCCCTGATGCGCAACCTGCCCGCCTACCGCCGCGACGTTGCCGCCGGCGCCTGGCGCCAAGCCGCCCATTTCTGCCATTTCGGCGCGCCGATACGCAATCTCAACGGCAAAACCCTTGCCATCTTCGGTCGCGGCAGTATCGGCCGCCGGCTCGCCGGCTATGCCGAAGCCTTCGGCATGAACGTGCTGTGGGGCGAGCGCAAAGACGCCGCCGCCGTACGCCCGGGCTATACCGCCTTTCAGGCTGCCTTGTCGCAGGCCGACGCCGTTTCGCTGCACTGCCCGCTCAACGATTCCACCCGCCATATGATCGGCGAGAACGAACTGCGGCAGATGAAGCCGCAGGCGGTGCTGGTCAATGTCGGCCGCGGCGGCCTGGCCGACGAGCAGGCGGTGCTCGCCGCACTCAAATACGGCATGCTCGGCGGCGCCGGCTTTGATGTGCTGAGCCAAGAGCCGCCCTCAGAAGGCAACCCGCTGCTCTCGCAACTGCCCAATCTGATCGTTACCCCGCATGTGGCATGGGCGGCGGCGGAAACCGTCGAAAACCTGACGCAGATGCTCGAAGCCAATATCAACGCCTTTGCCGCCGGCCGCCCGCAAAATCTGCTGTAGCGCCGGCCGCGCAGGACTTGGGCGCATAAAAAAGCAGCCTGAAAACCGGATCGGCGGTTTTCAGGCTGCTTTGGTTTTGCCCTAAAGTGTGTTGGCGTGGCGCAAACCGAGACGGCTCAGTCGCGGCACGAACCCTTGCCGTCGATACACGGCAGCGTGGCGATTTCGCGTTCGCGGCCGCTGCCGCCGTACAGCGTCCACACATGGCGGCCGTCGGGATGAAGCACCAGCACCGAGTTGGCAACGATATGCCGCTCCATCCATTCTTTCGGAAACGCCGACATATCGCCCGTCTGCCCCGCTTTCACGCCGTCGGCCACTTTCTCGTCGCTGTCCACCAGCCACAGCCAGGCATCCGGCTCGCTGCGGTGGATATCCTGCGCCAGCGTTACCAGTTCGGCATCGCCGCTGCCGGCGGGCACCAGCACATAAAGATAGCGGAAACGGCTGTTCACTTCGCCAACGATTTGCCATTGCGGCGCGGCTGTGGCTGCGGCGCTTGCAGCGGGCGCAGACGTAGCAGCAGGCGTAGCTGCGGACGCGGGCGCAGTTTCCCGCTCCACATTGCTTTGCCCGCAGGCGGCAAGCAGCAGCAGGGCGGCGGTTAATGCGGTTTTTTTCATGTCTTTTCCTTTAAAACGGTTAATGGAACGGGGGCAACAGGCTGGCACCTGTACTCGATATTGTTCCGCAAGGGGCGCTCTGCATGGCTTTTCAGACGGCCTTTGCGGTTTTAATGCTTCGTTGTCGGATGCGCAAATCCGGCCTACGGGAACTTTTGCTTTGGGGCTGTACTAGATAAGCCCTAAATTCCACACCACCGGCGCAGCACTTTAAGCTGCTCGGAAGGTGCGCCAAAGTTAAAACGGAACTCGCATTCTTTCAAGAACAACGGGAAAGATTTACGGTCGATTCCATTGTATTTGCGCAGTACGCGTTTTGCCTGATTCCAAAAGTTTTCAATGCCGTTGATGTGGTTTTGTCTGTCGGCAAACAGCTTGCTGTAGTTGATACGGTGATGGGTAAATCCGCTTACATCCAACACATCATAGCTGCTCAAACAATCCGTATAGACAATGCTGTCAGGCATAATTTTCTTTGTGATAACAGGCATTAAAGTTTCTCTTTTGGCGTTCTCGACAACCACGGTATAAACCTTGCCGCCGCGTTTGAGAATACCGAAAACTGCCACCTTTCCCGCCGCACCGCGTCCGCGTTTGCCTTTGCGGTGTCCGCCGAAATAGCTCTCGTCCAACTCAATTGAGCCGTTAAAAACCGTATCGGCTTCCAACGAGAGATGATGGCTGATGACTTCGCGAATCTTGCGGTAAAACAGCACTGCCGAATTGGGGTGGATGCCCAACAAATCGGCGGCTGAACGGGCGGTAACTTCGAGTACAAAAAACTGTAGCAGTTTCTTTTGAATACTCTTTTTTATTTTACAATGGGTTATTTTCATTTTTGCAGTCTAACATGACTGCTTATCTAGTACAGCCCCTTTGCTTTTTTCAGGCTGCTTGGGCGGTAACGGCCAAAGCAGCCTGAAAACCTTTACCGCAATTCACCGTGTTCAAAATGCTGCTCCCATGCGATTTCGCCGTTGGCTTGGCGGCTGGGAATCAGAAGAATCTGCCGTCCGTATCGCGGCGTGGTCAGCAGAATCCAGCCGTCCGCGCTGATACGGGTTGCGGCTTGGGGATGCGGCGGGATGCCGACGGGCGGCTGCTTGTTTTTCAGTTTGTCGGCAACAGCGTTTTGCAGGGGCTCGGCGGTGGCGATAATCTGCCTGATTTCGCTGCGCTGCATATAGTTGCCGTATTGCGGAATCAGCAGCAGGGCAAGCAGCGAAATCAGCATAACGGCGCTGCAAAATCCTTTGATAAAGGCAAGGCGGGTGGGCGGCATGGGGCTTCCTTTTTTGCTGTACGCAAGATGCGCGGACGGATTTTAAGGCAGCCTGAAAACCGGTTTCGCGGTTTTTCAGGCTGCCTTTCGGCCTTTTTCCAAACGCCGTTATTGCGGCAAAACGGGCTGGCTTTGCTTGTTCTCTTTATATCTCAGGTGGGCCGAAATCAGGCAGGAAAGTTCGTGGCCGATGTCGCAGGCTTTCCAGTACAGTGCGCGCGCTTTGTCTTTGTTTGCGCCCAAGCCGCTGCGGGGGTCGAGATAAAGATTGGCCAAGGCATAGCAGCCTTTCATATTGCCGCCGTCGCAGGCTTTTTTCAGCGGTGCGCAGGCATCGGCGGGGGTGTTCGTATGCTCCTGCGTCCACACGGCAAATTTAACGCAGCTGTCGAGATCGTTTTGGCCGCATGCTGCGGCGAGCTGCTGGTAGGCTTTGGGGTCGAACGCTTCTTCGGCGCGGGCAAAAAGCGGCAGCAAAACGGCTGCGGCGATAAGGAATTTTTTTATTTTCTGGTCTCCGAATAAAAAGGCCGTCTGAAATCCTTTCGGGCGGCCTTTTGTGCAGGTTTAACCCAACGCCTTACGCGCGGCGGCGAACATTCGGTACCAGCCGCTCAATTCGCCCCAGTTTTCAGGCTGCCAGCTCATTTGCGCGGTTTGGTACACGCGTTCGGGGTGGGGCATCATGATGGTGATGCGGCCGTCGGCGTTGGTCACGCCGGCGATGCCCTGCGGCGAGCCGTTGGGGTTGAGCGGGTAGGTTTGGGTTACGGCGCCGGTGCCGTCGATGTATTGCAGGGCAATGGCAAGGCCGTCTGACACCGAATTGCCGTCGCGTCCTAAGTGGGCGAAATCGGCGCGGCCTTCGCCGTGGCTGACGACCACGGGCAGGCGGCTGCCCTGCATTTCGGCCAGAATCAGCGAGGGCGATTTGGCCACTTCGACCATGCTCAAACGGGCTTCAAACTGCTCGCTGCGGTTGCGTTTGAACTTCGGCCAGCCTTGGCTGCCGGGGATGATTTCGGCGAGGTTGCTCATCATTTGGCAGCCGTTGCACACGCCCAGCGCGAGGGTGTCTTGGCGCGCAAAGAAGGCGGCAAACTGCTCGCGCAGCGCGGGGTGGAACAGGATGGTTTTCGCCCAGCCTTCGCCCGCGCCGAGTACGTCGCCGTAGCTGAAGCCGCCGCAGGCGGCGAGCATTTGGAAGTCGGCAAGGTGGACGCGGCCTGCCATCAGGTCGGACATATGCACGTCGTAGGCATCGAATCCTGCGCGGGTGAAGGCGGCTGCCATTTCGATTTGCCCGTTTACGCCCTGTTCGCGCAGGATGGCGATTTTAGGTTTCGCGCCGCTGTTGACGAAAGGCGCGGCGATGTCTTCGTTCACGTCAAATTTCACGTCGGCAAACAATGCGCTGCGGTCGTTGTCGCCAATCAGGGCGAACTCGCTGTCGGCGCAGGCGGGGTTGTCGCGCAGGCGTTGGATGGCGTGGCTGGTTTCCTGCCAGGTTTGTTGCAGTTTGATTAGGTTGTCAGAAATAAGGTGCGTTTGCCCGTCGCGGATGATTAACGTGTTCTCATCAGTTAACGTACCGATTTCAAAGACATTGTGATGAAGCTGTTGTTGATAGAATAAATTGATAATATCGGCAACATCTTGTTTCCTAACTTGGATAACAGCACCCAACTCTTCATTAAATAATGTGCGGGCAATGGTTTCTTGCCATTCAGCCAACGCTTTTACCTCTTCAGTCCGCAATGATTGAGACAGAGCGGTATGGTTGGTAATAAATGTTTGTGCAAGCAATAAATTTAAATCTATATCCAAGCCGCAACGTGCCGCAAACGCCATTTCCGCTAACGTAGCAAACAGGCCGCCGTCGCTGCGGTCGTGGTAGGCCAACAGTTTGTCTTCGGCCACCAGCTTCTGCATCACATCGTAAAACGCTTTCAGACGGCCTATATTGATGTCGGGCGCTTCGCCGCCGGTTTCGTTGTACACCTGCGCCAGCGCCGAGCCGCCCATGCGTGCTTTGCCAAAGCCCAAATCGACAAACAGCAATACGCTGTCGGCCACGTTTTTCAATTCGGGGGTAACGGTTTTGCGTACGTCGGCCACCGGCGCGAAGCCGGTAATCACCAGCGATAGCGGCGAAGTTACGGATTTTTGTTCGCCGTTTTCCTGCCACACGGTTTTCATCGACAGCGAGTCTTTGCCCACGGGAATGCTGATGCCCAAGTCTTGGCAGGTTTCGGATACGGCCTGCACGGTGCGGTAGAGTTTTTCGTCTTCGCCCGCGTTGCCGCAGGCGGCCATCCAGTTGGCGGAGAGTTTGATGTTGCCGATGTCGCCGATGTTCACCGCCGCCAGATTGGTGATGGCTTCGCCGATGCACATTCTGCCCGAGGCGGGTGCGTCAAACAGGGCAACGGCGGGTTTTTCGCCCATTGCCATCGCTTCGCCGCGATAGGTATCGAAGCCCATCATGGTTACGGCGCAGTCGGCCACCGGCGTTTGGTAGCGGCCGACCATCTGGTCGCGGGCGGTCA
The DNA here is from genome assembly GCF_028680565.1 of Kingella sp. SNUBH-2017. NCBI lineage: Bacteria > Pseudomonadati > Pseudomonadota > Betaproteobacteria > Neisseriales > Neisseriaceae > Kingella > Kingella sp. SNUBH-2017. The sequence continues at coordinate 13,442 of NZ_JAPHVK010000013.1, forward strand.
GGCCGCCGACGCTGCGATCGCCGATGGTAATCAGGAAGTTTTTAGCGGCCACGGCAGGCAGGCGCAACACGCGGTAGGCGGCTTCTTTCAGGTCGATTTGGCTGCCTGAAAATGCTTTTTCAGACGGCCTTACGGTCTCATCGCGGCGGGTGGTTTTGGGCGGTTTTCCGAGCAATACGTTGAGCGGCAGATCGACGGGATTGTCGCCGTACAAATCGTCGCGCACCTGCAAGTGGCCGTCGTCGGTAGCCGTACCGACTACGGCAAACGGACAGCGTTCGCGCTCGCACAGAGCAGAGAAGGTGTCGAGATTTTCCGGCAACACGGACAACACATAACGCTCCTGCGCTTCGTTGCACCAGATTTGCAGCGGGGTTAAGCCGTGTTCTTCCAGCGGCACGTCGCGCAGCTTAAACACCGCGCCGCGCCCTGCGTCGTTCACCAATTCGGGGAAGGCGTTGGACAAGCCGCCCGCGCCTACGTCGTGAATGGCGATAATCGGATTGGCGTCGCCCAGCTGCCAGCAGCGGTCGATCACTTCCTGCGCGCGGCGTTCGATTTCGGGGTTGCCGCGCTGTACCGAGTTGAAATCCAAGCTGGAATCGTTGCTGCCGGTGTCCATCGAAGATGCCGCGCCGCCGCCCAAGCCAATCAGCATCCCCGGGCCGCCGAGTTGGATTAACAACGCGCCTTCGGGGATTTCGTTTTTATGCGTCTGCTGCGCTTGGATATTGCCCAAGCCGCCGGCAATCATAATCGGCTTGTGGTAGCCGCGCATTTGGCCGTCAAACTCCTGCTCGAAGGTGCGGAAATAGCCCAGCAAATTCGGGCGGCCGAATTCGTTGTTAAACGCCGCGCCGCCGATGGGGCCGTCGATCATAATATCCAGCGCGGAAGCCAGATGGCCGGGCTTGCCGTAGGGCTGCTCCCACGGCTGCGCAAAGCCCGGGATATTGAGGTTGGACACGGTAAAGCCGGTCAAACCCGCTTTCGGCCGCGCGCCGCGACCGGTTGCGCCCTCGTCGCGGATTTCGCCGCCCGCGCCGGTGGCCGCGCCCGCAAAGGGGGCGATGGCGGTGGGATGGTTGTGGGTTTCCACTTTCATCAGAATGTGCGTGTCTTCTTCGGCGAAACGGTAGCCCTGATTTTCCGCCGCGTGCGGATAAAAACGCTTGATTTTCGCGCCCTCGATAATCGACGCATTGTCTTTATAGGCCACCACCGTGCCCTCGGGATGCGCCTCGTGGGTGTCGCGGATCATGCGGAACAAGGATTTCTCCTGCGCCTGCCCGTTTAACACAAAATCGGCGTTGAAAATCTTGTGGCGGCAATGCTCCGAGTTCGCCTGCGCAAACATCATCAGTTCCACGTCCGACGGATTGCGGTTTAACGCGCGATAGTTTTCCACCAGATAATCAATCTCGTCGGGCGAGAGCGCCAAGCCCAGCTCGGTATTGGCTTTGACCAGCGCATCGCGGCCGCCGCCCAATACGTTTACCGTAGAAAAAGTCTGCGCCTCGGGATGGGCAAACAGCTTTTCGGCAGCCTGAAAATCGGGCAATACCGACTCGGTCATGCGGTCGTGCAGCAGCGACGCCCACGCGCGTTTTTCGTCGTCGTTCAGACGGCCTGACACCCACACCGCCATGCCGCGCTCGATGCGGGTAATTTGCGAGAGGCCGCAGTTGTGCGCGATGTCGGTGGCTTTCGACGCCCACGGCGACACCGTGCCCAAACGCGGCGTAACCAAAAAGAGATTGAGGCCGTCTGAAACCTCCGGCGCGGCCACGCTTTGCGCGTCAACCAAGGCTTCGAGCTTCGCTGCATCATCCGCCGCCAAAGGCGCGTCGGACGCGGCAAAATACCAAAATTCGCTGGACAACTGAGCCGCAGGCAAACCCAGCGCAGCGGCCTTTTGCAGCAGTTTTTCAACACGGAAATCGGAAAGGGCGCGGGTGCCGCGCAGGGGGAGGACGACGGACATGGGTGGATTTTCTCTCGGAAAAAAGACAGGAAAAAAGAAGGCGCGATTATACGCAAAACGCCTGCCGGCCGTGCCGCTTTTTCGCCGCCGCCAATGGGGTTTTCAGGCTGCTTTTGGGTTCGGAATCGCGGTTTCAGGCTGCTTTGGGATTTGGAACGGCGGAAAAACGGCTGCAGGCAGCCTGAAAACTTTTCAGGCTGCCTGCAGCCGTCTGCCGGTTTGGTTCAGCCCGACATCGCCACGCCCTGATAGCCGGCGTACAGGCCGAGGGCGAGCAGCATGGCGGCGATGGCGTGGTTGAAGATGCGCTGCGGTAGGCGGTGGCGGATGTGGTTGCCGACATACATAAATCCGAGCGACACCACAATCACGCTGGACAGCAGCAGCCAGCTTTTGCGGTCGAACGCGGAAATCACGGGAAACAGCAGCACGATTTGGATCAGTTTGGTAATCAGGATGCTGATGTTGTTCACCATCACCATTTCGGTTTTGTTGCGGTCGGTGCCCAAGAGATAAATCATCAGAAAGGCGACGATGGCGTTGGTGGCGCCGCCGACGATGCCGGCCACGAAACCGAACACGGCCATGGTTTTGCGGTCGGTTTTAAAGCGGATGCGGAAACGGCTGTATTGGGTAAAAACGTAAAACAGTAGGGTGATGCACAGGAAGATTTTCAGGCTGCCTTCGGGCAGAAAGAGCAGCAGGCCGATGCCGATCAGGCCGCCGATAAAGCTGCTGGCAAACAGCGGGAAAAAGGCGCGGCCGTATGTGATGAGGTTGTGTTTGAAGCCTTCGCCGGTGCGCAGCATCATGATGTTGATCACCAGGCAGGGCAGCACCACCATGGCAACGGCGGTTTTGAGCGGGTAAAAACCGGCAATCACGGCGGTGCCGACAATGGGATAGCCGAAGCCGGTGATGCCGTGCAGCAGGGCGCCGGTTACGAAAAAGAAAACGATGATCCAGTCGTTGGGCGTCCAATCCATGATGTGCGTTCCTGTGTGTGTTTTTGTAAAGGGCGGCAGTATAAGTGCGGCGGCGCGACAAAATTAGACTGTTTGTCTATATGGTTTAGAACGGCTGTTTGAAGCCGAAAAGGCAGCCTGAAAAGTTTTCAGGCTGCCTTTTTGGGGGGGGGATGGCGGCGGGTTTACCAGTCGCCGCGTTTGAGTTTGTCGATCTGGCGGCGGTCGCGTTTGGTGGGGCGGCCGTCGGGGTAGGCGGCGCTGACGCGGGCAGCCTGGTCGAGCAGCTTCTGCGCTTCGCGCGCTTGGGCGACGGCTTCGTCTTCGCGGTAAAGCAGGCGCGCTTCGGGCGCGGGGCGGCGCTGGTGGTTGAGCGCGGCCACGGTGATGCGGTAGGGCAGGGAATTGAGCGTGAGATCGATAACGTCGCCGGCGGCGATGTTTTTGCTGTTTTTGACTTTGCTGCCGTTTACCTGCACGCGGCCGAGCTCGATGTGCTTTTGCGCCAGCGCGCGGGTTTTGAAAAAGCGTGCCGCCCACAGCCATTTGTCGAGCCGCATGGCGGGGGTGTCGGAAGATGCTGCCATGATGTTGTCCTTTAAGAATAATGCTGCGCCAAAGCAGCCTGAAACCAAAAAACGCTGCGGCGGATTGTAGCCTATTTGCGCCGGTGCCGTTTGACGCGGCGCAGTACGGTTTGCGCGCAAATAGGCTACAATCCGCGCTGCCCCAAACCACCCGCAAGAACCGAAACCATGCGCACGCTGATAAACCGTTGTCTGGCTTGGCTGATTGACCACGGCCTGTATTTTTTCGTCGCCTTCATCACCGGCATCCGGCCGAAGTTTGAGGGCGCTTTGGATTTTACGCCGGAGAAAAAAGTGTATTTCGCCAACCACGGCAGCCACGGCGACTTTGTGATGGTGTGGATTTCGCTGCCCAAGCGCTGGCGCCGGCTGGCGCGGCCGGTGGCGGGGGCGGACTACTGGCTCACCAACCGCTTCAAGCGTTTTATCATCAACAATGTTTTCAACGGCCTGCTGATTATGCGCAACGGCAGCGACCCCAAGGCGATTACCGCGCAGATGGGCGCGGCGCTGGATCAAGGCTCGTCGCTGATTATCTTCCCCGAAGGCACGCGCAATACCGACGACGACGTGCTGCTGCTGCCCTTTAAAAGCGGCATCTACCATCTGGCGCGGGAAAATCCGGATGTCGGCTTTATCCCGATTTGGATCGACAACATCAACCGTGTGCTGCCCAAAGGCAAGCTGCTGCCGGTGCCGCTGGTGTGCGAAGTGAACATCGGCGAGGAAATGCAGCTTTTGCCGGGCGAAGACAAAGAAGCCTTTCTCGAACGCACCCGCAACGCGCTGCTGGATTTGGCGCCCGCCGGCAAACGCCAGGCCTACCGGCAGCCTGAAAACCGTGCCGCCGCCACCGCAAAGGAATCCGCATGAATCCGCATCCCGCTACCCTGCCCGTGCAGGCAGGCATTGTGTTTTTGGGCATTTTCGCCACGCTGGCGGTGGCCGGCCTGATCGGCCAGATTCTCGAGCGCCGTTTTGCCAGCGACAGCCACAATCCTACCATCAGCAATCTGAACGCCCGCATTTATTCGTGGTGGGTAATGACCATCGTATTGTTGTTTGCCTTTTGGTTCGGCTATTGGGGCACCATCGTTTTGTTTCTGCTGATTTCCTTCGCCGCCCTGCGCGAATTTATGACGCTGGTGTATCGCCGCCGCAGCGACTACAACGCGATGGTCGCCTGCTTTTACGTGCTGCTGCCGCTGCAATACTGGTTTGTGCTGATCGACTGGTACAGCATGTTTACCATTCTGATTCCGGTGTACGCCTTTTTGATTCTGCCGATTATCGCTAGCCTGTCGGGCGATGCCGGCAACTTCTTCGAGCGTACCGCCAAAATCCAATGGGGCGCGATGATCACCATCTACTGCCTGTCGCACGTGCCGGCGCTGATGACGCTGGAAATCCAAGGCTTCAGCGGCAGCAACATCCTGCTGCTGGTGTTTATGATCGCCGTGGTGCAGGCCAGCGATGTGCTGCAGTATGTGTGGGGCAAACTCTTCGGTCGCCGCCGCATCATGCCTAGCCTGTCGCCCAACAAAACCGTGGCCGGCACCGTCGGCGGCATCAGCTGCGCCACGCTGCTGGCGGCGGCGCTGTATTGGATTACCCCGTTTTCGCCGTTTCAGGCTGCCTTGCTCGGTTTGCTTATCTGCCTGATGGGCTTTTTCGGCGGACTGGTGATGTCGGCGATCAAACGCAGTTTCGGCGTGAAAGACTGGGGGCGGATGATCCGCGGCCACGGCGGCATGCTCGATCGGGTGGACAGCATCTGTTTTGCCGCGCCGGTGTTTTTTCATCTGGTGCGCTATTTCTGGACGTAAAACCCGTGCCGCAAGCACAGCCAAACCGGCTTTCAGGCTGCCTGAAAGCCGGTTTGGCCGTCCGTTTGGCAGCCTGAAAAATTATGCCGGCGCCCAAAGCGTTTTTCAGGCTGCCAAGCCCTTACAAAGGATTACAGGAAAGAGTACAATAGGTGCCGTTTGGCCGCGCCGCGGCCGACATCTTCCAGCCATTTTGAATAACGATGACCGCAAAGCAGAGGTTCAGCCATCATGGACGAAAAACTCAATTTTTCTTATCTGTTCGGCTCCAATGCCCCCTACATCGAGGAATTGTACGAGAGCTTTTTGAGCGATCCCAATTCGGTTGATGAGCATTGGCAGCAGTATTTCCGCGAATTGGCCGCCCAGCCGGGCGCAGTGGCGCGCGATGTCGCCCACCGTCCGATTCAGGAATCTTTCGCCAATCTGGCCAAAAACCGTGCCACCGCAGCCGCAGCCGGCAGCATCGACGAAAGCATGCTGCAGAAACAAATCGGCGTGCTGCGCCTGATGTCCGCCTACCGCATCCAGGGTTCCGGCGCCGCCGATCTGGATCCGCTGAAACTGAAAAAACCCCGCCATACCGAAGGCCTCTCCCCCGAAGAACACGGGTTGGACAGCACCGATATGGCGGTTAAATTCAGCGTTGGCAGCCGCGATTTCGGAGGCGGCGAGACCAAGCTCACGCTGGCCGACATCCTGTCCCGGCTGAAAAAAACCTACTGCGGCCACATTGGTGTGGAATACATGCACATCAACAACCGCGAGGAGCGCCACTGGGTTCGCAACTATTTCGAACGCAACCAATCCACCCCCAGCTTCAGCAAAGAGGAAAAACGCTACATCCTGAAGCAGATTACCTCCGTCGAAACGCTGGAACGCTACCTGCACACCAAATATGTCGGCCAGAAACGCTTCGGCGTGGAAGGCGGCGAAAGCGCGATTGTCGGCCTGAACTACCTGATCCAGAATGCCGGCAAAGACGGCGTGGAAGAAGTCATCATCGGTATGGCGCACCGCGGCCGCCTGAACGTGCTGGTCAATACCTTGGGCAAAAAACCCGCCGACCTGTTCGCCGAATTTGAAGGCCGCGCGCCCATCAGCCTGCCCAGCGGCGACGTGAAATACCACATGGGCTTCAGTTCCGACATCGCCACCCCCAACGGCGCGATGCACGTTACGCTGGCGTTCAACCCCTCGCATCTGGAAATCGTCAATCCCGTGGTTGAAGGCTCCACCCGCGCCAAACAACGCCGCCGCGGCAGCGACGGCCGCGCCCAGGTTCTGCCGGTGCTGATTCACGGCGACTCCGCCTTTATCGGCTTGGGCGTGAACCAGGCAACTTTCAATATGTCGAAAACCCGCGGCTACACCACCGGCGGCACCATCCACCTGGTTATCAACAACCAGATCGGCTTTACCACTTCCGACACCCGCGACACCCGCTCCACCGTTTACTGCACCGACATCGCCAAAATGGTCGAAGCGCCGGTATTCCATGTGAACGGCGATGATCCGGAAGCTGTGTGCTACGTTGTTCAGGCTGCCTTGGAGTATCGCCGCCTGTTCAAAAAAGATGTGGTAATCGACGTAGTCTGCTACCGCAAACTCGGCCACAACGAGGGCGACGACCCGACCCTGACCCAGCCGCTGATGTACAAAGCCGTCGCCCAGCATCCCGGCGCACGCGCCATCTACGCCGAAAAACTGGCTGCCGAAGGTGTGGTCAGCACCGAAGAAGCCGAAGGCTACATCCAAGCCTACCGCAGCGCTTTGGACAAAGGCGAACACGTCGAACAAACCCGCCTGACCGACTACGCCAGCAAACACCGCGTAGATTGGAGCAAATACAAAGGCCAGGACTGGCGCGAAAAAGTAGAAAGCGGTCTTTCCCGCGCCGACATCGAACGCTTGGCCGAGAAGTTTACCGCCGTTCCGGCCGATTTCGAACTGCATGCCACCGCCAAGCGCGTGCTGGACGGCCGCCGCGCCATGGCTGCAGGCGAGCAGCCCTTCGACTGGGGCATGGCCGAAACGCTGGCCTATGCCGCAATGGTTACCAACGGCACCGGCGTGCGTATTTCCGGCGAAGACTCCGGCCGCGGTACCTTCTCGCACCGCCATGCCGTGCTGCACGACAAAAACCGCAGCGAAGCGCACAGCGGCAACTATGTTCCGCTGCAGCACATGGCCGAGAACCAGGCTCCGTTCAACGTATTCGATTCGATTCTGAACGAAGAAGCCGTTATGGCGTTCGAATACGGCTATGCCTGCTCCGCCCCCGAAAAACTGGTGATTTGGGAAGCCCAGTTCGGCGATTTTGCCAACGGCGCCCAAGTAACCATCGACCAGTTCCTCTCTTCCGGCGAAACCAAATGGGGGCGCATGTGCGGCCTGACCACCATCCTGCCGCACGGTTACGACGGCCAAGGCCCCGAACACTCCTCCGGCCGTGTCGAGCGCTGGCTGCAGCTGTGTTCCGAGAAAAACATGCAGATCATCATGCCCTCCGAAGCCTCGCAGATGTTCCACATCCTGCGCCGCCAGGTATTGCGCAGCTACCGCAAACCGCTGGTTATCTTCATGTCCAAACGCCTGCTGCGCTTCAAAGACGCCACCAGCCCGCTGGAGAATTTCCTTGGAGGCAATACCTTCCGTCCGGTTATTGGCGACACCGCTGAGCGCAAAGACAACGGCAGCGTGAAACGCGTTATCCTCTGCGCCGGCCAGGTGTATTACGATCTGGCGCAAGGCCGCGAAGAGCGCGGTTTGAACGACAAAGTCGCGATCCTGCGTTTGGAGCAGCTCTACCCGATGCCTTACGAGGAAGCTGCCGCCGAATTGGTGAAATATCCCGGCGCGGAAATCATGTGGGCGCAGGAAGAGCCGAAAAACCAGGGCGCGTGGTACCAAATCCGCCACCGCTTGGAGCGCCTGCTGCAAGAGGGGCAGAAGCTGTCTGTTGCCTCCCGCCCCACCAGCTCTTCTCCCGCCGTCGGCTACGGCAGCCTGCACGCCGCCCAGCTCAAACAGCTGGTGGAAGACGCCCTTACCTTTTAACACAAACCCCCGGCACCGCCCGGTGCCGCAATAAGCGAACAGGCAGCCTGAAAGTTTCAGGCTGCCTGCCCGAAAACCGATTTGGAGTCAAACATGATTGTAGAAGTAAACGTTCCCGTATTTGCCGAAAGTATTTCCGAAGGCACTTTGCTCACTTGGCATAAAAAAGTGGGCGAAAGCGTTGGCCGCGACGAGACCCTGGTGGAAATCGAAACCGACAAAGTGGTTTTGGAAGTGCCCGCGCCTCAAGCCGGCGTGCTGGTTGAAATCATCGTTCAAGACGGCGAAACCGTAACCAGCCAGCAGCTTCTGGCAAAAATCGACACCGAAGCCGCTGCCGCCGCCACTGAGGCGCCTGCTGCCCAAGCCGCTCCTGCCGCACCGGCCGCTGCCCCCGCTTCCAATGCCCAAGCCGGCGTGGCCATGCCTGCCGCCGCCAAACTGGCCGCCGAAAAAGGCGTGGACGTAAACAGCGTGCAAGGCTCCGGCCGCGACGGCCGCGTGCTGAAAGAAGACGTGCAGAACGCACCGGCCGCCGCCAAAGCCGCCGCTCCGCTGCCCGCCGGCGCCCGCCCCGAGCAGCGTGTGCCGATGAGCCGCCTGCGCGCCCGCGTGGCCGAGCGCCTGCTGCAATCCCAGGCCGACAACGCCATCCTCACCACCTTCAACGAAGTGAACATGAAACCGGTGATGGATTTGCGCGCCAAATACAAAGAAAAATTCGAAAAAGAACACGGCGTCAAACTCGGCTTCATGTCCTTCTTTGTCAAAGCCGCCGTTGCCGCGCTGAAAAAATTCCCCGTGGTGAACGCTTCCGTTGACGGCAGCGACATCGTGTACCACGGTTACTTCGACATCGGCATCGCCATCGGCAGCCCGCGCGGTCTCGTCGTGCCGATTCTGCGCGACGCCGACCAAATGAGCATTGCCGACATTGAACGGGCCATCGTCGATTACGCCGTGAAAGCCAAAGACGGCAAAATCGCCATCGAAGATCTGACCGGCGGCACCTTCAGCATCACCAACGGCGGCACCTTCGGCTCGATGATGTCCACTCCGATCATCAACCCGCCGCAGTCTGCTATCTTGGGTATGCACGCCACCAAAGAGCGCGCCGTGGTGGAAAACGGCCAGGTTGTCGTGCGTCCGATGATGTATCTGGCGCTGTCTTACGACCACCGCATCATCGACGGCCGCGAAGCCGTGCTGACCCTGGTAACCATCAAAGACCTGCTGGAAGACCCGGCACGCCTGCTGCTCGATCTCTAATCCGCAGCGCATACGCAGGCAGCCTGAAAACCGGATTTCACGGTTTTCAGGCTGCTTTTTTATCGGTTTGGACTTCGGGTAGGGCGGATATTTTGCCTCTGCAGGCAGTCTGAAAGGCTTTCAGACTGCCTGTGGTGTGTGTTTCAAACGCCGGCGGGTGTTGTGATGGTGCGCGGGGCGCACCCTACGGCTGCAGTACATATGAAAGCAGCCTGAAAACCGGAAAAGGGTTTTTAGGCTGCTTTTTGTCTGCGGCGCCTTAAGGCCGGCGGCAGTAGCGCCATTGGCCGGGTTCCAAGCCCAAATCAAACAGATTCAGGCTGCCGATGGCGGTGCGGACCAGGCGCAGGCAGGGGTAGCCGGCTTGGGCGCACATGCGGCGTACCTGGCGGTTTTTGCCTTCGCTGATGCGGATTTCCAGCCAGAAGTCGGGCACGCTTTTGCGCTCGCGGATCGGCGGGTTGCGCGGCCACAGCAGGGCGGTTTCGTTTTCATCGGGCAGGCGGATTTGGGCGGGGCGGGTGGTGAAGCCGCCCAAGTCCATCGGCTGCTGCAACAGCGCGAGCTTGGCGTCGTCGGGGCTGCCTTCGAGCTGCGCCCAGTAGGTTTTGACGGTTTTGTGGCGCGGGTCGGCGATTTCGGCCTGCAGGCGGCCGTTGTTGGTCAAGAGCAGCAGGCCTTCGCTGTCGGTGTCGAGCCGGCCGGCGGTGTAGTAGCCGGACAGCGGCAGCAGCTCTTTCAGGCTGCGGTGCTTTTCGTGCGGCGAAAACTGGCAGATGTAGCCGTAGGGCTTGTTCAGCGCGATCAGCTCTTGCTCGCGCGGCGTTTCGTTGAGGCGGCGCGGCGGGGCAGGGCGGCGGGGGCGTTGGCGGTTCATGGTGCTGCAGCTTATTTGTCCAGCCCTTCCTGCACCATCTGCGCGGCGCGCAGTACGGCGCGGGCTTTGTTTTGGGTTTCCTGCCATTCGGCTTCTTCCTGCGAGTCGGCGACGATGCCGCCGCCGCTTTGCACGTAGAGCGTGCCGTCTTTGATGACGGCGGTGCGGATGGCGATGGCCAGGTCCATATCGTTGTTAAAGCCCCAGCAGCCGACGGCGCCGCCGTAGATATTGCGTTTTTCCGGCTCCAACTCTTCAATGATTTCCAGCGCGCGTACTTTGGGCGCGCCCGAGAGCGTGCCGGCAGGGAAGGTGGCGGCGAGAATATCCATATTGTTCACGCCGTCTTTCAGGCTGCCTTCGACGTTGGAGACGATGTGCATCACGTGCGAGTATTTTTCGATAACCATTTTGTCGGTTACGCGCACGCTGCCGGTGCGGCTGATGCGGCCGACGTCGTTGCGGCCGAGATCGATCAGCATCACGTGTTCGGCAATTTCTTTTTCGTCGGCCAGAAGTTCGCGCTCGTTTTGCGCGTCTTCTTCGGGGGTGGCGCCGCGCAGGCGGGTGCCGGCAATCGGCCGCACGATGACTTGGTTGCGCTCGCGGCGCACCAGGATTTCGGGCGACGAGCCGACGATATGGAAATCGCCGAAATCGTAGTAGAACATATAGGGCGAGGGGTTGAGCGTGCGCAGGGCGCGGTAGAGCGACAGCGGTTTGTCGGCAAAGGGCAGGCTCATGCGCTGGCTGGGGACGACCTGCATGCAGTCGCCGTCGAGAATATAGTCGCGCACGCGGCGCACGTATTCTTTGTAACGTGCTTCGCCGGTGCGGTGCTGCGGTTCGGTTTTCAGGCTGCCCAGCGACAGCGGGATGGCGACGCTTTGGCGCAGCTGTTCGCGCAGGTTTTCCAGCCGTTCGCGGGCGCGCTCGTAGGCGTTGTCCTGCGCAGGGTCGGCGTAAACGATGAGATAGATTTTGCCGGACAGATTGTCCACCACCGCCAGCTCTTGCGACAGCATCAGCAGGATGTCGGGCGTGCCCAGCGGGTCGGCCTTTTCAGGCTGCTTTAAGCGGTGGGCGATGTGTTCGAAATAATAGATGCTCTCGTAGCCGAAATAGCCGACCAGCCCGCCGGTAAAGCGCGGCAGCTTGGGGATTTCCGGCGTTTTGAAGCGCGCGTGGAACGCTTCGATAAATGCCAGCGGGTTGCCGTCGTGCGTTTCGGTGATTTGGTGGTTTTGATACAGCTCGCTGCGGCAGCCTGAAACTTTGATATAGGTGTCGCAGGGCAGGCCGATAAAGGAATAGCGCCCGAAACGCTCGCCGCCGACCACCGATTCGAGCAGGTAGGAAAACGGCCGGTTGGCGAGTTTGAGATAGAGCGACAGCGGGGTATCAAGGTCGGCCAAGAGTTCCTGCACCAGCGGAATGCGGTTGTAGCCTTGCGCGGCCTGCTCGAGAAATTGGGATTTGCTGATCATGGCGTGTCTTTCGGATGGTAAACGGGGTTTCAGGCTGCCTTGGGCATCGGGGCAGCCTGAAAAACAACAAGACGGTTTTCAGGCTGCCTTTGCGGGTTTAAAACAGGCGCTGCCGTTCGCGGCTGATGTCGAAACCGTGGCCGCTTTGGTTGGTGCAGACGATGCCGCTTTGGTTCACGCGGCACTGCCAGCCGTCACCGCTGACGGTTTCGCCTTTGATTTTACCAAGCAGGCCCAGGCCGTCGGGGTGTTCGGGGGCGGCGCAGAGAACGCGGGCGGGGCCTGTTTTGCGCAGGATGAATTTCACGCCCTGTTCGCAGTATTCCGGGTTTGCGGTGTCGGAAGCGGACGCGGCAGCGTCTTCGTAGCGGGCCAATTGGTGCGGCCGGCGACGGTGCAAAACACGCCGTAGTCGGGATGGATGCCGATATCGACGTCGCCCAGGCAGGTGATGCCGCCGCCAGGCGCATCAAAGGCTTTCGCCGCATAGGCGGCGGGGCAGGCAGTGGCCAGGGCGGCGGCCAGAATCAGGATTTGGCGTTTCATGTTTGTCCTTTCACAGTCCTTTGCGCATCACGCGTTGCGCCAGCGTGTTGGAGATGCGGTTGATCCAGTAGAGCAGCTTGGTTTTGCCGCCCATGATTTGGTAGCGGTTGCGTAAAAAAGCGCGCCAGAATTCGTCTGCCAATTCGTCGGGCGAGATTTTCAGATGGGCGTGTCCCTTGCCTTGCGACATCGGCGTGGCGACCATCGGCGGCATGATTTCAAACACGCGCACGGGTGTGTTTTCCAGCTGCCAGCGCAGAGTTTGGCTCAGGCTGTGCAGCGCGGCTTTGGTGGCGCAATACACGGCGCAGCTTTCCTTGGGCACAATCGCCAAGCCAGACGAAACATTGATCACGGCGGCTTCGCGGCGGGATTTCAAAACGGGCAAAAAGGCGAGCGTGAGCTGGGCGGGGGCGGTGAGATTGGTGTCGATTTCGCGGGCGATGTCGTCGGCGGTTTGGGTATCAAAGGGCTGGGTGTATTGCACGCCGGCGTTGTTCACCAGGATATTTACGTCGGGAAAATCGCGCACCAGCCGTTCGCGGTCGGCGGCTTGGGCAACATCGGCAACGGCAATCAGGCAGCCTGAAAGCTGCACGGCGGCCTGGCGCAGCACGTCTTCGCGTCGGCCGGCCAGAATCACGCGGTTGCCGGCGGCGTGGAATTTTTTGGCCAGCGCAAAGCCGATGCCGGTTGCGCCGCCGGTAATCAGGACGGTGTGTTGGTTGGGATTCATAAATGCGGTTTTTTATGTTTGGGACAAAGGCAGCCTGAAAACGGGAAAACGGCTTTTCAGGCTGCCTTGCGTTTATCGGGGCAGTGGCTCGGACGGCTTTTCAGGCCGACTGACAGTGTGGCTGATGCGTACGAGACTGCCTTGTTTTTCGAAGTGGGTTTCAAAGCTGCGGCTGCTGCCGCAGCCTTCGGTGCTGCTGATGACGCTGACGCTGTCCGCACCGTGGCGGATGAAGCGGTAGCGGTGGCGCGTAGCGGCGCATTGTCCGTCGGGGCGGGCGATATCGCTGCTGCTGTCGGCTTTCGGCAGGATTGAGGGCAGGTAGATGTCGCGCGGGACAGACGAGTTGTTGCCGTGCAAGACGGGGTTGTAGTCGCTCTCGGGAACGTTGGTGCTGACGTAGCCGGTTTGGAAATAGTAGTAGGCCTGCTCGAGCGAGACGGTTTCGATGGCGCAGCGGTAGGCGTCGGTGCCGTCTTTGCTGTAGGTATGCAGGCAGCCAATGCCTGCGTAAAAACCGGTGGCGGCGGCGCTTGGGGCGGTGCCTATCAGGGCGGCGGCAAGGATCAGCAGGGCGGGGCGGGGCAGTTTGGGCATGGGGGCTTTCCGAGCGGGCGGGTCGGGTTGCGCTGTTTTGGCTGTTCAGGCTGCTTTGGCGATGCGCTCAAAGGCAACCTGAAAGCCGTTACAAAACGGTATGGGCGGCTTCGTAGTCGATAATGTCGCGGATTTTGTTTTGAGCGTCCACCAGCACCACTTTCGGGCGGTGGGCGGCGGTTTCCGGCTCGGAAAGCATCACGTAGGACATGATAATCACCACGTCGCCCGGCTGCACCAGCCGCGCGGCGGCGCCGTTGAGGCAGACGGTGCCGCTGCCGCGTTCGCCGGCGATGGTGTAGGTTTCCAGCCGCGCGCCGTTGTTGTTATTGACGATTTGGACTTTTTCATTAACGAGAATGCCGGCGGCATCCAGCAGATCCAAATCGACGGTAACGCTGCCGACGTAGTTGAGATTGGCTTCGGTAACGGTGGCGCGGTGGATCTTGCCGCCGAGCAGGGTGCGGAACATGGTGTGTGTGCTTTCTAATGGAAAAAACGGCGCATTGTACTAAATTTGGCTGGCGGTTTCGACCACGCTTGCAGGCAGCCTGAAAGCCGGTTCAGCGCGAAAAGCGCGCCCAGTCTTCGGCAAAATAGGCCACCAACGCCTGATTGTTGAGATAGTTGGCCTTTACCGGCCGCCGCGCCATATCGGGCGGAAAGCGGAACATCGCTGCAGCTTCGGTGGGGGTGAGGTAGCGGGTGGGCACGTCGAAGCGCTCGGGCGCTTTCAGGCTGCCTTCGCGGGCGGCGAGTACAAAGCCCCATTCGCCGAAGGAAGGCACATAGGCGTGATAGGGCGCGGTGGCAAAACCGGCCGCTTCCAGCGTCGCCACCACCGACCAATAGGCATTGGGGGCAAAATAGGGCGAGGTGGACTGGACGACTACCCGCGCACCGGGATTCAGGCGGCGCGCGAGCATGCGGTACATCGGCACCGAATAGAGCTTGCCGAGGGCGAAATTGGAAGGGTCGGGCAGGTCGATAATCGCCACATCGAAGCTGTCGGTGGCGTTTTCGAGCCATTGCGCGGCATCGGCATTGATAATCTTCAGCTTGGGATGGGCGAGCGAATTGCCGTTTAGGCGGGTGAGTTCGGCCGAGCGGCGGAAAACTTCGGTCATCTCGGCATCCAAGTCCACCAGCACCACCCGCTGCACATCGGGATATTTGAGCACTTCGCGCGCCGCCAGCCCGTCGCCGCCACCGAGTATCAGCACCTGTCCGCGGCGCGGCGCACTCTGCATCGCCGGCAGCACCAGCGCTTCGTGGTAGCGGGCTTCGTCGCGCGAGGAAAACTGCAGGTTGCCGTTGAGATACAGGCGGATGTCGTCCTGCCATTTGGTCAGCACCAGCCGCTGGTAGGGCGTGTGGCGGCGGTACACCACCGGATCGCCGAAATACTTCTCTTCGGCAAAAGAAGCGATGCGCTCGGCGGCGGCGAAAAACGCGCCCAGCACCAACAGCACCAGCCAGCCGCGCAGGTTCAGGCGCAGATAGCGGCGGCCGAGAACGGAACGAAACACGCGGGCGGTCAGCAGCGCCACCGCGGCGTTGAGAATGCCGAACAGCAGCGCCGAGCGCGCCATGCCCAGCCGCGGCGCCAGCAGCAGCGGAAACAGCAGCGACACCGCCAGCGCACCCAGATAGTCGAAAGTCAGCACTTTGGACACCAGCTCTTTAAAGTCGGCGTTATCGCGGTTCAGCACCCGCATCACCAGCGGAATTTCCATGCCCACCACCGTGCCCACCACCAACACCAGCGCATATAAAAGCGTGCGGAACGGCGCCGCCGCCAACCCGAAGGCGACAAACAAAAACAGCGCCGACAGCCCGCCGCACAGCCCCACCAGCAGCTCGATTTCGATAAAGCGCGCCAGCGCGTCGTCTTCTTTGATGTAGCGCGTCAGATGGGCGCCGATGCCCATCGCAAACAGATACAGCCCGATCACCAGCGAATACTGCACGATGCTGTCGCCCAGCAGATAGCTGGCCAGCGCCGCCATCACCAATTCATAGGCGAGGCCGCAGCTGGCGGCGATAAATACGGAAACAATCAGGGCGCGGTGCGGTTTGATCATGGCAAAGGGGCGGGCGGTTTTCAGGCTGCCTGCAGCAGGGCAGCCTGAAAAAACTGCGGGCGGGGAAAAGACGGAAAAACAGGCGTCAGGCAGCCTGAAACGGTTTTACAGCCAGCGGCGGGTGCGGCGGCAGTAGCTGTGGTAGTCGTCGCCGAATTTGGCGGCGAGGATGCGCTCTTCCGGCCGGATCTGATAGCGGTTGATTAGCGCAACAAACAGAACAATACCAAGCCAGGCGGCGGCATTGCCCAGCCACAGCGCCCACGCCGCCAGCAGCAGCGCCATGCCCAGATACATCGGGTTGCGGCTGTAGCGGTAGATGCCGTCGGTAACCACGCGGCTGCTGTTGTGCGGGGTGTGCGGATTAACGGTGGTGCCGTGGCGGCGAAAGGCGATGCCGCCGGCAACAATCACCGCCACGCCGGCCAGCGCCACCGGCCAGGCTGCCCAAGCGGCACCGGCAAAACCGGCGGCAGGCAGCAGGGCGGCGGCTTTCATCAGTGCGGCCACCGCCAGCATCCATACGGGCGGGGGGATTTTCAGTTCCATAGTGTTTGTTGGCGAATGGGAAAAGGCAGCCTGAAAAGCTGCGCGTTAAAAATACCGTTTGGGCAAAGCTGCCGTCATCCGGGTTTTCAGGCTGCCTGAAAAGCTGCGCGGGGCGCTGTGGGTAAAGGCAGTCTGAAAACCGGATTCACGCTTTGGCCAGCGCCGAGGCAATCAGCATCTGGGTGCCGAACCAGCCCCAGTAGATGCGGTGGCGGCGGATTTTGCCGTCGTCGTCCAGCTCCATCAGTTCGAGAATATCGACTTGGCTGCCGTCGGGCGTTTGGCGCGGGTATTCCCATACCAGCAGCCTGCCGGCGGCCAGATAGCGGCCGTCGCGGTACCAGCGCACCAGCTCGTTTGGCCGGCGGCGGCTGCCTTCTTCGAGAAAGGCGAGGATTTCGGCGCGGCCGTGCAGCACGCCGCTGTCGCGCCCGAGTATCACCGGCACCAGCGGCGATTCCAGCTCGGCATCGTCGGCATAAAGGGCAATCAGGGCGGCGGTGTCGCGGTTTTTGGCGGCCTGGTGCCATTGTTCGTAGATATGGTGGGCGGGTTTCATGCGCTTCCTTTCGTTTTCAGGCTGTTTTCGGGTTTCAGGCTGCTTTCGGGTTTCAGGCTGTTTTCGGGTTTCAGGCTGCTTTCGGGTTTCAGGCTGCTTTCGGGTTTCAGGCTGCTTTCGGGTTTCAGGCTGCTTTCAGATGCTGCCGGCTTTTTCGATAACCAGCATCCGCGCTTCGCCGATGGGGTGGGCGACGTGTTCGCAGCCGTTTTGTGCGTGGAAGATGTCGCCGGCGTTCAGGCGGGCGCGGTGTTCGCTGCCGTGTTCGCGCCAGCGCATTTCAACGGCGCCGTCCAATACGGCAAACACTTCTTCGCCGTCGTTGGTATGCCAGCGGTAGGGCTGGTCGCTCCAATGCAGGCGGACGGTGGTGTTGCCGGCAAAGGCGGCGATGTTAAGCGCGCCCCACGGGCGATCGGCGGTGAAATCGGCGGCGGTGATGATGCGTTGGTTCATGGTCGGGTTGGGTTTGGGGCGAGACAAAAGGCAGCCTGAAAAGTTTTCAGGCTGCCTTGGGCTTGGTTATTTCCAATGCCAGTACCAGCCGGCGAAAAGCGAGCAGCCGTTGGCGAGTTTGCAGTGGGCCAGCCAGATAATCACCAGCACGGTGGCGGTGGCGGCAATATAGGCGAGATTGGATTTCAGGCTGCGCGGCGGGTTTTTGGTGCAGACAAAGCCGAGTACCACGTACACCACCACCAATAGCAGCTTGTAGGCCAGCCAGCGGGCGTTGCCGAAGGGCGATGCGGCGGTGATCGCCATCAGCATCATGCCGGTAAACAGCAGTAGGGTGTCGTTGATATGGGGGATGTAGCGCAGCCAGACGTTGAGCGGTTTGTCGGGGCGCCAGATTTTCAGCCAGAAGCGCAGGTTGAACAGGCTCAGGCTGATGATGATGATGACGTGGTGGAGTTGTTTGGTGTCCAGATAAAATTCGGCAAGTTCGCCCATGGGCTGCTGTCCTTCCTTTTGGTGCGGTCTGCTGCGGCGCTCGGCCGCAAAGCGGCGGATTTTACCGTATCTGCCGCTAAAAAGGCAGCCTGAAAAAGTTTTCAGGCTGCCTTTGCGCTTTACTGCCGATCGGGCGGGACGGGTTTAGTTTTTCTCCTGATCGACCAGTTTGTTTTTGGCGATCCACGGCATCATGCCGCGCAGCTGGGCGCCGACTTTTTCGATTTGGTGATCGGCGTTTAAGCGGCGGCGGGCGGTCATGCTCGGGTAGTTGGCCGCGCCTTCCTGGATGAACATTTTGGCGTATTCGCCGCTTTGGATGCGGTAGAGCGCTTTTTTCATCGCTTCTTTGGTGGCGGCGGTGATGACTTCGGGGCCGGTAACGTATTCGCCGTATTCGGCGTTGTTGGAAATCGAGTAGTTCATGTTGGCGATGCCGCCTTCGTACATCAAATCAACGATGAGTTTCAATTCGTGCAGGCACTCGAAGTAGGCCATTTCGGGGGCGTAGCCGGCTTCCACCAGGGTTTCGAAACCGCATTTCACCAGCTCGACCGCGCCGCCGCACAATACGGCCTGTTCGCCGAAGAGGTCGGTTTCGGTTTCTTCGCGGAAGTTGGTTTCAATCACGCCGCCTTTGGTGCCGCCGTTGGCTGCGGCGTAAGAAAGGGCGATGTCGCGGGCTTTGCCGGATTTGTCTTGGTAAACGGCAATCAGCGAGGGCACGCCGCCGCCTTTGAGAAATTCACTGCGCACGGTGTGGCCGGGGCCTTTGGGGGCAACCATGATGACGTCCAAATCTTCGCGCGGCACGATTTGGTTGTAGTGCACGTTAAAGCCGTGGGCAAAGGCCAAAGTGGCGCCCTGTTTCAGATTGGGCGCGATTTCGTTTTTGTAAACCACGGGCTGGTTTTCGTCGGGCAGCAGAATCATCACCACATCGGCTTTTTTGGTGGCATCGGCCACGGACAATACTTCAAAGCCGGCGGCTTCGGCTTTTTTCCATGAGCCGCCTTGGCGCAGGCCGATCACCACGTTTACGCCGGAGTCTTTCAGGTTGGCGGCGTGGGCGTGGCCTTGCGAGCCGTAGCCGATGATGGCAACGGTTTTGCCTTTGATCAGGGAGAGGTCGGCGTCTTTGTCGTAATACACTTTCATGGGGAATCCTTTATGGTAGAAACGGCGGCATCTGCCGCAAAAAATACTGCGGATAAAGCGGATAAAACAGACATTGCCCCTGCCTTGCCGGTAGCGGCGCCGCCCTGATGCGGCGGCGCCCTTAATCTATCCGGCCTGCAGCCCGCTTAAGATGGGGAGCGGGCTGCGCTGCGGCGCTTCTGGCGCGGCAAATCCGGCAAAGGCGCAACGGGCGCGAATATACACTAATTTTGCCGTTTCAGGCAGCCTGAAAGCGGCTTTGCGCCACGCTTAGGCAGGCAGAAAGCGCGCTTTGTGGCAGAATAGCGGCTTTCAATAGACAAAGGAGCAAAACATGCAGCAGGCATGGGTATATTGGGCGCTGGCTTCGGCAGTATTCGCGGCGCTGACGGCGGTATTCGCCAAACTCGGGCTGCAGGGCATCGACTCGGATTTCGCCACCTTTATCCGCACCATCGTGATCCTGCTGGCGCTGGCGGCCTTTCTTACCTACGCTCACAAATGGCAGCCGCTGACGGCGGTGGGCGGGCGCCAATGGCTGTTTCTGGTGCTTTCCGGCCTGGCCACCGGCGCATCGTGGCTGGCGTATTTCAAGGCGCTGCAGATGGGCAATGCTTCGCAGGTGGCGCCGATCGACAAAATGAGCGTGGTGCTGGTGGCGCTGTTCGCCTTTGTCTTTCTCGGTGAGCGGCCGGACGGGCGCGAATGGCTGGGCATCGCGCTGGTCGGCGCCGGCGTGCTGGTGCTGGCAATCAAGCGCTGACGGTTTTTACAGCGGCAAAACGGCTTTCAGGCAGCCTGAAAGCCGTTTTTTCGTTTTCAGGCTGCCTGTTTGATTGGATGGGCGGCGCAACGGTATTGGCAAGCGTTTTTCAAGCGTCGTTTGCACGCCAAGAAAATTTCCGCCGGCGCGGGAATCGGGGGGCGATAAAAGTTTCAGGCTGCCTTGAGCTAAGGCAGCCTGAAAACTGTTTTAGTGCGGTTTTTCCGATTCGGGTTTTTCCGATTCGGGTTTTTCCGATTCGGGTTTTTCCGATTCGGGCTTTTCCGATTCGGGCTTTTCCGATTCGGGCTTTTCCGATTCGGGCTTTTCCGGTTCGGCTTCTTTTGCTCCCGTTCCATCTGCAGCCGGTTTGTCCGCATCCGCTTTATCCGGGCTGCCGCTTGTCTGCGCTTTGGGGCGGACAAACAGCAGCGCCAGCGCCAGCAGGGCGGCGCTGCCGATCAGGGGCAGCGAGCCGCCTGTTTTCATATAGGGCGTTTCGCCGTGCATGCCCTGCACATAGCCTTCGAGTACGGTGGCGGTTTGCGGGCGGCTGAGTTTGATGACCTGACCCTGCGGCGAAACGATGGCGGTGGCGCCGGTATTGGTGGCGCGGATCATGTAGCGGCCGAGTTCCAAGGCGCGCGCCTGCGACTGCTGCAGCTGCTGCCACATGGCGTTGGAGCCGCCGAACCAGGCCAGGTTGCTGATGTTGGCCAGAAGGGTGGAGTGGCGGGCGGATTCGATCAGCTCGTCGCCAAAGCCGTCTTCGTAGCAGATGTTGAAGGCGACTTTCTGACCGGCCATATCAAAGGGTTTTTGCGCCGCACCGCCGCGTTGGAAGTCGCCCAGCGGCATATCGATAAAGCGGTACACCGGCTCGCTGATCGCCGGCAGCGGCTTGTATTCGCCAAAGGGCACCAGATGGTTTTTGGCGTAAAGCTGGAAACGGTCGGGATGCTCGGAATCGTAGTCCTGCAGGTTGATGGCGGCGTTCAGGTAGTTTTGGCCGTCGTCGGTTAGCACCGGCACGCCCAGCGCCAGCGCGCTGCCGTTGCGCTTGGCCGCTTCGGCGAACACTTCGATCAGGCCGGGTTCGAGCTGGCTGAGAAACTGCGGAAAGGCGGTTTCGGGCAGCACGACAATCTGCGCGCGGCTGGAAGAAACCAGCTCGTAGTAGCGGCGGTAGGTTTCCGCCAGGCGGTCGGGGTCGAACTTAAACTGCTGCTCGATATTGCCCTGCACCAGGCCGACGCTGACCGGCTGCCCTTCGCCGCGGGTAAAGCCGATGCCGCGCAGCACATGGCCGCTGGAGAGCAGCGCCAGCGCGGCGGCGGCAAACAGCAGCCGCTGGCGCAAAATGCAGTTGTTCACTGCCAGCACCAGCCAGCCGGCCAGCAGCACGGTGGCCAGCGTCACCAAATGGATGCCGCCCACCGGTGCGAAACCGGCCAGCGGGCTGGCATCGGCGATTTGCGAATAGCCGACCGCGCCCCAGCCGAAGCCGGTCAGCACCCGTTCGCGGGCAAATTCCGCCAGCGTCCACAGCAGCGGCAGCACGATGCCGGTTTGCGCCCAGCGCGGCAGACGGTATTTTTCCAGCAGCCAAAATACTGCGGCCGGATACAGCGCGAGAAAGGCCGGCAGCAGCAGGGTGAGCGGCACGGCGTAGATTTCCGGCATGCCGCCGATGTCGTGCATCGACGTGTGTATCCACCAAAACTGGCTGCCGTAGGCCACCAGCCCGAACCAGTAGCCCGAAGAAACGCGCCGCTGCGGCTTGAGCTCGGTCAGGCGGAACAACACCGCCAGCAGCAGCGGCATCAGCCAGAAATGGTAATAGGGCGCGAAAGCCAGCGGCGTGGTGGCGGCCAGCGCGGTGAGCAGCAGAAAATACAGCCACGGCTTCTGCCAGTGGCGTTCAAGGGGGGAAGGATGGTCGGTCATGGTGATTATTCGTCTTTCAGGCTGCCTGTGGTGTTCAGGCAGCGGTGCGGCATGGGGGAAAGCGCCCGCAGCCTGTAAGGATTCGGCTCGGTTCGGGCGGTGCGGAATTGTCGGTACTCGCTGCCGCAGCGTCAAGATAGCGGCCGGATAGGACGGACGAAACTGGCGGCTTTGCCACGCTGCGCGGTTTTTCAGGCTGCTTTTGGCTTTCAGGCTGCTTTTCAAACGGCCTTTGGATGTTTCAGGCTGCCTTAATCCGCCGCCGCTTCGGTTTCGCCGCTGCTTTCAGGCTGCCCGAGCAGGCCGTCGAGTATGCTGCATTGCGGGCATTCGTCGCCGCGGCAGGCGTCGTGCCAGCGCTGCAGGGTGGCGCGCATGGCGTTTAGGCGGCGGATTTGGGCGTCGAGTTCGGCGATGTGCGCGGCGGTCAGTGCTTTGACGGTGCGGCTGCTGCGGCCGCTATCGTCGTTCAGCGCCAGCAGTTCGGCAGTCTGCGGCAGCGAAAAGCCGACTTCGCGGGCGTGGCGGATAAAGTTGAGCCGCGCCAAATCGCCGCTGCCGTAGCGGCGGTAGCCGTTGGCGGCGCGTTCGGCCGGCGGCAGCAGGCCGGCTTTTTCGTAGTCGCGGATTTGTTTGGCGCTCAAACCGGTGGCGCGGGCGGCCTGGCTGATGTTCATGGGCTTGACCTTTACTCGGTGTTAGGGTTTAGAGTATGCCTGATAACCGGATTTCCGGCACCACAAACAGCATTAGGAGAAGCATTATGGCCGAAGGGCGCATCACTTTCCGCATTGAGGGTATGACCTGCCAGGCGTGCGCGGCGCGCTTGGAAAAGGTTTTGAACAAAAAAGATTTTGTGCATGAGGCAACGGTGAATTTCGCCAGCGAGGAAGCGCAAATCCGCTTCGATGCCGAGATTGCCGACGCCGCAATCTTGGCCGAGGCGGTTGCCAAAGCGGGCTTTACCGCGCTGCCGCCGCAAAAAGGGCAGCCTGAAAACGGCGAAGACGCCGCTGCCGGCGCGGGCAGCCTGAAAAGCCATTGGCGGCTGTGGCTGCTGCTGGTTTTGGCGCTGCCGTTTGTGGTCGGTATGCTGGGAATGCTGGCGGGCAGCCATGCGCTGATGCCGCCCTTGTGGTACCAGCTTGCCGCGGCAAGTGCGGTTCAGCTGTGGCTGGCGCTGCCGTTTTACCGCAGCGCGTGGGCCAGCGTGCGCGGCGGGCTGGCGAATATGGACGTGCTGGTGTCGGTGGGTACGGCGGCGATTTACCTGTATTCGCTGGGCATGGTGCTGGCCGGCGGCGGCCATGAGGCGGTGTATTTCGAAGCCGGCGTGATGGTGGTGGCTTTTGTGTCGCTGGGCAAGTATCTGGAAGAGCGCACCAAGCGCGGCAGCCTGAACAGCTTGGGTTTGCTGTTGCGGCTGACGCCCGCCGAAACCGAAGTGCGTGCCGCAGACGGAACTTGGCAGCTGCAGCCCTTGTCTGCTGTGAAAGCCGGCGACGTGCTGCGCTGCACCGACGGCGGCCGCATCGCTGCCGACGGCGTGGTGCTGGCGGGCGAGGCGTGGGCGGACGAGAGCCATCTGACCGGCGAGAGCGAGCCGCAGCGCAAAACTGCCGGCAGCCGCGTGCTGGCGGGCGCTTTGCTTTCCGGCAGCGTCGAATACCGCGCCGAAGCGCTCGGCGGCGATACGCTGCTGGGCGATATGATGCGTGCTTTGTCGGAAGCGCAGGGCAGCAAAGCGCCGATTGCGCGGCTGGCCGACAAAGTGGCGGCGGTGTTTGTGCCCGTCGTGCTGGCGCTGGCGCTGCTGACTTTCGCGCTTACCTGGCTGTTCAGCGGCAGCCCGGTTACTGCGCTGGTGCATGCGGTGGCGGTGCTGGTGGTGGCCTGCCCCTGCGCGTTGGGTCTGGCCACGCCGGCCGCGATTATGGCGGGCATGGGCGCGGCAATCGGACGCGGCGTGTGGTTTAAAAACGCGGCGGTGATGGAACGCGCCGGCCGCGTCGATACCGTGGTGCTCGATAAAACCGGCACGCTCACCGCCGGCCGGCCGCAAATTGCCGCGCTGTGGTTGGCCGAGGGCGTGGACGAAACGCTGTTGTTTCAGGCTGCTTCGGCGATCGAGCAGCATTCGCGCCATCCTTTGGCGCAGGCGTTGCTGGCTGCCGCAACCGAGCGCGGCATCAGCCCGCCGCCGGCGTCGGCACCCTACAGCGAAGCCGGTGCCGGCTTGGAGGCGGATGTGGCCGGTATCGGCCGGGTTCGCGTGGGCAAACCCGAATTTTGCGGTTTCAGGCTGCCTGAAAATCTGGAGGGCATCTGGCAGATTGCCAGCGTGGCCGCCGTTTCGGCAGACGGCAAGGCGCTGGGCGCGGTGGCGTTTGCCGATACCCTGCGGCCGGACAGCGCGGCGGCGGTGGCACGTTTGCAGGCGGTCGGCATCGAAGTGCGGATGATGAGCGGCGACCGGCCGGCAGCGGTGGCGCAAATCGCAACAGAACTCGGTTTGGCTGCGGCGCAGGGTGCGATGTCGCCGCGGGACAAAGCGGAAGCGGTACGGCAGCTGATGGCACAGGGCAGGGTGGTGGCAATGGCCGGCGACGGCATCAACGACGCGCCCGCGTTGGCGGCGGCAGATGTCGGTTTCGCGCTCAAAGGCGGCACCGATGTCGCCGAACACAGCGCCGATGCGCTGCTGATGAACGGCTCGGTCGGCCAGCTTGCCGATGCGCTCTTGGTGGCGCGCGCCACGCTGAAAACCATTCGGCAGAATCTGTTTTTCGCTTTTTTCTACAATGTGCTGGCGATTCCGCTGGCAGCCTTCGGCCTGCTCAGTCCGGTGATCGCCGGAGCGGCGATGGCGCTCAGCTCGGTTACGGTGCTGGGCAATGCGCTGCGCTTGAAGCATTTTGCCCGACGCGTCTGTTAACCCGGCGCGTCTGTTAAACGGCAGCCTGAAAAAAAGCAGCCTGAAATCTTTTCAGGCTGCTTTAAATGCAACAAAACACCGTAAGGCAGCCTGAAAACCAATCCCAGCGGCACAAAACGCAAAAAATACCGCGCAGCCGGAAACGGTTGTGCGGTTTTGTTGCGTCTTAACAAAAGGATTTTGCGGTTTTTCGTTTGAAAACATTGATCTGGGAAAAAACAGCCCGCCGTGCGGCAGGACAAGAGTGGCGGCTTTGGGTATAATCGCCGCTTTCGCAAACAAAGGTTAAAGCAAATGGCAGACTTCAATCAGATTCTCGACGCCGGCGACGTGGACGGCGGCATCATCAACGTAGTAGTCGAAATCCCGCAGGGTTCGAACCATAAAATCGAATGGAACCGCAAGCTGGCGGTGATGCAGCTGGATCGGGTCGAGCCGCAGTTGTTTGCCAAACCGACTAATTACGGCTTTATCCCGCAAACGCTAGACGAAGACGGCGACGAACTGGATGCGCTGATCATCACCGACAGCCCGCTGCCCACCGGCATTTTCTTGGAAGCACGCATCATCGGCGTGATGAAGTTTGTCGATGACGGCGAAGTGGACGACAAAATCGTGGTGGTTCCCGCTGATGACCGCCATACCGGCAATGCCGTCAAAACTTTACAGGATTTGCCTGCGCAGCTGATTAAGCAAATCGAGTTCCATTTTAACCATTACAAAGATTTGAAAAAGGCCGGCACCACCAAAGTCGAACACTGGGGCGATATTGAAGAAGCCAAAGCGGTGGTGCGCGAATCCCAAGAACGCTGGAAAAAGCGCTAAATCCTGATTTTTATTGAAAACCGGTTTTCAGGCTGCCTGTTTTGTGTTGCAATCACTTTAAGGCAGCCTGAAAAACAAATCGAAGCATCGGCGAGGTGCCGAGAAACGTTAGTTTTATCGAGTATCGTTTGGAAAATATCGAATACCTGCCGCCATCCGGCGACGAGGGCGGCGAAGTCCAAGCCCTGAATGTTCCACCCCATTCGGTTGAAGCGGAGCAGTCCCTACTCGGCGGCCTGCTGCTGGAAAATGCCGCTTGGGACAAAATCGCTGACCTAATCAGCGAGGGCGACTTCTACCGCCGCGAACACCGTTTGATTTTTCAGGCAATCGAGCTGCTGATTAACGCCAGCCGTCCGGCCGACATCATTACCGTTCAGGAGGAATTGGAGCGGAACGACGATTTGGAAGCGGCCGGCGGTTTCAACTATTTGGTTACTTTGGCGCAGAATACGCCGTCCGCTGCCAATATCCAGCGTTATGCGGAAATTGTGCGCGAGCGCTCCGTTATCCGCCAATTGGCGGAAGTTGGAACGGATATTGCTAGGAATGCCTATAATACCGAAGGCCGTACAGCCGAGCAGCTTTTGGACGAGGCAGAAAATAAGGTGTTCCAAATTGCTGAAAGCACGGCAAAATCCAAGCAGGGCTTTTTGGAAATGCCGGTGCTGCTGAAGGAGAATATCGAACGCATCGACAAGCTCTATCAGCGCGATAATCCCGAAGAAGTAACCGGCTTGGCCACCGGTTTTGCCGATTTGGACAAAATGACTTCCGGCTTGCAAGATGGCGATTTGATTATTGTTGCTGGTCGCCCGTCGATGGGTAAAACGGCTTTTGCCATCAATATTGCCGAGCATGTCGCCATTCACCACAAAGTGCCGGTTGCGGTATTCTCAATGGAAATGGGCGCCGCCCAGCTGGTTATGAGAATGCTCGGTTCGGTCGGTAGGGTGGATCAAAGCGTATTGCGTACCGGTAATTTGGAAGATGAGCATTGGGCGCGCTTGAATGAAGCAGTCGCAAGATTGTCGGATGCGCCGGTATATATCGACGAAACGCCCGGATTAACCGCTCTGGAATTACGCGCCCGCGCTCGCCGCTTGGCAAGGAAATTCAACGGCAGCTTGGGCTTGATTGTGATTGACTATCTGCAGTTGATGTCAGGTTCAGGACGTAGTGATAATCGTGCTTCGGAATTAGGAGAAATCTCCCGATCTTTAAAAGCACTTGCCAAGGAATTGCGGGTGCCGGTAATTGCCTTGTCGCAACTTTCACGCTCGGTCGAGCAGCGAACCGACAAACGACCAATGATGTCCGATTTGCGCGAGTCCGGCGCCATTGAGCAAGATGCTGATTTGATCATGTTTATGTTCCGCGATGAGTATTACACCAAGGAGCAAAGCCAATACAAAGGGCTTGCCGAATGTATTATCGGCAAGCACCGCAACGGTCCTACAGGCAGGGTGTTCCTTACTTTCCTGGGGCAGTTCACTAAATTTGAAAATACTGCTTATGTTCCCGATTTGGGGCAGGATGCCAATTAAATTTTAAAATCTATTTTCTCTGCATATTGATTTCAGGTAGATAAGAATGAATAAGAAAATTAACGGTTTTACCCTAATTGAGCTGTTGGTTACGATAGCTATTCTCGGTATTATGGCTGCCATTGCCATGCCGAGCATGAGTCGTTTTATTGCCAATAGCCAAACATTGAATCGTACCGAACAGGTTGCCAACCTATTTCGTTTTGCCAAATCCGAATCTATCCGGTTGGGCGTGCCTGTTTTAATTTGTGGAGTAACTGTCCGTTCTGATGGCAGGCACTCTGGAGTGTGCGATGCCAATGGCAATGCAAATAGCGGCATGATGGCTTATGCAGATAAGAATAGAAACGGTAAATATGATGCAGGCGGAGATGATTTGGTTGTCCGTACCGTTACGATTAATGGCAATGGCAATTTAAATTTAGTATTGGATATGGAGGCATGTCCTTTGAATTCTTCCCAGTGTGGACGAGTAAATGTGAAAGAGTTTGTTTATATGCCAAGCGGTATGTTTGGGATCAAAGCAAATAGGAACGATGATCCGAGTAACATTTTGGTCGGTAAGGATTTTTTAAAAATTATGGTTTCTAAGGCCAGTAGCCAAGGCAATGAGCGTAGAGTTATTGTAGGTCCCAACGGGAATGTATTTTTGTGCGGAAGCTCGCAAAAAGAAACTTTTGAAAAAAACGGTGCCAGTAGCAAACGTCTTTGTAATTAAAAGATTAGCGATAAGTTATTTAAACAGGCTGATTTAATAATTGCGCGTAGCGCGCAGACAGGTGGTCATTATGAGAAAAAATAATTTGTATATTCTTAATGGATTAAAAAATAAGAATCGTGGATCTACATTGTTAGAAGTAATTGTATCGGTGTTTCTGCTTACTTTCGGTATCTTGGCCTTAATGGCGGCGCAACTGAGATCGGTTTCTAGCGTCTCAGAAGCAGAGAACCGAACCATTGTTGCTCAAGCAGCCGAATCCCTAATGGAAGGCATGCAGGCAAATCCGAGCGGTCTTGAAAGAAGTGGTGGGAAACTGATTAAAACTTATAAGGCTTATGAGGAAGATTCTTCTTCATTTAAAGGGAGTGGACAAGCAGCTTGGCAGGGTAATGTCAGCAATGGGAATTTGGCCAAATGGCATTTAGCAGATTTTAATAATGCATTAGATAGTAAAATGAATAATATTTCCGGCTATGAGTGGAAAGTTTGTCCTGATATTGAGCAGCCAAAAGAACCCAGTAT
Source organism: Kingella sp. SNUBH-2017 (assembly GCF_028680565.1). NCBI lineage: Bacteria > Pseudomonadati > Pseudomonadota > Betaproteobacteria > Neisseriales > Neisseriaceae > Kingella > Kingella sp. SNUBH-2017. Next base: position 41,937 of record NZ_JAPHVK010000013.1, read on the forward strand.
AGGTAATAATGGTAAGGTAAGTAATTGGAATTGTAATTCTAGTGGTTCGGGTATGGCAATTAAAGTTGCTTGGACGATGAAAAGTGAAGATAAAAATAATTCATCTGTATCGTTTAGCTATGTCCTGCGCGTAACAGATTAAAACTTAATTTAAGAATATCATTACTTTAAGAAAGAATAAAAATGAACCGTTATTTATTAAGCAAGCGTTTGAATAGCCATAAAGGCCAAGTGCATGGTTTTACTTTAATTGAGTTTTTGGTGGCGAGCGCTTTGGCCGTGATTGTGATTATGGCCGCAACGGGAACTTATTTTATTACTAGAAAGCTTAATGATTCGGCAGAGCAGCGGGTTGATTTTCAAAGAAATCTTAGAAACGCTTCAAGCATGCTCACTCGTGATGCCCGTGGCGCTGGTGCGTTTGGTTGTTTTAGTACTACCGTGGCTTCTAGTGAGAGATTTCCTCTTGCTGAGGTTGGGGTGAATGGCCCTTTTAGAAGCGGAGGATCGGGTTTTTATAGTAATATTTTAGATGATGGCGAGAATGGTGGCTATGGGGTGCGTATTATCCCTCAAAACCAATCGACTAATGCATTAACAGCTTTTGGCGCAAATAATATTACTATAAATAGCCCCATTTTGTTGTTTACTTATGGCAAAGGGTACGCGTCCGTTAGTGGTGTTAAGGGACTGGATGCTTTACAGCTGGACAGATCCTATGCTAGCGATGCTGATGTTTCTCAGGCAATTGCCAATAAAGGACAATTGGTTTTAAGCAGCTGCCAGAATGCTGTTGTTGTGAAACCAACAGGCGTTAACGGTGATATTGTTAATTTAAGTAAGGGTGTGGATATTCCGGAAATAGATTCTTCAAATCTAAACGCGGCAACTAATCTTTCGGTAAGCCGGTTATATACTTCTGCTTATTTTGTGGGTACGGTTAATGGTCAGTCCAGCCTGCTGCGGTATGAGTTAGGATCAGACGGAACATGGCAAGGGCCTCAACTGCTTAGTGAAGGTGTCTCGCAAATGACGGTAAATTTTGGGTACCTTAAAAACTGTGTTGCGGCATCAAGCCCGGCAGCAGCTTCTAATATTTTTACATTAAAGCATTCTTATGATTTTTCTGATGATTTGTCGCAAAAAACTTTGCCTGCAATCATTCGGATTAGTTTGACTTATGATAATGACTTGTCAGGTAGCCAAGCACGGACTGAGGACTTTATAATTAATGCGACAGTCAGAAGTGGTAATTCTTGTATTAATAGTTTAATTTGATGAGGTAAATAACGATGATGCCTAACCGTAAAAAACAGCAGGGTTTTTCACTTTTTATTGTGGTTGTTGTGCTGATAGTTATTGCCTTATTGGTGATGGTAACAGTTCAATCCTCATCCTCTGAATCACGATCCAGTTCTAATGATGCGGATAGGAAATTTGCTTTATCCTCTGCAGAAGATGGCTTAAGAAATGCAGAATCAATGATAAAAGCGAATGCTGAAGCTAAAAAAGTAATGACATTTTATGCAAATTGTACTGACGGATTGTGCAGGCCGGTAACAAATACCCATTATCCTGAATCTACGGAGAGTGATCGTTTGTTCAGATATGATGGCAACGGAAGGGTTACTGTGGAAGCAATCCAACGCTGCGGAACAGGATCGATGAGTAAGCCTTGTACTACTCCTAATACAGTATTAGACAAAGGGGATAAAGGGAATCGCAGTATTACAGCAAAAGGATCTAATACCCAAACCATTATCGAATATATGGGGCAAAAGAAAGCGGAAGATGGTTCCTTGCATGATTACTTCCGGATAACCTCAAGAGCAAAGGGTGAGAATTCGGATACTATCGTAACGCTTCAAAGCTATGTGGAGTTGTATAATGAATAATAGCGGTCATTTATCCTTTTCTGTAGGTAAAGGCTTTACCTTAGTAGAGATGATGGTTGTTATCGTTATTCTTGGTGTGTTGGCAGCGATAGCTTTTCCGTCATATCAGGCATCTATTGAGAAAACTAATATGGCTACCGCCAAGCAGGAAATGATTTCTATACGTCAGACTTTGGCAAAAGAAAAAGTTTCATCTCCAAGTAGTTATAAAAAATCTACTGACTATAATGACTTTTTAAACCGTATGACGAAAAATGCGCCTAAAGGCTTGGCGGAAAAATATGAGCTTAAGGGTACAGTTGTCGGAGAAGGTGGGTCAAATAGTAAGATTTTTTCTATTGTTTTGCAGGCGGTTCCGAAAAACCCCAATTATAAATTTGGTCTGTGGATGGATCGGTATGGTTATGTGTTCAAATGCCCTAAGAGTGTAGTGACAAGTGCTATTCAAACAGCAAGGAATCGCCAGTGTGAACCATTTTAAATCTGAAATTTTCATCTAAATAAGCCATTATTCAGCAGAACATTAATGCATTAATGTTCTGCTTTTTGTATGATTGCGGCCGTTGTAGAAACTCTTGGGAGATGACTAATGTCGTTTGCTGTGGTGGGCAGCCGTGCGCTTTGTGGGATGGATGCGCCCTTGGTGGAAGTGGAGGTGCATCTGGCCAACGGTTTGCCGCAATTTAATATTGTCGGTTTGCCCGATACTGAAGTGAAAGAGAGCAGAGACCGGGTGCGTGCGGCGATTATTCAAAGCGGCTTTGAGTTCCCGGCTAAGAAGATTACCGTTAACTTGGCGCCGGCGGATTTGCCCAAGGAGTCCGGACGTTTTGATTTGCCGATTGCAATCGGTATTTTGGCCGCATCGGGTTTGGTGGTGCCGGATGCGCTACCCAAATACGAATTGGCGGGAGAGCTGGCGCTGTCAGGTTTACTGCGTCCGATACGTGGCGGTCTGTCGATGGCATGGCAGGCGAATCAGGTGGGGCGCAGTTTTATTTTGCCGGCAGAAACGGCGCTTCAGGCTGCGGTTGTCAGCGAAGTAGAAGTATATGGAGCGAACAGTTTGGCGGAAGTGGCGGCGCATTTAAATGGTATCAATGTGATACAGCCGGCAGATTGTGCGGTGCCAAAACCAGCGCAGCAGGTTTCATTGCCGGATCTGAAAGATGTGAAAGGGCAGCATACCGCCCGCCTGGCTTTGGAAATCTCGGCGGCCGGCGGGCACAGCCTGCTGTTGATGGGGCCGCCGGGTACCGGTAAATCCATGCTCGCTCAACGGCTGCCTTCGATTTTGCCGCCGCTAACCGATGCCGAACAAATCGAAGTGTGGAAACTGCAATCGCTGCTGCCGCGTTATGCCCATAATCCAAGCAGCGGACGCCCGTTTTTGGCGCCGCACCATTCTGCCAGCCTGGTGGCGCTGGTAGGCGGCGGCATGGGCGTCAATGTGCGGCCGGGTGCCATTTCTTTGGCCAATAAAGGCGTGCTGTTCTTGGACGAACTGCCCGAATTCGACCGCAAAACCCTTGAAGCCCTGCGCGAGCCGTTGGAGAGCGGCGAAATCCATATTTCCCGTGCTGCAATGCACGTTACTTTTCCAGCCGATTTCCAACTGGTTGCCGCGATGAATCCCTGCCCGTGCGGCTATTACGGCCATCCGGTTAAACCTTGCACCTGCACGCCCGACAGCATTGCCCGCTACCGCAGCAAGATTTCCGGTCCGCTGCTCGATCGCATGGACTTAATCATGGAAGTACCAGCCTTGAGCAGTGCCGATTTGCTGCAGGCGCAGGCCGGAGAGAGCAGTGCCGCCGTGCTGGAAAGGGTAGTGGCCGCCCGTGAGCGCCAATACCGCCGCCAAGGCAAACTCAATGTTGCGCTGTCGCCGACCGATTTGGATCAACAGGCGCAAATCAGCGATCAGGCAAAAGAAACGCTGGGCAATTTGGTGGAGAAACTCTCGCTTTCCGCCCGCAGTTTCCACCGGATTTTGCGCATCGCCCGCACGTTGGCCGATTTGGCGGCAGACGATAAGGTAGAGCGCGGCCATATTCTCAAGGCCGTCAGCTTCCGCCGCAGTATGTAAAACAGCCGTTTCAGGCAGCCTGAAAATGCTGTTTGCGTTAATGGTATTTGCAAAGCGCAGCCGGTTTTTTATGCCTGCACCATTCTTGCGCCGGTTCGCTTCAGCCAGTAGAATCCGCTTGTTTTAAAATTTGTATTTTTTTGTAAAACAGCCTTTCAGGCAGCCTGAAAACGCTGTTTTGCCCGTTAAGCGCCTTTCAGGCTGCCTGCCATGCTTCCCATTTGCCGCGACCCTGCCGCCCCCATGCCCGATCCGCTGCCGGATTTTCTCTATCCGGCAGCGGAAATTCCGCGCGAAGGGCTGTATCTGTGGCAGGATAGCGACGGTTTGGCGCTGTGCAAAGCCGGCGAAAAAGGGCGGGTGCGGGTGGATTTTGCCGCCGGTGCTGCCCAGTACCGGCAGCATAAAGGTGGCGGCGAACTGATTGCTAAAGCCGTCAACCACACCGCCAAACCGCTGGTGTGGGATGCCACCGGCGGGCTGGGGCGCGATGCCTTTGTGCTTGCCGGTTTGGGGCTGCAAGTGCGGGTATTCGAGCGCCATCCGTCGGTTGCCCTGCTGCTGACCGACGGCCTTGCCCGCGCGCAAAACTTGCCCGAAACCACCGAAACCGCTGCCCGCATCCGCCTGTATGCGGGCGATGCCGTTGCCCTAATGCCCGAATTGCTGGCGGCAGGGGAAAGCGCACCCGATGTCGTTTATCTCGATCCCATGTATCCCGAGCGGCGCAAGAGTGCGGCGGTTAAAAAAGAGATGGCGTATTTTCACGAGCTGGTCGGCAGCGCCGCAGCCGCCGACGATGCCGCGCTGCTTGACTGCGCCCGCCGCACCGCCCGCAAGCGCGTGGTGGTGAAACGTCCGCGCTTGGGCGAAGAGCTGGCGGGCTGCCGGCCGGATTACTGCTACAGCGGCAAATCGACGCGTTTTGACGTCTATCTGCCCTTTGCCGCCCTGCAGGCAGCCTGAAAGCCGGAAAACATTCCCGCATCTGCGCATCTGCGCATCCGCCGGACGCCCACCGCGCCAAACCCTTTTTCAGGCTGCTTCAGGCTGCCTGAAAGTCCGCAACAAAGCAAAAACAACACCGAAACCGAACACAAACATGCAACACCCCATCAACGTATCCCCCAGCCAGACCGCCTTTGACGCAGCGGAAGACGAAACCATTCTGGCCGCCGCCATCCGCCAGGGCATCAATCTGCCGCATTCCTGCCAAAGCGGCGTTTGCGGCTCCTGCGCCGCCCGCCTGCTTTCAGGCAGCGTGCGCAAAAGCGCCGAGTACGACGACTATGTACTGACCGAAGAAGAGCTCGCTTCGGGCATGATTCTTTTGTGCTGCAGCCAGGCGCAAAGCGCGGTGGAAGTCGATATGCCGTCCTACGCCGGCACCAAAGCCATCGACATCCGCACCCTGCCGGCGCGCATCGACAAGGTCGATATCCGCGGCGACGTTGCCGTGATGAGCGTGGCGCTGCCCAAAGCGCCGCCCTTTTGCTTTTACGCGGGCCAGTATATGGAAATCCTGACCAAAGACGGCGGCCGCTACTATTCCATCGCCAGCTCGCCCGATAGCAAAGGCACGCTCGAATTCCACATCCGCCATCAGGCCGGCGGCATGTTTTCGCCGCAGCTGTTTTCAGGCAGCCTGAAAAGCGGGTCGATTATCCGCCTGCGCGGCCCCTTGGGCTCGTTTACCCTAAACGAAGAGAGCAGCGCGCCGCTGCTGCTGCTGGCCACCGGCACCGGTCTGGCGCCGGTCAAAAGCATCCTGCACCGCCTGGCCGACACCGCCAGCACCCGCCCCGTCCATCTGTATTTCGGCGCCCGCGGCCGCGATGGCTTGTACGACGAAAGCGCGCTGCAGGAATTGCTGGCCAGACTGCCCGCCGCGTCCTACACGCCGGTGCTCTCCCGAGCCGACAGCCAATGGCAGGGCGCGCAGGGCTATATCCAAGAGCAGGCGCTGCACGATTATCCCGAGCTGTCCGCCTTTGAAGCCTACGCCTGCGGCTCGCCGGCGATGATCCGCGAAGCCAAGCAGCGCTTTATAGCCGCCGGCCTGGCCGACAAGGCGTTTTACAGCGACGCCTTTACCGCCCATGTTTAAACCCTTCCGACCAATCCGTCAGGCAGCCTGAAAGCCGCTGCCGCCCATTTTTGCAAAGGAACCGAGATGAAACACGGCAAACACATCCTGCTCGGCATCAGCGGCAGCGTCGCCGCCTACAAAGCCTGCGAGCTGGTACGCCTGCTGTCCAAACAAGGCCATCAGGTGCAGGTGGTGATGACCGCTTCCGCCGCCCGCTTTGTCGGCGTGCAGACCCTGCAGGCACTCAGCGGCCGGCCGGTGCTGACTGATGCCGCTCTGCAGGAAGGCGACGGCATGGCGCACATCCGTGCCGTGCGCGCCGCCGATCTGATGCTGGTTGCCCCCGCCAGCGCCAACACCATCGCCAAAATCGCCAACGGCCTGGCCGACAACCTGCTCACCGAAATGGCCGCCGCCCGCAGCTGCCCGCTGGTGCTAGCGCCGGCGATGAATGTAGAGATGTGGAACAACCCCGCCAACCGCCGCAACATCGCCCGCCTGCAGGAATTCGGCGTGCAGCTGATGGGGCCGGCCGAGGGCGAGCAGGCCTGCGGCGAAACCGGCGAAGGACGGATGCTCGAAGCCGCCGAAATCGCCGAATGGCTGCCCGATTTGTGGTCGGCCAAGCCGCTGGCGGGCAAAAACGTGCTGATTACCGCCGGCGCCTGCTACGAAGCCATCGACCCCGTGCGCGGGCTAACCAACCGCTCCAGCGGCCGCATGGGCGTTGCCCTGGCGCGCGCCTGCCGTGCCGCCGGCGCCCGCGTCAGCCTGGTGCACGCAGGCATGCAGGTGCCGGTGCCCGCCGGCCTGGCCCATGTTGAAGCCGTGGAAAACGCCCAGCAGATGTACGACGCAGTTTTCCGCCGTCTCCACGGCCAAGACGTCTTTATCTCGGTGGCCGCGGTAACTGACTACAAACCGGCGCAAACCGCCGAGCACAAATTGAAAAAAGACGCCGGCGCCGTGCCGCCCGCCATCGAATTGGCTGAAAACCCCGATATCCTGCAGGCGGTTGCCAAGCGCCCCAATTCGCAGGTGTTCTGCGTCGGCTTTGCCGCCGAAAGCGAAAACCTGCTGGAAAACGCCCGCGCCAAACGCGAGAAAAAAGGCGTGCCGCTGATGGTGGCCAATCTGGTCAGCGACGCGCTGGGCAAGGACAGCAACAAAATCGTGCTGCTGGACAACGAAAAAGAAGCCGAAATACTCGAAAGCAGCAAAGAGCAGGCCGCCCGCGCCATCGTTGCCCGTCTGGCCACGCTGCTGATGCAGCGCCCGCGCCATGCCGCAGCTGCTGCTGAAAAAGACGAAGGCAAAAACCAAGACCAGGCCGACCAAGATACGCCCGCAGAAACCGAAGAAATGCCGGCGCAAACCGATTGATCAGCCCAACCAAAAGCAGCCTGAAAACCGTTTGAAGCGGTTTTCAGGCTGCTTTTTTGTGCGTTTACGTCAGAATCCAAATGCTTTCAGGCTGCTTACTCGATGCCGTATTGGATGGTCACCACCAGCCGCACGTTTTTCTCGACGGTGCTGGTGTCGTAGCTGCCGCCGTAGTCGCTGTTATCTTCCGAAGAAGGGTTGGGCGACTGGATGTCGAACGAGCCCTGCGAGGCCGACTGCATGGCGCCGACTTTGGCGTTGCCGGTTTTGGCGAATTCTTCGGCGCGCACCTGCGCGTCTTGGGTGGCTTTGGCGATCAGATCGCGTTTGATGCTTTCCAGATTTTCCAAATAGTATTTCGGATTTTCAAAATTCACGCTGTCGTCTTCGGCGCGCAAATCCTGAATGGCGGCCAGCGCGGTTTTGAGTTTGTCCAAATCCTTGGTGGAAATGACGATGGTGCGTTTGGCATCGTAGCCGTTTTCGCGGCTATGGCGCTCGCCCTGCGCGTCGGTGTAGTAATCGGTGTGGACGCTGATGTCGGTGTCTTCGCTTTGGAAGGACGCGGCATCAAAGCCGTGGCTCTGCAAAAAGTCTTTGACGCGCTTGATTTTGCTGTCGCTCTTGGTGCGGGCATCGGCGTAGCTGCCGCCCCAGATTTTCACGCCCACCTGCCAGGTGCCGACGGTGGCGTGGTGGCGGGCTTCGGCCAGCCCTTTCACGGTAATCACGCCCGGCTGGCGCAGGTTTTTAAACTGGTAGCCGAGCACGAAAGCGGCGGCCAGCAGGCCGAGCGACAGAATTACGGCCGGCAGGCCGAAGGAAGGTTTGCGGTCGGACATCGTATTCTCCTGACTATGGCAACAATCGGGCGGCAAAGCAGCCTGAAAGATACAGCGGCTTTTTCAGGCTGCCGATGGCCTGATGCCGATTGTAGCGCCGTTTGCGGCGGCGGGATATGGTTTCAGGCTGCCCGATGCGGCATCAGGCAGCCTGAAACCGTTTGGCAAGCCTTTCAGGCTGCCTGTTTCTTCCATGCGGCAGTCAGAGAGACAAAAAGCAGCCTGAAAGATTTTCAGGCTGCTTTTTGCAGCAGCGAGTTTTCCCCAATGGCGTCATTCTCATGCCGGCGGGAATCTTGGTGGGCTTAAGCGGCAGTTTGCCTGAACGGGTATTGCGGGCAAGCCGGCAGGCAGCCTGAAAATACTTTGCCGATTGGTTTTTCAGGCTGCCTGTTGCTGTCGTGCAGCAATCAGAGATACAAAAAGCAGCCTGAAACGCTTTTCAGGCTGCTTTGGATATCGTCCGCATCAGGCTTTGTTTGCCAGCGCGGCCTTGATGTAGGCGGCAAACAGCGGGTGGCCTTTGCGCGGGGTGGAAGTGAACTCGGGGTGGAACTGGCAGGCGAAGAACCACGGATGCACGTTTTGCGGCAGTTCGATGGTTTCCACCAGCCGCTCGCGTCCGGCGGAGACGCCGCCGATCACCAAACCGGCTGCTTCGAGCTGCGGCAGGTAGCGGTTGTTGACTTCGTAGCGGTGGCGGTGGCGTTCGCGGATTTCTCCGGCGCCGTAGATTTTGGCGGCGAGGCTGCCGGCTTTGAGTTCGACTTCCTGCGCACCCAGCCGCATGGTGCCGCCCAAATCGGCGTTTTCGTCGCGGGTTTCCACGCTGCCGTCGGCGGTCTGCCATTCGTCGATCAGGGCGATCACCGGCGCTTCGGTTTTCAAATCAAACTCGGTGGAATTGGCTTTGGCCAGACCGGCTTTGTCGCGGGCGTATTCGATCAGGGCAATCTGCATGCCCAGGCAGATGCCCAGATAGGGGACTTTGTGCTCGCGGGCGTAGCGGGCGGCGGCGATTTTGCCTTCCACGCCGCGCACGCCGAAGCCGCCGGGCACCAGTACGGCATCGAAGCCCTGCAGGCAGCCGGTGCCGTCCCGTTCGATGCTTTCACTGTCGATATAGGTGATTTGCACGTCGGTATTGGTGTGGATGCCGGCGTGTTTGAGCGCTTCGGTGAGTGATTTGTAGGACTCGGTGAGATCGACGTATTTGCCGACCATCGCCAGGCGCACGGTGTGCTGCGGGTTTTTGATCGCGTAAACAATTTTTTTCCAGTCGGTCAGATCGGCCTGGCGCACGTTAAGCTGAAGCTGCTCGGTGATGATGTTGTCGATGCCCTGGCTGTGCAGCATTTCGGGGATTTCGTAAATGCTCGCGGCATCGTAGCTGCCGACCACCGCGCGTTCTTCGACATTGCAAAACAGGGCGATTTTGCGCCGCTCTTCTTCGGGCAGCGGGCGATCCATGCGGCAGATCAGCACGTCGGGCTGGATGCCGATTTCGCGCAGCTCTTTCACCGAGTGCTGGGTGGGCTTGGTTTTGATTTCGCCGGCGGCGGCGATGTAGGGAACGTAGGAAAGGTGGACAAACAGGGTGTTGCTGCGGCCGAGTTGGCTGCGCATCTGGCGGATGGCTTCCAAAAACGGCAGCGACTCGATGTCGCCCACCGTGCCGCCGATTTCCACAATCGCCACGTCTTTGCCCGCTGCGCCTTCGTGGATGCGGCGTTTGATTTCGTCGGTGATGTGCGGGATCACCTGCACTGTGCCGCCCAGATAGTCGCCGCGCCGTTCTTTGGCGATTACGCTTTCGTACACCTGGCCGGTGGAGAAGCTGTTGCGGCGGCTCATGGTGGCGTTGATGAAGCGTTCGTAATGCCCCAAATCAAGGTCGGTTTCCGCGCCGTCGTCGGTTACGAACACTTCGCCGTGCTGGAAGGGGCTCATGGTGCCGGGATCGACGTTGATATAGGGATCGAGCTTGAGCATGGTTACATCCAGCCCGCGCGATTCGAGAATGGTGGCAATAGAAGCGGCGGCGATGCCTTTTCCTAATGAAGAGACGACGCCGCCGGTTACAAAGATAAATTTTGTCATGGTGTGCTGCCTGTGTCGGAAAGCGCGATTTTACCGTAAACCGTTTGAAAAGCAAGAGCGGCAGGCAGCCTGAAACGGCGGCCAAACGGCTTTCAGGCTGCTTTGAACCGGCGCTTTTCAGGCAGCCTGAAAGCATTGCCCTGCCGGCTGTGGCATAATCGGCGCCTTCCCCTTATCCGCAATCGGAGCCAAGTATGAACGCAGTCGAACCCGGCAATATTTTTATTGTTTCCGCCGCATCGGGCACCGGTAAAACCACGCTGGTATCGCGCCTGACCGCCGCGCAGCCGCAAATCCGCGTATCGGTGTCGCACACCACCCGCGCCCCGCGCGAGGGCGAAGAGCACGGCTGCCACTATTATTTCGTCAGCCGCGAAGAGTTTGTCGAACTGATCGGGCAGGGCGCTTTTCTCGAACACGCCGAAGTGTTCGGCAATTTCTACGGCACCGGCATCGAATCGGTGCGGCAGATGAGCGAGGCCGGCTACGACGTGATTTTGGAAATCGACGTGCAGGGCGCCGCCCAAGTGCGCCGGGCGCTGCCCGAAGCGGTGGGCATTTTTATCCTGCCGCCGTCGCTGGCGGTGCTGGCCGAGCGCCTGCGCGGGCGCGGCACCGACAGCGCCGAAGTCATCGAGCGCCGGCTGGGTTTGGCCGCCGAGGAAATTCAGGAAGCGCTGTCTTTCGATTACGCGGTCATTAACCACGATCTCGATCAGGCCGAAGCCGAGCTGCTGGCGATTGTCCGCGCCCAGCGCTGCAGTCTGCGGCGGCAACGTAAAGCAATTGAAAAAATATTGCAAAATACTTAAAATTTGGCCGTTCCCTTGTTTCAGGCTGCCTGAGGGCAGCCTGAAAACGTTTTTATCACTTACCGACACCCGAAAGAGCGCATATGGCACGCATTACCGTAGAAGACTGCATCACCAAAATCCCCAACCATTTCGACCTGACCCTGATCGCCGCCCGCCGCGCCCGCCAACTGGAAAACGGTACCGACCCGCTGGTTGACGATGTCCGCAACAACAAAGCCACCGTAACCGCGCTACGCGAAATCGCCGCCGGCCAAGTGGGCGAAGAAATTCTCAACCGCGGCCGCTGAGGGGGCTTTATGAGCGTTCCGCCGCCCCTTGCCGATTACGACAGCATCACCGCCCCCGTGCGCGAGATGCTGTTTCGCAAAGCCGACTACCTGAGTGCGGAAGACCTGCAGGTGCTGGAAAAAGCCTGCGCTTTCGCCTTTCGCGCCCACGGTTCGCAAAAGCGGCAGAGCGGCGAGCCCTATATCACCCACCCCATCAGCGTAACCGCCGAGCTGGCCGGCTGGCGCATGGATCTGCAAACCCTGTGCGCCGGCCTGATGCACGACGTGCTGGAAGACACGCCGACCGGCAAGGCGCAGATTGCCGAAGGCTTCGGCGATACCGTTGCCGAGATGGTGGACGGCTTATCCAAACTCGACAAACTCGAATACGACAGCCAGGCCGAACACCAGGCCGAGAGTTTCCGCAAACTGATTCTGGCGATGACCCGCGACGTGCGGGTGATTATCGTCAAACTCGCCGACCGCCTGCACAATATGCGCACCCTCGGCGCCAAAAACGCGCAAAGCCGCCACCGCATCGCCACCGAAACGCTGGAAGTGTACGCCCCCATCGCCAACCGGCTGGGGCTGAATCATGTTTACCGCGAGCTGCAGGACCTGTCTTTCCAGGCCATGCACCCTTCGCGCTACCGCGTGCTGCAAAGGGCGATGGCCGAATTCAAAAAAAGCGGGCACGACGTCATCGAACGCGTGCTGCGCGAATTCAGCCTGCTGCTGACCGGCGCCAATATCGAAGCGCAGATTCAGGGGCGCGAGAAAAACCTCTACAACATCCACCAGAAAATGGTGTCCAAACACCTGCGCTTTGAAGAAGTGCTGGATATCTACGGCTTTCGCGTAATCGTCAACAGCGTCTCCGCCTGCTATACCGCGCTGGGCGCGCTGCACAGCCTGTACAAACCGCGGCCGGGCAAAATCAAAGACTACATCGCCATCCCCAAAAGCAACGGCTACAAAAGCCTGCACACCACGCTCACCGGCCCTTACGGCCTGCCGATAGAAGTGCAGATCCGTACCCGCGAAATGCACCGCATCGCCGAATCGGGCGTGGCCAGCCATTGGGCCTACAAAGCCGGCGAAGGCAAGGAAGACGAAGCCTCGCTGCGCACCAACCAATGGCTGCAGAGCATTCTCGATCTACAAACCCGCAGCGACAACGCCATTGAGTTTCTTGAGCACGTCAAAGTCGATCTGTTTCCCAACGAAGTCTATATCTTCACGCCCAAAGGCAAGATTTTCACCCTGCCGCGCGGCGCCACTCCGATTGATTTTGCCTACGCCGTGCATACCGACATCGGCAACCGCTGCGTCGGCGCCCGCGTCAATAAAACCCCGGTGCCGCTGCGCACCGTGCTTAAAACCGGCGACACCGTCGAAATCATCACTTCCGATCACGGCAAGCCCAGCCCGGCGTGGCTGTCGTTCGCCGCATCCAGCCGCGCCCGCAGCGCCATCCGCAGCTACATCAAAAACACCAGCCGCGAAGATGCCGTCGCCCTGGGCGAGCGCCTGCTGGCCAGCGCCCTTTCCAGCCTGCTGCCGCGCCGCATCGCCGAATCGGACGAGCTGATGGAAAAATACCTTGAAGATCTGCAGGCGCGCCAAATCCGATTCGACGACATCCTGTACGACATCGGTCTCGGCCGCACCCAGCCGGTATCGGTGGCGATGGAAGTGGCGGCGCTGGCCGGCCGCCATCTGGGCGGCGAAGTCAAACTCGGCACCGTCAAAATCTTCGGCAACGAAACCAGCCGCGCCCATCTGGGCAAATGCTGCATGCCGATTCCGGGCGACAACGTGCGCGCCGTAATCGTCAAAGACCAGGGCATGTTCGTCCACCGCGACACCTGCCCGCTGCTTTTGAAAACCGATCCCGAGCACCAGCTGGATGCCGATTGGGCGGACATCGCCGTCGGCCACCGCCTGTACGATACCGTGGTAACCGTCTCTTCCGTCGATACCCACGCCCTGCTGGCCGCCATCACTTCCGCCATTTCCGACAGCGGCGGCAACATCGCCTCGGTCGATACCCTCACCAGCGCCCAGCCCGGCAGCGAAGGTTTTGCCGAATTCCGCTTCCAGCTCAATGTGCGCGATTTGAAACACCTGCAGCAGATTACCGAAAACCTGCACCAGATTCCGCAGGTACGCAAAGTCGTGCGCGAATAGCCCCGCCGCCTTTCGGTTTTACTTTCAGGCTGCTTGTTTCCTGCAGGCAGCCTGAAAGCGCGAAAGCAGCCTGAAAACCCTTTTTCCTTTTCGTCCGACGAAAGACCTTATGAACAAACAACCCTCGCTGTTCGGCGGCGCCATGATTATCGCCGGCACCGTTATCGGCGCCGGCATGCTGGCCAACCCCACCGCCACTTCCGGCATCTGGTTTGCCGGCTCGCTTTTGGTGCTGCTCTATACCTGGTTTTCCATGCTCACGTCCGGGCTGATGATTCTCGAAGCCAACACCCACTACCCGCACGGCGCCAATTTCGACACCATGGTCAAAGACCTGCTCGGTCGGCCGTGGAATATCGTTAACGGCCTGTCGGTGGCCTTTGTGCTGTATCTGCTGACCTATGCCTACATCACCGCCGGCGGCGGCCTGACCGCCGGCGCGCTCGGCGGCCTGCTGCCGGCACCTTCGCCCGACGGCGCGCCGCTGTGGATGGGGCAGCTGCTGTTTGCGCTGGTATTTGCCGGCTGCGTGTGGTGGTCGGCGCGGCTGGTGGATCGCTTCACTTCGATTCTGATCGGCGGCCTGGTGCTGTCGTTTATCTGGGCAACCGGCGGCCTGATCGGTTCGGCAAAACTGCCGGTGCTGCTCGATTCGGCGGCTCCCGCCGATACTTCCTACTGGATATTCGTCGGCGCCGCGCTGCCGGTGTGCCTGGCTTCTTTCGGCTTTCACGGTAACGTTTCCAGCCTGCTGAAATATTTTCGCGGCGACGCGCGCAAAGTGTCGCGCGCATTGTGGGGCGGCACCCTGATCGCGCTGGTGGTTTATGCGCTGTGGCAGCTGGCGGTGCAGGGCAATCTGCCGCGCTCCGCCTTCGGGCCGGTGATTGCCGCCGAAGGCAAAGTCGGCGTGCTGATTGCCGAGCTTTCCAAATTCACCGCCACCGGCAGCATGGCGCAGATTCTCGCGTTTTTCTCCTACACCGCCATCGCCAGCTCCTTTCTCGGCGTCACCCTCGGCCTGTTCGACTACATTACCGATTTGTTCGGCTTTGACGACAGCCGCGCCGGCCGCAGCAAAGCCGCGCTGATTACCTTTTTGCCGCCCTTGCTGTTCAGCCTGCGCTGGCCGGGCGGTTTCGTTACCGTAATCGCCTATGTCGGGCTGGTGGCAACGGTCTGGACGGCGCTGACTCCCGCCGCGCTGTTGTACGCCGCGCGCAAAAAATTCGGCACCGGCCGCGGCTACAGCGTTTACGGCGGCTACGGCATGATGCTGTGGGTGCTGCTGTTCGGCCTGGCCAACATCGCCGCGATGGTGCTGGGCATGATGGGCAAACTGCCGGTGTTTGCCGGCTGAACCTTCCCGCCGTTTCAGGCAGCCTGAAACGGCTTTTTCCGTTTCGCAGCCCTTTTCAGGCTGCCTTTTCCCCCTGCATAAAGGAGCAAACCATGCAAGAAACCACCCTCAAAATCGGCGGCATGACCTGCGGCGGCTGCGTTGCCAATGTTGAAAAAATCCTGCGCGGCATCGACGGCGTCGAACGCGCCGACGTCAGCCTGGACGAAGGTCTCGCCCGCGTGCGCTTCGATACGCAGCGCACTAGCGTAGCCGAGCTGGTCGACGCGGTGGAAGACGCCGGCTTTGATGCCGAAGCAGCCTGAAAACCCTTCCCGCCGTTTCAGATGCAGGCAGCCTGAAACGGTTTTTTATTGGCGCAGCCGCTCCCATACACGGTGCAGGCTGCTTTCTTGGCGAAAGGACAAACCATGAGCAGGCAGCCTGAACACGCCGGCGGCCAAACCGTGCCGCTGTGGCGCGCGCCGCCCGACATCCGCAGCCTGGCCGCCGCGCTGGCACACCGGCCGCAGCAGCGCGACTGGGCGGTATGCCTGCCCGATACCGCCCTGCCGCAATGGCCGCTGCCCGCCGCTGCTACCGCCGGCGAAGTCCGCCTGCGGCAGGCGCTGGACGAAGCCTGCCGCACCCTGCAGTTTGCCGGCGCCAACCTGCTGGCCGACATCCTGCCCGGCCGCGATTTGTGGCTGCTGCCGAGCGCCGCCGCAGCCGCAGCCGGCGACTATTTTGCCGCGATTGACGTGCAGGACGGCGAGCCTTGGGCTTGCAGGCAGCCTGAAAACGACGGCAAACCCTGGCTTGGGCAGCCTGAAAGCCCGTTTCCCGAACATGTGCTGGTTATCGGCGCGGGCATTGCCGGTGCCGCCACCGCCTACGAGCTGGCGCGGCGCGGCGTGAAAGTGAGCGTGTTCGACGCCGCGCCCGCCGCCGCCCACGCCGCTTCCGGCAACCGCCAGGGCCTGCTGTACGCCAAAATTTCCGCCCACGACACCGCCCAAACCGAGCTTCTGCTGTGCGGCTACGGCTACAGCCGCCGCCTGCTGGCGCAGCTTTTGCCCGAACATGACTGCTGGGGCGGCGACGGCGTGCTGCATCTGGATTACAACGACGCCGAGCGCCGCCGCCACGATGCCCTCGCCGCGCAAACGCAGCATCGCCACCTGTACCGCCGCGTCGGCGCAGACGAAGCCGCCGCCATTGCCGGCATCAGCATCGGCAGCGGCGCGCTCTACTGGCCGCAGGGTGTGTGGCTCAACCCGCCGGCGCTGGTAACGGCGCTGCTGGCGCACGAAAACATCACGTTTTTGCCCGAATACCGCGTTCAGGCTGCCGCTTTCGACGGCGAAAACTGGCAGATTGATACCGGCCGCGGCCGTTTTGCCGGCAGCCACATCGTTTTGTGCACCGGCGCCGGCAGCCTGAACGCCCCGCTGCTGCGCGACTTCCCGCTGCAGACCATCCGCGGCCAAACTTCGCTCGCCGCCGCTACCGCCGCCAGCCGCCGTCTGCGCGCCGCCTTATCCGGCGAGAGCTATATTTCCCCCGCCTGGCGCGACGCCCATTGCTACGGCGCCAGCTTCGTCCACCACGACGAAGGCAGCAACTGGCGCGAAGCGGACGAAAACGGCAACCGCGCCGCGCTGGCCAAACTCAATCCCGAACTTTTTGCCGACCTGTCGCCGCTGCCTGCCGCCGCCAGCCTGAAAGCGGACAGACGCGGCCACGCCGCCCTGCGCTGCGACAGCTACGACCACCTGCCGCTCTCCGGCGCGCTGGCCGATGCCGCCGCCATGCGCCGCGATTACGCCAAACTCGCGCTCGACAAAAACTACCGTCTCGCCCACATCCCCTGCCCATGGCTGCCGCAAGCCTACGCCAACACCGCCCACGGCAGCCGCGGCCTGGTCACCGCCCCGCTGTGCGCCGCCGACATCGCCGCGCAAATCTGCGGCCACCCGCGCCCGCTTTCGCCGCGCCTGCGCCGCGCACTGCACCCCAACCGCGTGATCGCCCGCAGCATCGTCCACGGCCGCGAAAACCGAGCCGTTTAATACCCGCAAGCCACAGCAAAGCAGCCTGAAAGCCGGTTTTCCGGTTTTCAGGCTGCTTTGAGCTTTCAGGCTGCTCTGGGACTTTTGTGCTAGGATGCGTCGGCAGAGTTTGCAAACAGCGGCTGCCGCCGATACGGCATGCCGATATCAATAAAACCCGCTCTGCATCCGTTTTCCAATCTGATACAAAGGATTCCCCATGCCCGCCCCCATCATCCCCGCCCTCGACCTCATCGACGGCCAAGTCGTGCGCCTACACCAAGGCGACTACGACCGCGCCACCCAATACACCGCTGACCCCGCCGCCGTCCTCGCCGCCTACGCCGCGCAGGGC
Organism: Kingella sp. SNUBH-2017; assembly: GCF_028680565.1. Classification (NCBI taxonomy): domain Bacteria; kingdom Pseudomonadati; phylum Pseudomonadota; class Betaproteobacteria; order Neisseriales; family Neisseriaceae; genus Kingella; species Kingella sp. SNUBH-2017. Next base: position 59,354 of record NZ_JAPHVK010000013.1, read on the forward strand.
GCGCAAACCCTGCACCTCGTCGATTTAAGCGGTGCCAAAGACCCAACGCGCCGGCAAACCGCGCTGATAGGCGAATTGGTGGCGCAAGCCGCCTGCCCGATACAAGTTGGCGGCGGCATCCGTAGCGCCGCAGAAATCGCCGCCCTCTTGGACGCGGGCGCGGCGCGCGTCGTCATCGGCTCGATGGCAGTCAGGCAGCCTGAAACCGTCAAAAACTGGTTTGCCCGCTTCGGCGCGGCGCGACTGGTGCTGGCGCTGGACATCCGCATCGAAGGCGGCGTCAAGCGCGTCGCGGTAAACGGTTGGCAGGACACCGCCGCCTTGACGCTGGAAGACACCATCGCCGCCTACCAAAGCGTCGGCCTCGCCCATGTGCTCTGCACCGACATCTCGCGCGACGGCACGCTTGCGGGCAGCAATACCGCCCTCTACCGCGAGCTGGCCGCTGCGTTCCCCGACATTGCTTTTCAAGCATCGGGCGGCATCGGCACGCTGGCCGACATCCAAGCCCTGCAAGATAGCGGCGTGGCAGGCATCATCGTCGGCCGCGCCCTTCTCGAAAAACAATTCACCGTAAAGGAAGCCATCACATGCTGGCAAAACGCATCATCCCCTGCTTAGACGTGCGCGACGGCAAAGTCGTCAAAGGCGTGCAATTCCGCAACCACGAAACCATCGGCGACATCGTGCCGCTGGCAGCGCGCTACGCGGCCGAAGGCGCAGATGAGCTGGTGTTTTACGACATCACCGCCTCCAGCGACGGTCGCACCGTCGAAAAAAGCTGGGTGCGGCGCGTCGCCGAAGTCATCGACATCCCCTTTTGCGTCGCCGGCGGCATCAAAAGCGTGGCAGACGCCGAACAAATCTTCGCCGACGGCGCCGACAAAATCTCCATCAACTCGCCCGCGCTCGCCGACCCGGCGCTGATAGAACGCCTCGCCGCACGCTTCGGCGTGCAGGCGGTAGTGGTCGGCATCGATTCCTGGCACGACGCCGCCAGCGACCGTTATCTCGTCAAACAATACACCGGCAGCGAAACCGCCACCCGCCAGACCGCCTGGCAAACCGCCGCTTGGGTGGAAGAAGTCCAGCGGCGCGGCGCAGGCGAAATCGTGCTGAACATGATGAACCGCGACGGCGTGCGCCAGGGCTACGACCTTGCGCAACTCGCCGCCATCCGCCGCGTCTGCCGCGTGCCGCTCATCGCCTCCGGCGGCGCCGGTGAGATGCAGCACTTCCAAGAAGCCTTCGCCCTCGGCTGCGACGGCGCCCTCGCTGCTAGCGTTTTCCATAAACAACATATCCACATCGGCGAACTGAAGCGCTACCTCGCCGCGCAAGGCATCGCCGTGCGGCTGGAAGCGTAGGGCGGGTCTTGACCTGCATCCTGCAAACCATCCTAAACCTAAAGGACATCCCCATGCTCAACCCCGACAACCTCGACTGGCAAAAAAACGACGGCCTCCTCCCCGCCATCGTCCAAGACGCTGACAGCGGCCAAGTGCTGATGCTCGGCTACATGAACCGCGACGCGCTCGCGCGCACACTCGCGGGCGGCCGCGTTACCTTCTACTCACGCAGCAAACAGCGGCTGTGGACCAAAGGCGAAAGCTCCGGCCACTATCTCCACTTCAAAGGCATCAGCGCCGACTGCGACCGCGACACTCTGCTCATTCTCGCCACTCCTATTGGTGCAACCTGCCACACCGGCGCACAAAGCTGCTTCCACCAATTCGACGGCGCAGCCGAACCCGACTGGGTATTTCTCGCCCGCCTCGAACAACTCATCGCCGCACGCAAACACGCCGACCCCGAAAGCTCCTATACCGCCCGCCTCTACGCCGCAGGCAGCAAACGCATCGCGCAAAAAGTCGGCGAAGAAGGCGTCGAAACTGCCCTCGCCGCCGCCACTGGCGATAAGGAAGAAACCATCAACGAAGCCGCTGATCTTACCTACCACCTCACCGTCTTACTGCAACACGCCGACCTTTCCTGGGCAGACGTCATCGGCAAGCTAAAAGAGCGGCACGGTTAAACAGCAAAGCAGCCTGAAAAAGTTTCAGGCTGCCTGAAGGCCGGCATTACGGCGCGTTGAAATCATCCGGATGCGTAGGGTGCGCACTGCGCACCGAAAAACCATTGCCAGCATATTTGGTGCGCAGTGCGCACCCTTGTATGGTTTTCAGGCTGCCTTTTGTGTGAAAGGCAGCCTGAAAACTTATCGGCGCGGCGCTTAAAGGTTTTCGGGGACGAAAGCGGCCAGGGTACGGTCGTCGTGGTTGCCGTGCGACCAGAAATCCAGCCATGTTTCCAGCGCGGCGTCGGCGTCGGGCGCGGTGAGAAGTGGGGCGGTTTCCTGCCACAGCGCCTGCCAGCATTCGGCTTGCTCCAGTTGGGCGTCGGTGCCGAATTTGGGGTCGGAAACGCCGTCGCTCATCAGCAGCAGAACCGGCGCGCCTTGGCTCTCGAAAATGCGGAGTCGGGCGGCGGTTTCGCCGGCGCCGGCGGTATCGGCGGCGAGAAAACGGGTTTCGCCGGAATATTCGCCGCTGTCGGCGGCGCCGAGCAGGGTCAGGGTTTGGCTTTCAGGCTGCCAGGCGGCGATGGCACCGTCGCCGATCTGGCAGGCGGCGGCGAGCCAGCGCTGTTCGTCCAGCGGCAACAGCAGCGCCAGCAGCAGGGTGGCGGCCAGCTGGCGGCGCTCGGTGATGATTTCGTGTTCGGCTACGGCTTTATCCTGCGCGGCATCGGCGGCGGCCACGGCGGCGGCAAACAGCGGCTCCAGCACGCATCGGCGCTGGGTTTCGTCGGCGGCCTGCGCCAGACGGGTGCGGATGTCGTCGTTTTGCAGCGCGGTTTCGACGCTGCGCACGGCAGCCTGAACGGCGATTTCGGAGCCGTAGCGCGAGAAGGCGGCGCTGCCGGCGCCGTCGGACACCGCCAGCACGGCGGCTTGGCTGCCGGCGTGCCAGAGTACGGCGAAGTCGTCGTCGCAGCAGCTGCCGTTGTGGGCGTGGCTGCGGCCGCGGCGGCGGGCGGCGACGATGCGCCCGTGCGGGGTGGCGATCAGGCGGCGGGCGCTGTCGCTTTTGTAAAAGGGCAGGTCGGCCGGCGCGGGCAGGTTGCGCCACAGGCTTTTGGGGTCGGGGTTGATGTACAGGGTTTGTTCGGCGCTGCTGCCGTCGGCGTAGAAATGGCGCAGCAGGATGCTGCCGTGGCGGTCGGGCGTGCCGCTGATTTGGGCGTGTTCGGCGTCCCAGTTCAGGCCGCAGGGCGGGTCGAATTCGATGCGCTCGGGCGGGGAAATCTCTGCGGGCAAGGCGGCGGCATAGGCTTCGCCCTGGCGGCCGTTTGGCAGCGGCGGCAGTTTGGCCGGTGCGGCGGGCGCGGGTTCAGCGGGCGCGGAAGAATGGGGGAAGATTGGCATGGCAGACTCGGCGGCGGCTTCGGATTCGGTTGTGGATGCGGCGGGCGCGGTGGCAGGTTCGGACGGCTGTGGTGCGCGGTGCGGCACCCTACGGTTTTCAGGCTGCTTCGGCAGCATTTCGGCAAAGACAAAGGGCGGTTCGGCGGCTGCGGTGTCGGGATGGCTTTCAGGCTGCCTGCGGGCGTCGTGCCCGTTGTTATCGTCGGCCAGCTGCCAGCCGTGGTCGCGGATTTCGACGTGATCGCCGAAAGGGCGGTCGCGGCGGTGGTCGCGGCGGGAGAAGTGTTCGGCAAAGGCGGCGCTTTCGGCGGCATCGAGCGGGCTGTGGCTGAGTGATTCGATGCTGAAGCCTTCGGCGTAGGCGGTGGGAGCGGGTGCGGGCGGCGCATAATCGGCGGCAAACTGCTGCCAGCTCTCTTCCAGCAGCCGCAGCAGGGTGGCGTGGCGGCGGATAAATTCCGCCAGCCGCTCTTTATCGGCCTGCGGCTGCCAGCTTTGCAGGTGGTGGGGGAGGATGCCGGTCATGGGTTTCTTTCGTGGGGCAGGCAGCCTGAAAGGCGGTTTGGCGGTTTTCAGGCTGCCTGAAGGCGGTTTTTCGTTTAGCCGCGCGAACGGGCGATGTCGAAGTCTTCGCCGCTGCTGCCCATGTAGATGGTCTGCTGGCAGCCGGGGCAGGTAACTTCGCCGTCGCCGTCCACGCAGAAAATTTGGCCGCAGGAGCAGCTGGCCAACCCGTAGCGGGCGCCGCAGTGGGGGCAGCCGCCGCCGCCTTCGAGCATGGAGGTGGAGACGGTTTGGGTGTTGGTGCGGGTGTCCGACCATTCGGCAAAGTCGCGCTCGGCGGGGTAGGCGCCGGCGTAGCGGTAAACCTGCGCCGGTTTTTTGTTGAAAAACGGGATGTGCCCCAAATCGGGCAGGCGCTCGTATTTCATCAGATAGGGCAGGCGGCTTTTGGCGCACAGGCCGGTGATGATGACGTAGTTTTCATCCACCGCCGCCGCGTCGCCAAGGTCTTTAACCAAAGAGAGCAGCGGGTTGCCGCCGGCAGGGGCTTTATCGAGCGTGAGCGGGGCGTCGATACCCAGGCTGCGGCTTTGCGCGGAAACCGACTGCGAAATCCAGCTGATAAAGGCTTTGAAATCGGCTTCGCCTTCGGTGTTCAGGCGCAGGGTGTGGCGGCTGATGCCGCTTAGGAGCGACAAATCGGCAAAGGGGCCGATGCCGATGGAAACCAGCATGGCGCGATGGTCGAAATCACGCCGCCAGCGCTCGAGGGCAGCCGTAGGGTCGTCGGTGGCTTTGCCGTCGGACATAAAATACACCAGCGGTTTGTAGTCGCCCTTGCGTTCGGCGCTGCCGCGCACCACCTGGCGATCGATTTCGTCCATCAGCACGTCCAGCGCCTTGCCGATGGACGTGCCCGAGCCCATCGGCAGCCGCGGCGGATAGAAGGAAAACAGTTCCACCAGCGGCGCCAGCGTGCGCGCCACGCCGGCAAAGGCGATCACCGAAAGATGCACCGTTTCCAGCGCGTAAGGGTCGCTGCGCAGCGAGGTAAGCAGCGCATCTATCCCTTCCTGCATGCGGCGCAGGTTGTCGCCCGCCATACTTTCGGAAACGTCTATCACTAAAAAAACCGGCAAACGGCGCATGGAAAAACCCCCAATTGGAAAAGAAACGGAATTGTGCCACAGAAGCCGCCGCGCGGCATGGCATAATCGCCGCTTCCGCCGCAATCCGTGAAGAAAGGAAGCGATATGAAAAAAATCCTGTTTGTCTGCCTGGGCAATATCTGCCGCTCGCCGCTGGCCGAATACATGATGCGCGACACCGCCGCCAAACGCGGCCTGATGCTGGAAACCGCCAGCGCCGGCACATCCGGCTGGCACGACGGCGAAGGCATGCACTGCGGCAGCGCCGATATTCTCGACGGCCTGGGCATCGCGTCCAACGGTTTTACCAGCCGCCGCGTGCGCGAGAGCGATTTGGACGAATTCGACTACATTATGGTGATGGACGACAGCAATCTGGCCGATATGCAAGCGCGCTTCGGCCGCCGGCCGCAGCAGATATTCAAAATCACCGACCTGGTCGGCAACCGCCCCTACGACCATATCCCCGACCCGTGGTTCACCCGCAATTTCACCCAAACCCGCGACCTGCTCGCCGCCTGCTGCGAAGAAATCGCCGACAGGCTGCAGGATGGGCGGCTGTAAACGGCAGCAGGGTTCGAATGCGGCGCTTGCCGCGTTTGCCGTGCCGGAATGGGAAAGGCAGCCTGAAAATTTAAAAACGGTTTTCAGGCTGCTTCCAAATGTTCCTGATCATGCAGGCGGCGGATTTTGGTAATGGTTTCGCTGTCGGTATCGTCGATGCGCAGCAGGAAGACTTCGGTATTGCGCGGGCGCACTTGCAGTTCGAAAGTGCGGAAATGGTGCATGTCGATGCCGTGGTTGCGGCCGATCAGCTGCCACAGCAGCAGGCCGATCCAGAAGCCGTGGCCGAAAACGGTGTAATTGCCGTCGGGCAGGCGGCGGAAATGGGCGCGGGTGTCGGCGATGCGGCGGTAGAACGATGCGAAGCTGTCGCAGTCTTCGCCGTCGCGGTAGTCGGGATCGTTGCGCTGCCAGTAGGCTTCGGAGAGTTGTTTGAGCCGGGTAAAGTTTTGGCCGTCGATATGGGCGAAGGAGAGATAGTTGAATTCGTGCAGATCGTGCAGCACTTCGGCTTTCAGGCTGCTTTGTTCGAGGTAGGGGCGGGCGGTTTGTTGGGTGCGCAGATAGGGGGAGACGAATACGGCATCGGGCTGCGGGGTGTGTTCGCGCAGCCATTGGGCAAGGCTTGCGGCCTGGGTTTGGCCGAGTTCGGTGATGGGGATTTCGGCGTTGCGGTAGCTGACAAGGCCGCCGTGCGAGGGCATGGCGTTGGCGGCGCTTTGGGCGTGGCGGATGAGGTAGATGTTTTTCATATTCTGTTTTCCTTTCGTGTTGGGCGGTGGGGCTTTCAGGCTGCCTGAAAGGGGACGGAAAAAAGCAGCCTGAAAACCTAGTTTCGGTTTTCAGGCTGCTTGGGTTTAGACGTTTACTGCTTCGGCTTTTTCGTTGTATTCGTCGATTTCGTTAAAGTTCATATAACGGTAAATCTGGTCGCCCTGTTCGTTGATGATGCCGATATTGGCTTGGTATTCTTCAACGGTGGGGATTTTGCCGAGTTTGGAGCAGATGGCCGCCAGTTCCGCCGAGCCGAGGTAAACGAAGGTGTTTTTGCCCAGGCGGTTGGGGAAGTTGCGGGTGGAGGTGGACATTACGGTGGCGCCTTCGCGTACCTGCGCCTGGTTGCCCATGCACAGCGAGCAGCCGGGCATTTCCATGCGGGCGCCGGCGCGGCCGAGTACGCCGTAGTGGCCTTCGTCGGAAAGCTGGTGGGCGTCCATTTTGGTGGGCGGCGCCATCCACAGGCGCACGGGGATGTCGCTCTTGCCTTCGAGCAGCTTGGACGCGGCGCGGAAGTGGCCGATGTTGGTCATGCACGAGCCGATGAACACTTCGTCGATCACGGTGCCGGATTTTTCCGACATAAAGCACACGTCGTCGGGGTCGTTCGGGCAGGCGATGATGGGCTCTTTGATGTCGTCCATGTTGATTTCGATGACGGCGGCGTATTCGGCATCTTTATCGGCTTCGAGCAGCTGCGGATCGGCCAGCCATTTTTCCATGGCTTTGATGCGGCGCTCGAGCGTGCGCGGGTCTTTGTAGCCGTCAGCAATCATGTTTTTCATCAACACGATATTGGACTGCATATACTCGATAATCGGCTCTTTGTTGAGCTTGACGGTGCAGCCGGCGGCGGAGCGTTCGGCGGAAGCGTCGGTCAATTCAAAGGCTTGTTCGACTTTCAAATCGGGCAGGCCTTCGATTTCGAGAATGCGGCCGGAGAAGATATTTTTCTTACCGGCTTTGGCCACGGTGAGCAGCCCTTGTTTGATGGCATACAGCGGAATGGCGTTGACCATGTCGCGCAGGGTTACGCCCGGTTGGAGCTTGCCTGAAAAACGCACGAGCACGGACTCGGGCATATCCAGCGGCATCACGCCGGTGGCGGCGGCAAAGGCCACCAAACCCGAGCCTGCGGGGAAGGAGATGCCGATGGGGAAGCGGGTGTGCGAGTCGCCGCCGGTGCCGACGGTATCGGGCAAGAGCAGGCGGTTGAGCCAGGAGTGGATCACGCCGTCGCCCGGGCGCAAGGCCACGCCGCCGCGCGTGGAGATAAATTCGGGCAGCTCTTTGTGGGTTTTCACGTCAACGGGTTTCGGATAGGCGGCGGTGTGGCAGAAAGACTGCATCACCATGTCGGCGGAGAAACCCAGGCAGGCGAGGTCTTTGAGCTCGTCGCGGGTCATCGGGCCAGTGGTGTCCTGCGAGCCGACGGTGGTCATGCGCGGTTCGCAGTAAGTACCGGGGCGCACGCCTTGGCCTTCGGGCAAACCGCAGGCGCGGCCAACCATTTTTTGCGCCAGCGTGAAACCGGCCTTGCTCTCGGCGGGGGCTTTGGGCAGGCGGAATTTGTCGGATGCGGGCAGGCCGAGCGCTTCGCGGGCTTTGGCGGTGAGACCGCGGCCGATAATCAGGTTGATACGGCCGCCGGCCTGCACTTCGTCGAGCAAGACTTCCGATTTCAGGGCAAATTCGGCCACGGTTTCGCCGTTTTTCACGATTTTGCCTTCGTAAGGCAGGATATCGACCACGTCGCCCATTTTCAGCGCGGAGACGTCCACTTCAATCGGCAGCGCGCCCGAGTCTTCTTGCGTATTGAAGAAAATCGGCGCGATTTTGCCGCCGAGACACACGCCGCCGAAGCGTTTGTTCGGTACAAACGGAATGTCCACGCCGGTATGCCAGATAACGGAGTTGGTGGCGGATTTGCGTGAAGAGCCGGTGCCGACCACGTCGCCGACATAGGCCACGGGATGGCCTTTGGTTTTGAGCTCTTCCAAGAGCTTGATCGGGCCGACTTCGCCCGGCTTGTCGGGATTGATGCCCTCGCGCGGGTTTTTCAGCATCGCCAGCGCGTGTAGCGGAATATCGGGGCGCGACCAGGCATCGGGCGCGGGGGAGAGATCGTCGGTATTGGTTTCGCCGTCTACTTTAAATACGGTAACGGTGATTTTTTCCGGCACTTTTTCGCGCGAGGTAAACCATTCGGCATCCGCCCATGACTGCAATACTTCTTTGGCATGGACGTTGCCTTTTTCGGCTTTTTCCTGCACGTCGTGGAAGGAATCAAACATCAGCAGCGTGTGTTTCAAACCTTCGGCGGCGATGGGGGCGAGCTTGTCGTTGTCCAGAAGCTCGATCAGGGGATGGATGTTGTAGCCGCCGAGCATGGTGCCCAAGAGTTCGGTGGCGTATTCGGGGGAAATCAGCGGGCTTACGGCGCTGCCTTCGGCAACGGCGGCAAGGAAGGAGGCTTTCACTTTGGAAGCGTCGTCCACACCCGGCGGCACGCGGTGGGCGAGCAGATCGACCAGAAACTGATGGTCTTCGCCTGCGGGCGGGTTTTTGAGCAGTTCGACCAGATCAGCGGTTTGCTGGGCGGAAAGGGGCAGGGCGGGAATGCCCAGAGCGGCGCGCTCGGCGGCGGCCTGGCGGTACATTTCTAACATTTCGGGTTCCTTTTCGTTCGTGTTTTTCTTGTGTGTCGCACACTCGGGCGAACCGGGCGCTTAGACGCTTGCATCATAAACTAATTTTACAAAACTTGGCAAATCCTTAATGGCGGCGGCAGGGGGCGAAAAAAACCATAATTTGCCAAACAAAAGCCGTTTTCAGACTGCCTGAAACGGCAGATGGGGGCGGGGCAGCAGTTTTTGCAAGTTCTGCTCGCATTGCGATGCCAGCGTGTGCAGGTCGGTGCCGCGCAGAGCGGCCGCCGTTTCGGCGATGCGACGCAGATTGGCCGGCGTATTGACGGTGTTGCCGAGCATAAACGGGCTGTCGGTTTCCAGCACGATGCTCTCGGCCGGCAGTTCGGCGGCGGCGCGCTGCGCCTTGCGGGCATTGGGATTGAGCAGCAGCGAGCCGATGCCGATCAGCAGGCCGGCGTCAATGAGCGCGCGTGCTTCTTCCAGGCTGCCTGAAAAAGCGTGGGCAATGCCGCCGCAGTCAAACGCAGTTTCGCGCAGCAGGCGCAGAATGTCGGCGGTGGCGCGCAGATTGTGCAGGATAAGCGGCCGGCGGTAGCGCTGCGCCAGTTCGAGCTGGGCGCGCAGCGCGGCCTGTTGGACGGCTTTGTCCGGCATATCCGGCCGCGGCAGGTAGTCGAGCCCGATTTCGCCCACCCACAGCTGCGGGTTCTGCCGCAGCATGTCTTCCAGCTGCGCCAAACGGTCGATGGTGGTTTTCAGGCTGCCTGAAAACATTTCGCCGGCGTGCCACGGATGGATGCCCAGCGCCAGCGCGCGCACGCCGGCGATGTCTTTGAGCGCCAGCACCCGCGGCCAGTCGGCAGCACAGGCGGCGGGAACGACAAAGCCGCTAACGCCGGCCGCATGAGCCTGCGCCAGCGTTGCCGCCAGCTGCGGCGAATCGGGACAAACGGCATCGCCCGCCAGCAGCGGATCGGCCAGATGGCAATGGGTATCGGTAAGCATGGCGCGATTGTAGCGCAGGGCGGCTGGCGGGCGGACTATCGGCGCGATATGCCGCCCGATTTTTCAGGCTGCCTTCGGCAAGACAAAGGCAGCCTGAAAAATATGCCCATCCCGTGGCGGGCGGGCGCCGTTTTCAGGCTGACTGCGGTTTATCAAAGCTGCGGCAGACGTTACAATGCCGCCCTTTTGCGATTTCAAACAAAGGCCGAACCATGACCGTAAAAACCCGTTTCGCCCCCAGCCCCACCGGCTATCTGCACATCGGCGGCGTGCGCACCGCGCTGTATTCCTGGGCGTTTGCCAAACACCACGGCGGCGAATTTCTGCTGCGCATCGAAGACACCGATTTGGAGCGCTCCACCGCCGAATCGGTGCAGATTATTCTCGACGGCATGAAATGGGTGGGACTGGATGCCGACAACGAACACCGCATCGTTTACCAGACCCAAAACTTCCCGCGCTATAAAGAGCTGATTCAAAAACTGCTGGCCGACGGCCACGCTTATCACTGCTATTGCAGCAAGGAAGAGCTGGCCGCCATGCGCGAAAAAGCCGAGCGCGAAGGCACCGCCACCTACGATCGGCGCTGGCGCCCCGAGCCCGGTAAAACCCTGCCCGAAATCCCCGCCGGCCGCGAGCCGGTTGTCCGCTTCAAAACCCCGATTGACGGCGTAACCATTTGGAACGACTTGGTAAAAGGCGAAATTTCCATCCCCAATTCCGCGCTCGACGATCTGATTATCGCCCGCGCCGACGGCACGCCCACCTACAATTTCTGCGTGGTCGCCGACGATTTCGATATGGGCATCACCCATGTAATCCGCGGTGACGACCATGTGAACAACACTCCAAAACAAATCAATATTTTCAAAGCGCTGGGCGTGAATCCGCCGCAGTACGCCCACCTGCCGATGATACTCAACGAGCAGGGGCGCAAAATTTCCAAGCGCAGCGGCGACACCGTTGCCATCACCGAATTCGACAGCCTGGGCATCCTGCCCGAAGCCATGCTCAACTATCTGGCACGGCTGGGCTGGGCGCACGGCGACGACGAATTTTTCACCATGCGCCAGTTTGTCGAATGGTTTGATTTGAAAGACGTGTCTTCGTCCGCCAGCCGCATGGACATGAAAAAACTGTATTGGATCAACGGCGAGCACATCAAAGCGGCGGATAATGCCGCGCTGGCCGAGCTGGTACGGCCGCGCTTGGAACAACAAGGCATCGTCCCCGCCGAGCGCCCCGCGCTGGCCGACGTGCTGGCGCTGGTCAAAGACCGCGCCCAAGATTTGAACGCGCTGGCCGACGAATGCGCCTATTTCTACCGCAAAGCCGTCCCCGCCGAAGCTGACGTTGCCAAACACTGGGACGACGAAGCTCCCGCACGCATGCAGCGCTTTGCCGCCAAACTCGAAGCGCTGCCCGAAGGCGATTGGACGGCCGAAGGCATCCACGCCCTGTTCAAACCCTTCTGCGACGAAGAAGGCATCAAAATGGGCAAACTCGGCATGCCCCTGCGCCTGGCCGTCTGCGGCACCGCCAAAACCCCGTCGGTCGATGCCGTGCTGGCGCTGATCGGCAAAGAAGAAGTACTGCGGCGGATGCGCGGTTAGACCGCTACTATTGATAAAAGCAGCCTGAAAACCGGGAGAACCAGTTTTCAGACTGCTTTTTTGTTCTTTTTGCTCCGGTAGCCAGCGCATCGCCATGCCGTAAACGAACCGTGCTGATTATCGCCCACCGCCTGCCTATCTTACGAATGGCGTACCGTATTATCGTCGTGGACAAAATTCAGTTAATATAGTATATTTGATTAATCTAAGTATTTATTATTGCTGAGATTTGTATATTTATAAGCTATGAAAAAATCTTTTCTTGATTTCATTATTTTTATTCTGGTAAGTATTTTTTGGATATGGGTATCTTGCAGCACCTTTTTATTTTCTAAGCCATTGTATTTGACACATACGGAGAACAACCCAAATTTTTATATTGATTCCACAGGAAAAGGAACAAAATATTTAAAACTAGATAATGGAAAATACAGTATATTATGCGATCGAACTGTAAATGAAATAAGAGAGAGCATTTGTGATGCTAAAATAGAAAAAATTGAGCATGTAACGTTAGTTATTGCCTATTACCAAGAGAATGACGGCAGAAAAATTATTTCCAGCTCGCACTTGAAGAAATTAAGCTACCAAGATAAAAATAAAATCCTAAGGGATTTTACTGTTTCCGACAGAATAGTGGAGTTAAATAAGCAATACAGCCTATTTTACAATAAATATTTAATTTTCTTTATGATGATAATAACTTATACGCCCATAATAACAATGCTCTTCCATGTGGATAAAAAATTTAACATTACCGCGCTTGTTTGTCTGGGTTCAATAATGATTTTATTATATCTTTTTCCAAGTATTAATTAAGTATGTGATTTTTTATTTGCGTAACTTTAAAGTATAGCAAGCGGACTGTAGGGTTGCGCACCGCGCACCATAAGCAATAAGCGGCTGCTGGTAAATGATAAATGGTGTGCCCCCTACGTTTGGAAATCCAATGAAAAAGGCAGCCTGAAAGCCGCAAATTCGGTTTTCAGGCTGCCTTTGCCTATTCGCGCAACGGCTAATCCGTCTGTGCAAACTGTTCCGCGCCCAGTGGTTCGCGGCCGATTAGGGCGGCGAAAGGAGAAGTGTCGGCGCAGGAGCCTTGTTGCAGCAGGCGGATGCTGTCGGGGCTGAGAAAACCGTTACTCAGAAGATTGGTGAGCGGCAGCATGGGTTTGAGCAGGGTTAGGGGAATGGGCAGAATTGTGGCGGGGGCTTTGCCGTGCAGGGTGCGGCGCAGGATGGCGAGATAGCCGGCGAGCGTGGTTTTTAGGCTGCCGGCCATTTCGACAATGCTGCCGGACGGGGCGGACAGCAGCGCGACCAAGCCGTCGGCAACATCTTCGGCGTGTACGGGCTGCAAGTCGAAGGCGCCTCCGGCGGGCAGGGGCAGAACGCTCAGGCGGGCGAGTTTGATAAACAGCTCGCAGCTGGTGCCGCCGCGCCCGTACACTACCGACGGGCGGGCGATGGCGGTGTCGATGCGTTCGGCCACGGCATCGTCGCCGCGTCCTTTGCTGGCGAGAAAGGGGGCGAAATGGGCGGCGTCGGCGCCGAGTGCGGAGAGCTGCACCCAGCGGCGCACGCCGGCTTCCCGCGCCCAGGCGGCCAGCAGGGCGGGTGTGCGGTGGTGGACGGTTTCCAAAACGCCGGCATGGCGGCTCATCACGCCGACGCAGTTCACCACCGCATCGCAGCCTGCCAACAGCGGCATGGCGGCATCTTGGCGCAGGCGCAGCAAATCGAGGTCGGCATGCGGCGGGGTGCGGACGCTGTGGCCGGCATCACGCAGACGGCGGGCGGTGCGGCGGCCGATAAAGCCGCCGGCGCCGAGCAGCAGGATGTTCATGGGGCTTCCTTGTGTTTGGGGATGGGCAGTCTGAAAAGGGCTGTCGGCGGTTTTAGCTGCGCAACTCCGCTTCGCTACGCAGGCTGCCTTTGGGCTTGAGCGGGAATGTTAAGCGCCAAACATTTGGTTTTCAGGCTGCCTGAAATTGGCGTAGCCATTGGGCGGCACGCTCTTGCACGGCTTCGCTGGTGTGGATATTGGGCGCGGCGGCTTGCTGCAGCAGCCGGATAACAGTCGGGCTGGGTGTGGGATTTTGCCGCAGCAGAAATTCGGCATAGGCAAGTTTCTCGTCGCCGCCTTTACCTAAGGCTTGGCGGTACCAGTATTCCGCCCGCCGTGTTTTGCTGGACTTGTCCAATAAATCTGCCAGATTGCTGACGGCAGACGAATCGCCTGCGCGAATGGCGCGGCGGTACCAGCGCACGGCTTGGCAGCAGTTTTGCGCGGTGCCTTGGCCGTATTCGCAGCACACGGCAAGCAGGTTGTAACAGTCTGCTTCGCCTGCGGCTGCGCCGCGCTGCAGGCAGGCGAAGGCTTGCATCCAGTCTTCGTTTTGGTAGGCGGTTAGGGCGTTTGGATAGTGGGACATGGGGATCTCCTTCGGCGTGGCAGGCAGCCTGAAATAGTGTGGCCGGATTTTCAGGCTGCCTGCGTCCTAGTATTTCATCATCAGCCGGCGGGCGGTGGCGTTTTGCTTGGTGCAGTAAGCCTGCATCTGCTGCGGGTTGTTGCGGATGCGGCCGACTTCGCGGGCGCGCGGGGCGGTGAAGGCGTGCAGCCGGCTCTGAACGGCTTCTTTTTGGGCGGCGTATTTGCCGGCAACCAGCGCTTCGCAGCGGTTTACCGCGCGCAGGTGGGCGTCGAATTTTTCCGGCGGCAGCGCGTCGGACTGCCGGTTCGGGCAGGGCATGGTGAAAACCATGATTTCCATATTGTCGCGGAAAATTTGTTCGCATTGTTCCAGCTCGCCGGCGGCAGCGATCAGGGGGCTGGCGAGCAGCAGGGTGAGCAGAGCTTTTTTCATGGTGCTTTCCTTTGGTTAAGGGTGGGGGAAAAGGGTTGGTAGGCAGCCTGAAAAACGGTCGGACAGGCTTTCAGGTTGCCAATTCAGAACCGGCGCCGCTTGGCGGGCGGGATATGGCAGACGCCGTCTTCGCATTGCGGGCGCGGCAGCAGCCAGCGCGGCAGGCGGTAGCGGTTGCGGGCGAACAGCGGGTAGCCCCAGTCGGCGATTTGGCGCAGCAGCGGCAGGTTCCAGATGCGGCTTAGGGGGCGGCCTTCGCATTCGGCGTACATCAGGCGCAGTGCGCTCATGCCTTTGAGAACGGCGCCGTCGCTGCGGACGATGTGGATATAGGTCATGGCGTCGTTCGGGCTGATGCCGTATTGCGCGAGCTCGGTTTCGCTGCCCTGCACGGGCACGGCTTTCAGGCTGCCGCTGCGGTTTTTTTCCAGCGTTAGCGCCATTTCGCGCACGCACAGCGGGCATTGGGCGTCGTAGAAAATGGTGTGTTGTTTCATATTTTGGTTCCGTTTTTGGGTAACTGCGTTGGAACTTCGCTTTCAGGCTGCTTGCGGAGGCTTGGGCAGGGCGAAGGAGGCGGTGAGCAGGGATGCGGCGGTGCACAGCACGACCAACTTCAGGGTATCCGGCAGGTAAGAATAAAAGGGGATAAACCGCGCCGCCATGCCGCTGGCGGCGCCCGCACATGCGGCGCAGAAAAAGCCGGCTGCATTGCGGTAGGGGCGGATAAGGCAGAGTATCAGTCCGCACAGCAGCGCAAGGGGCGAGCCGACGGTAGCGCCTATCAGCATAAACAACAGCAGATTGCTTGCCATCTGTACCAAATCGGCTATCAGCGCCTGCGGAAAGGGATACAGAGCCGGCAGCGACAGGCCGGCGTCGGCAAACGGCAGATAAAACAGCAGATAGACAATGCTGCCTGCCGCACCGCCGCCGGTGGCGTAGAACACCAGCAGGTTGAAAACGGGATAGTCGCGGTCGGAATCGCCCATGGCACAGCCTTTCCAATCAGAAAATACGGTGTGGCGCCTGGGCTGTTTTGCCACCCTGCAGGCAGCCTGAAAAGGGTTGGCGGGTTTTCAGGCTGCCTGAAACGGCCATCAGGCGGGTTTCATCACCATCAGGAAATAAATCACCAGCGTGGCGCAGAAGGCGGGGTAGCCCAAAAGCTCCCAGATTTTCGCATAACGCCAGTATTGCGCGGGCATGGTACCGCCGCTTTGCTGCGCCGTTTGTGCGATTTTTGCCATTTTTACCTGCAGCCACACCACCGGCAGCCAGCACGCGCCGCACAGCGCGTAGAGCGCCAGCGTCATCACAATCCATTTCGTATCCCACGCCCAGCCGGCTTTCCAAATCATCCAACTACCCGAAGCCAGCTGGAATATCACCGTGGGCGTGGTGAACCACCAATCTGCCTTCACTACCCACTTGCTCACCACCGACTGCGCTTCCAGCGAGCCGCTGCGGTTTGCCCAAAAGAGATAAAACGCCGTGCCGAAGCCGGTGCCCACCATCAGCGTCGCCGACAAAATATGCAGGGTTTTCACGATTAAATAAGCACTCATTTCCGTCTCCTGTTCGCGTCAAACAAATAAAACATCACCGCCGCAATCGGCACATTCTTCACCAAAGGCGCAAACGGATGCGCCCACATCTGCGGCAGCCTGAAAGCGACAATCGCGCTATATACCAGCACAACCGCCGCCTGCGCCGCCCAAAACCACGCCCGATGCCGCAGCCGCGTGGCGCAGCCCAGCCCGAAAAACACGTCCAACACGCAGGAAAGCGCAAACAGCGGCACGCGATAGGCAGCCTGAACGCCCACCTGCGCGAGCAAATCCAACGACTGCGGCAGCGCAAACAGCGCGGGCTGAATGCCGCTCCACAGCCATAAAAAGGCGATGGAGCAGACCAGATAGTTTTTTGGTTTCATGTTTATTCCAAAATTTCTGTTAAAACAGAAATAGAGTATTAAAAAAAATTTGGGGCTGTACTAGATAAGCAGTCATGTTAGACTGCAAAAATGAAGATAACCCATTGTAAACTAAAAAAGAGTATTCAAAAGAAACTGCTTCAGTTTTTTGTACTCGAAGTTACCGCCCGTTCAGCC
>NZ_JAPHVK010000014.1:0-65076 GCF_028680565.1 Kingella sp. SNUBH-2017
GCCTGAAACGGAACATGGGCAACCTGTTTGTGTTTGAAGAGCATCCCGATTTGAGCATCCCAAACACCACCAATCTGCTTGATGGCGCATTTGCCGGATTAAAGCGGCATTTGGAGTGCCATCACGGCATGAGTAAGGCTAACAAGATAAAGTTTATTCAGGATTATTTCTCTGAAAAATAAATTTTCAGCAGTAAATTTGTTACTTAGTGCCCCGTTTCTCAGATTGAGCAGTAAATTTGTTACTTATGCCTGTTTTTCAGGCTGCTTTTGGTTGCCGTTGTGGCAAATCCGCCCTTTGCACCGCACACGGGCGGTGGGGTTTTTTCAGGCTGCTTGCCAACTCTTTCCTTTTGATTCAAATAACTAGAACAAAATCCTGCCGTTTTGCGTTTCAGACTGCCTGAAAACGGCGGCGACGCGGTTTTGGAAGGCGCGGATATTGTCGGTATAATTTCCTCATCCCTGCCGCCGCCCTGTTGGCGGCTCTGCGCCATCTTGCTTCCAGTAAACTTTATGACTTCATCTTCCCCTTCCGTTTTGCACGTTGCCGGTTTGCAGAAATCGTTTAAAAAACGCCGCGTGGTCAAAGATTTTTCTTTGGACATCGCCAGCGGCGAAGTGGTCGGCCTGCTCGGCCCCAACGGCGCGGGCAAAACCACCAGTTTTTACATGATTGTCGGCCTGATTGCCGCCGATGCCGGCAGCATCACGCTCGACGGCGTCGAGCTGCGCCACCGCCCGATTTACGAGCGCGCCCGCGCCGGTATCGGCTATCTGCCGCAGGAAGCGTCGATTTTCCGCAAGATGACGGTGGAGCAGAACATCCGCGCCATTTTGGAAATCAATCTGAAAGACAAGGCCGAAATCGACCGCCGTCTGGAAAAGCTGCTTGAAGACCTCAACATCGGCCGCCTGCGCGCCAGTCCGGCGCCCGCGCTCTCGGGCGGCGAGCGGCGGCGGGTGGAAATCGCCCGCGTGCTGGCGATGCAGCCGCGCTTTATCCTGCTGGACGAACCCTTTGCCGGCGTCGATCCGATTGCGGTGATCGACATCCAGAAAATCATCGCCTTTTTGAAAGAGCGCGGTATCGGCGTGCTGATTACCGACCACAACGTGCGCGAAACCCTACGCATCTGCGACCGTGCCTACATCATCAGCGAAGGCACGGTGCTCGCCTCGGGCAAACCGGAAGAACTGGTGGCCGACGAGCAGGTGCGCGCGGTGTATTTGGGCGAAAACTTCGATTACTGAAGCCGTTTGAAACCATGAGCGAAAACAACTTCCAACTCAAGCTGAAACAAAGCCAGCAGCTCAACCAGAGCATGCAGCAGTCTTTGCGCGTGCTGCAGATGTCGAGCCAGGAAATCGAGCGCGAAGTGGAAGACTGGCTGCTGGACAATCCGCTGCTGGAAAAGGTCGAGAGCGACGGCGAGAGCGAGCTGCCCTACGAGCCGCCGCTGGTATCGGCGGCGGTGTCGCAGCGCAATGTGAGTTTGGAAGACAGCGAAAGCGCCTGGGAAAATCTGGCCGACGAAGAAGACCTCTACGCCTATCTGCACAAGCAGGTGAGCGAGCATCCGCTCACGCAGCTGGAAGCGGCGCATGTGCATGTGCTGATCGATTTTCTCGACGAAAAAGGCTATCTGACCGAAAGCATCGAAGAAATCGTCGACAACACGCCTTTGGAATGGATGCTCAGCGAAGAAGATCTGGAAATCGCGCTCGAGCACCTGCGTAATTTCGACCCGCCCGGCATCGCCACCGAAAACCTGCAGCAGTCGCTGCTGCACCAGCTCTCCCGCCTGCCGATTACGCTGGCGCGCCGCTGCGCCTCGCATATCGTTATGCACCATTTGGACAAGCTCACGCCCAACCAGCCCAAAAACGTCATCCGCCTGGGCAAGCTGCTGCCCGAGTTCAGCGACAGCGTGCTCAAAGCCGCGCTCAAAATGATCACCGGCCTGAATCCTTATCCCGCCTACGGCTTTTCCAGCGGCGAACCGGTGTCCTACGTCAGCCCCGATATTTTCGTCCATAACGACGGCAAAGGCTGGCAGGCGTTCAGCAACCGCGAATCGGGCCCGCAAATCCGCATCAACCAGGAATTGTCCGACGCGCTTGCCGACAGCGACGGCATCGACAGCGCCTGGCGCGAAAAAATCATCGGTGCCAAGCAGAAAATCGACATGCTCGCCCAGCGCAAAAACACCGTGCTGCGCGTGGCCGAATACATCGTCGAGCGCCAGCAGGACTTTTTCCAGTTCGGCGAAATCGCGCTGGCGCCGATGCTGCTCAAAGAATGCGCCCAGCATCTGAATCTCGCCGAAAGCACCATTTCCCGCGCCGTCAGCAACAAATATTTGGCTTGCCCGCAGGGGCTGTTTGCGTTACGCTATTTCTTCAGCCACGCAGTCAGCGGCGACACCAAAGAAGGCCTGAGCGCCAACGCCATCAAATCCGTTATCAGCCAGCTTGTCGATAACGAAGACAAACGCAAACCCTACTCCGACTGCATGCTGCACAAGTTCCTCCACCAGCAGGGCATCGACATTGCCCGCCGCACCGTGGCCAAATACCGCGAACAATTGGGCATCCCGCCCGTGCAACACCGCCGACACAGTTGATTTCCCTCTGCCCTTTCAGGCAGCCTTCAACCCCGTATAGGAGTGAGCATCATGAATCTGAAAATCACCGGTTTGAACTTCGACGTTACCGAAGCCGTGCGAAACCGAGTTGCAGACAAATTGGAGCGTATCCAGCGCCACAGCGACGGCATCATTTCCGCCACCGTTACGCTGTCGCAGGAAAAAAACGGCCACAAAGCCGCCGCCCAGCTCCATTTGTCCGGCAAAGACCTTCATGTGGAAGCGCAGGAACCGGAAAACATGTACGCCGCCATTGACGTTTTGGCCGACAAACTCGACCGCGCCGTTCTCCAATACAAAGAGAAAAGCCGCAACGTAAGATAAACGCCCCCAAAGGCAGCCTGAAACGCTTTTCAGGCTGCCTTTTGCATTGCCATCTTTTTACCTAACACGAAAGAAAACCATGATTGCCCTTATCCAACGCGTAGCCCGTGCCAAAGTCGAAACCGGCGGCCAAACCGTCGGCGAAATCGGCCGCGGCCTGCTGGTTTTGCTCGGCGTCGAGCGCGGCGACGACGATGCGCGCTGCGACAAACTGCTCGACAAAGTGCTGAACTACCGCGTGTTCTCGGATGCAGACGGCAAAATGAACCTCAACGTCTGCCAGGCCGGCGGCAGCCTGCTGGTGGTTTCCCAGTTCACCCTCGCCGCCGACACTGCCAAAGGCCTGCGCCCGAGCTTTTCGTCCGCCGCCGAACCGCAGAGCGCCGAGCACCTCTATCAGCGCTTTCACCACCGCGCCGCCGAGCGCCTGCCCACCGCTACCGGCCGCTTCGGTGCCGAAATGCAGGTCAGCCTGCAAAACGACGGGCCGGTAACTTTCTGGCTGCAGGTCTGATTTTCAGGCTGCCTTGCCCGCAATGGCAGCCTGAAAGGCTTGGGAGCGCTTTTCAGGCTGCCTGCCGCCACGGTCTTTACGCTTCGGACAGCAGCCGCACTTTCCATTCCAACCGTCTCCGCTTTTCAAACACCCGCACGCCAAAGCAGCCTGAAAGCACCAACTGGGCTTTCAGGCTGCTTTTTGCCGCGCGCTTTTCAGGCTGCCGCATCAGTTGCCGATGCGTTCCAGCACCGACCATTCGGCCTGCGGGAAATGCCGGCGCAGGTAGTCGCGCAGATAGCGTTCGGTTTCGGCGGTGATGGCGGCATCGGTCTCGGGGTAGCGGTTGAAAATCAGGCGCTGCACCGGCAGGCCGGCGCTGCGGGCGGCGTGCAGGCTGAGCAGGGTGTGGTTGATGCTGCCGAGCCGGCCGTTGCTGACCAGCACCAGCGGGTAGCCGCGCTCGGCGGCAAAGTCGAGCAGAGTCAGGTTGCGGGTGAGCGGCACCATCAGGCCGCCGGCGCCTTCGAGCAGGATGGTGTCGTAGTCTTTCAGCATATGGGCGGTGGCGGCGTCGATGCGGACGGGGCTGATTTCGCGGCCTTCGCGTTCGGCGGCCAGATGCGGCGAGCAGGGGTAGGAAAAAACGTAGGGGCAGCTGGCGCCGCTGTGGTCGTGGCGGGTGAGCCCCTGGTTTTGCAGCAGGCGGTGGACGAGTATGTCTTCGGCGATGCCGCTGCAGCCGGTCTGCACCACTTTCTGGGTGCTGACGCGCCGCCCCTGCGCCGCCAGTTCGCGGGCGTAAATGCCGGTGGCGACGGTTTTGCCGACGCCGGTGTCGATGCCGCTGACAAAATAAACGCTTGGCTTGGGATTCATATTCGGGATTCCGTTTTCAGGCTGCTTTCGCCCTTTCAGGCTGCCTGAAAAAAAGCAGTCTGAAAAGATGGGGAAGCAATCAACAAAGGGATAGCAGGCGTTTTTCAGGCTGCTTGGTGTTGGGGCAGCCTGAAAACGCTGCGGATATTTTCAGGCTGCCGGCGTCCACTCTTCGCCGTATTCTTCGGCAACCGCCGCCAGCGTCTGGCGGACGAGAAACTGCAATTCGTCGGCGGAAATCACAAAGGGCGGCATCAGGTAAACCATATTGCCGAAGGGGCGCACCCACACGCCTTTATCGACCAGCCGCGGCTGCAGGGTGGCGGTTGGCACCGGCGCGTGCATTTCCAGCACGCCGATGGCGCCGAGCACGCGCACTTCGCGCACGCAGCGCCAGCCGGCGGCGGCGGCCAGCCCGTCGCGCATCATGCTTTCGATTTGCGCCACCCGCTCTTGCCACGGGCTTTCGCGCAGCATGGCCAGGCTTTCGGCGGCCACCGCGCAGGCTAACGGGTTGGCCATAAAGGTGGGGCCGTGCATCAGCCAGGGATGGTCGCTCTCGTCGATGGCTTGGGCGATGCGCTCGTGGCAGACGGCGGCGGCCAGCGTGAGATAGCCGCCGGTCAGCCCCTTGCCCAGGGTGATGATGTCGGGCACCACGCCGGCGTGTTCGAGCGCAAACATTTTGCCGCTACGGCCAAACCCGGTGGCGATTTCGTCGAATATCAGCGCCACGCCGTAATGGTCGCACAATTCGCGGGCGCGGCGCAGGTATTCGGGGTGGTAGAAATACATGCCGCCGGCGCCCTGCACGATGGGTTCGAGTATCAGGCCGGCGATTTCGTGGTGCTTTTGCGCCAGCAGATCGGCCAGCGGCGCGATGCTTTCAGGCTGCCATTCGCCGTGAAAGGGGCTGGCCGGCTGCGGCAGGAAATACTGCAGCGGCAATCCGGCGGCAAACAGGCTGTGGATGCCGGTTTCCGGGCCGCACACCGACATCGCGTGCCAGGTGTCGCCATGATAGCCGGCGCGCACGGCGGCGAAGCGGCAGCGGCTTTCAGGCTGCCCGACGGCTCTTTGGTACTGCAGCGCCATTTTCATCGCCACTTCCACCGCCACCGAGCCGCTGTCGGTATAAAACACGCGGTTCAGCGGCGCGGGCAGGATGTCGAGCAGCGCCTGCGTCAGCCGCACCGCCGGTTCGTGGGTCAGGCCGCCAAACATCACATGGCTCATGTTTTCCAGCTGGGCGGCGGCAGCGCGGTTGAGCCGCGGATGGTTGTAGCCGTGCAGCGCCGCCCACCACGAAGACATGCCGTCGATCAGGCGGCGGCCGTCGGCCAATTCGAGCGTGCAGCCCTGCGCCCGCGCAACCGGATACACCGGCAGGCGGTTGGGGATGGTGGCATACGGGTGCCAGATGTGACGGCGGTCGATTTCCGCCAGCGTGTTCCAATCCATAATGTTCTCCGTTTCAGGCAGCCTGAAAGCCGCGCAATCGTGCTAACGTTTGTTAACGCATTCCAACCCAAACCAGCAATTATAGAGTCTTTCCGCTATAATACACACCGCCGCCGCTTTCGCGGCACAACCGGCGCCCGAGCGCCTGCAAAACTTATGACCATCAGAATTTTCGCTCTCTTTGCCGCGCTGCTTCTGGCCGCCTGCGGCTTCCAACCCAAAGGCCGCCTGCTGGGCGGTTCGCTGCCGGTACGCGCCTGGCATGTTGCCGGCAACTCGCTGCAGCAGCCGCTGGAAGACGCGCTGCGCCATGCCGATGCGCTGCCGGTTGCCGCCGCCCACGCGCAGGCGGATTTGGAAATCGTCAATATCGACAGCAAAAAAGACATCTACACCATCACCCGCGCCGCCAAGCTCAACGAATACCTGCTGTCGCTGAAAGTGTCGGCGCAGGCCTACCGCAACGGCCAGCCGTGGGGCGCGCCGATTGAAGTCGAAGTGCGCCGCACCCTGCCCTACGCCGACAGCATGGTGTTGGGCAAGCAGGAAGAAGAGCAGACCGTGTGGAAAGAAATGCAGGCCGATGCCGCCGAGCAGATTGTTTACCGCCTGCGCTTTCTGAGTGCCGAATAGGGGCAAGCATGGCATTTTCAGGCAGCCTGAACGCCCCTTTGAAGCCGCTTTACCTGCTGCACGGCGAAGAAGACCTGCTGCGCATCGAAGCGCTCGACGCCCTGCGTGCCGCCGCCCGCGAACAAGGCTATCTCAACCGCGAGCGCTACAGCAGCGAAGATTCGCAGTTCAACTGGAAAGACATTCTCGGCGCCGCCGCCAGCAGCGGGCTGTTTGCCGATTTGAAGCTGCTGGAAATTCACGTTCCCAACGGCAAGCCCGGCAAAAACGGCGGTGACGTGCTGCTGGAGCTGGCGCAAAACCCGCCGCCGGACACCCTTACCCTTGTCGTGATGCCCAAGCTCGAACGCAGCCAGCAGCAGAGCAAATGGTTCGCCGCGTTTGCCAAAAACGGCACGGTTTACGAAGCCAAGCCCGTCGGCGCCGCCGAGCTGCCCGCCTGGATACGCCGCCGCCTGAACGCGCGCGATCTGGATATCGACGGCGAAGCGCTGTCGCTGTTTGCTTCGCGCGTGGAAGGCAATCTGCTGGCGGCAGCGCAGGAAATCGACAAACTCGCCCTGCTCTACCCCAAAGGCCATCTGCTGACGCTGGCCGAAGCGGAAAACGCAGTGGCCAACGTCGCCCGTTTCGACGTTTTCCAGCTTTCATCGGCCTGGATGCGCGGCGACATCCGCCGCAGCGCCCAACTGCTCGAAGGCCTGCAGGCCGAAGGCGAAGAGCCGGTTTTGCTGCTGTGGTCGCTCAGCGAAGACATCCGCACCCTGATCCGGCTCTCGGCCGCGCTCAAGCAGGGGCGCAGCGTGCAGAGCGTGCGCAACGAATTGCGCCTGTGGGGCGACAAACAGCACAGCGCCCCGCCTGCCGCCGCCCGCATCAGCCCCGCCCGCCTTACCGCCGCGCTGCAGGAATGCGCCCGCATCGACCGCCAGATCAAAGGCGCCGAAGACGGCGACGCTTGGGACGGAATCAAGCGGCTGATTACCCGTTTGGCAGCCTGAAAACCGTTTTCAGGCTGCCCTTACCATGATTTAACAAGGAACCCCATTATGGACAGAACCCGCATCTTTATCGTTTGGTTTGCCATGGCCGCCTTTATTGCCATGGTCGCCTACCTGCTCGGCGCCAGCTGGTATTGGGCGCTTTTAAGCGGCGTCGGCCTGGTTGCCGGCGCCGTCGGCGGCGCCACCGGCTTTATGTACTGGAAGCAGAAAAAACTGATCGACAGCGCCGCCCGTTTCAACATCGATCTCAAAGCCGGCAAAATCCACCCCGCCGACCTGCGCCGCATGTACTTCACCGGCGGCCAGGCGCGCAAAGACGCGGTTTTCATCGCCAGCAAAGCAATGAACTGCTCCGAACAGGAAGCCGAACGCCGCCTGAGCGAGCGCATCAGCAAACAGGCTGCCAATCAGGAAATGGCGCGCCAGAAAAACAAATCCAAACGCCGCAGCGGCCGCCCGCGCTAAGCACCGCAGCCCGTTGCCTTTCAGGCAGCCTGAAAAGCGTTTCAGGCTGCCTGAAGTTTTTTTGCCGACGGAAATGGAAATCCTTAAAATTAAAACCGAATCAAACCACCGCCGCCCTGTTGTTTTCAGGCTGCTTCAAACTATTTGTCCAGCTAAGAAAACCTGCCTGAAAGCTGCCGTATAAAGTATCCGAATCCCACATTTTCAGGCAGCCTGAAAACCCCCTAAACCGCAAAATACCATCTCCCCAAGCATCCCCGCTTGAAATCCGCCGCCTTCCGCCCTATTTAGGGCGAACCGCCGGCAGGGGCAAACGCTCTTTGCCGGCACCGAACAAACCCGAACATCACGAGACTCCGATGGCCTATACACCCCACACTCCGGAAACCCATTCCCTGCCCACCCTGCCGCTGCGCGACATGGTGGTTTACCCGCACATGGTGCTGCCGCTGTTTGTCGGCCGCGAAAAATCCGTGGCCGCGCTCAACGCCGCCATGGATGCCGACACGCCGGTGTTCCTGCTTGCCCAGCGCAACGGCAACGACGAAACGCCCAATCCCGATGATATGCACGCCACCGGCACCATCGCCAAAATCGTGCAGGTGCTGAAGCTGCCCGACGGCACGGTCAAAGTGCTGGTCGAAGGCATGTTCCGCGCCCGCGCCCTCAGCGTGTACGACAACGGCAGCCATTTCGAAAGCCAAATCCTGCCGGTGGCCGAAACCGAACACGCCGGCGCCGACAGCGAAGCGCTGCGCCGCACCCTGCTGGCGCAGTTCGACCAGTTCGCCAAGCTCAACAAACGCATTCCCGGCGAAGTGCTGTCGTCCATCCAGGAAATCAGCGACAACGGCCGCCTGGCCGACACCATCGCCGCCCATCTGCAGCTGAAACTCGAACAGCGCCAGCATCTTCTGGACACCGCCGACGCCACCGAGCGCATGGAATACCTACTCGGCCAGATCGAAGGCGAGCTGGACATCCTGCAAGTGGAAAAACGCATCCGCGGCAAAGTCAAACGCCAGATGGACAAATCCCAGCGCGAGTACTATCTGAACGAACAGATTAAGGCGATTCAGAAAGAGCTCGGCGAAGAAGACGAGCGCGGCGAGATGGAAGCACTGGAAAAACAGATCCGCGCCGCCGGCATGCCTAAGGAAGCGGAAGAAAAAGCGCTGTCCGAGTTTAAAAAGCTGAAAATGATGCCGGCGATGTCGGCCGAAGCCACCGTGGTGCGCAACTACATCGAAACGCTGGTCGAATTGCCGTGGAAAAAGAAAACCCGCGTCAGCAAAGACATCGCCAAGGCCGATTTGGTGCTGGATGCCGACCACTACGGGCTGGAAAAGGTCAAAGAGCGCATTTTGGAATATTTGGCCGTGCAAAAACGCACCGACAAAATCAAAGGCCCGATCCTGTGTCTGGTCGGTCCGCCCGGGGTCGGTAAGACTTCGCTGGGCGAGTCCATCGCCAAAGCCACCGGCCGCAAATACGTGCGCATGGCGCTGGGCGGCGTGCGCGACGAGAGCGAAATCCGCGGCCACCGCCGCACCTACATCGGCTCGATGCCCGGCAAAATCATGCAGAGCATGGTTAAAGCCGGCGTGAAAAACCCGCTGTTTCTGCTCGACGAGATCGACAAACTCGGCAACGATTTTCGCGGCGACCCCGCTGCGGCGCTGTTGGAAGTGCTCGATCCCGAGCAAAACAGCAAATTCGCCGATCACTTCATCGAAGTCGATTACGATCTGAGCGACGTGATGTTCATCGCCACGTCCAACAGCCTGAACATCCCGCCCGCCCTGCTCGACCGCATGGAAATCATCCGTCTTTCCGGCTACACCGAAGACGAAAAAGTCAGCATCGCCATGCAGTATCTGGTACCCAAACAGATGCAGCGCAACGGCGTGAAAGAAGGCGAGCTCAAAGTGGAAGAAAGCGCGGTGCGCGACATCGTGCGCTACTACACCCGTGAAGCCGGTGTGCGCTCGCTCGACCGCGAAATCGCCAAAATCTGCCGCAAAGCCGTGATCCAAACCGAACGCAAAGGCAGCCTGAAAACCGGCTCGCGCAGCAAAAAAGCGCAAACCATCACCGTTAGCGCCGCCAATCTGCACGATTTTCTCGGCGTGCGCCGTTTCGACTACGGCGTTTCCGCCAGCGAAAACCGCATCGGCCAAGTAACCGGCCTGGCGTGGACAGAAGTCGGCGGCGAACTCTTGACCATCGAAGCGGCCGCGCTCAAAGGCAAAGGCAACATCGTGCGCACCGGCAAACTGGGCGACGTGATGCAGGAATCGATCAGCGCCGCGTGGACGGTTGTGCGCTCCCGCGCCGAAAGTCTCGGCATCGCGCCCGACTTTTACGAGAAGCACGACATGCACGTCCATGTGCCCGAAGGCGCCACACCCAAAGACGGCCCCAGCGCCGGCATCGCCATGACGCTGGCGATGGTGTCCGCTCTGACCAACATCCCCGTGCGCGCCGACGTAGCCATGACCGGCGAAATCACCCTGCGCGGCGAAGTCCTGCCCATCGGCGGCTTGAAGGAAAAACTGCTGGCCGCCCTGCGCGGCGGCATCAAGCATGTGCTGATTCCCAAAGACAATGTGAAGGATTTGGAAGAAATCCCGCAAAACGTCAAAGAAGGGCTGGAAATCCATCCGGTGCAGTGGATAGACCAGGTCTTCGAGTGGGGTTTGGAACGCCAGCCCGAACCCTACCGCGCCGAAGGGCAGCCTGAAACGCCGGCCGCGCCTGTCACAGCCAAGAAGGCCAAGTCAAGCCCGAAAACGCGCCAGCACTGAAAAAACCGCGCCAGTGTTGCATAAAGCCTGCAGGCGGCTGGCAAAGCGGAAAAAAAGCCGCCGCCCTGCATTTATTGCTTGACACCGCAATTTGAGAATTGATATAACCCAGCGCAGTTTCAAAACGGTACCGGCAGCCCGCCAAAAAAGGGCGTCGGCACGCTTTTTCTCCATCTATCCTTACAGAAAGGGACTGATATGAACAAATCCGAATTGGTTGATGCCATCGCCCAGAAGGCTGGTTTGAGCAAAGCCGACGCCGGCAAAGCACTGGATGCCTTTACCGAAGTAGTGAAAGAAGCCCTGCACGGCGGCGACAGCATTTCGCTGGTCGGCTTCGGCGCTTTCAAAGTGGCCGAACGTGCAGCCCGCCAAGGCCTGAACCCCAAAACCAAAGAGCCGATCCAGATTCCGGCCGCCCGCGTGCCGAAATTTACCCCCGGCAAAGCGCTGAAAGACGCGCTCGCGCCCGCTGCCAAAAAAGCACCGGCCAAAAAAGGCAAAAAATAACCTGCCGCTTTCCCATCAGGCAGCCTGAAAACCTTTTCAGGCTGCCTGTGCATTTGAAACCAACCGTTTAGCGCCATGAAAAAAATCGAAGCCGTCATCAAACCCTTCAAACTCGACGATGTACGTGAAGCACTCACCGAAATCGGCATCACCGGCATGACCGTGAGCGAAGTCAAAGGTTTCGGCCGCCAGAAAGGCCACACCGAAGTCTATCGCGGTGCCGAATACGCCGTCGATTTCCTGCCCAAAGTCAAAATCGAGCTGGTGCTGGCCGACGATCTGGTCGAGCGGGCGGTGGAAACCATCATCGAAACCGCCCGTTCCGGCAAAATCGGCGACGGTAAAATCTTTATCCTGCCGGTAGAAGAAGTCATCCGCATCCGCACCGGCGAAACCGCGGAAGCCGCCGTATAAAGCCGGCTGCAGGCTCAAGCGCCGCCGTTTTTCAGGCTGCCCGGCCGCTGTTTGCGGCAGCCTGAAACGGCAAAAACCCGAAAAAGCGTTTGGGCATTTGCCGCTTTCACGATACAAGCAAATAAATGTAGTATTTGTACGGGATATAGTACAATTTTTGTTCCGCAATTATTAAGTTTTCTGCATTGGTTTTTGTTGAAAAATCAAGGGCAGAATTTTTTTTGTGGAACGCAAAACAAGGCGAAAAACAGGCTCGCAAGGTTTAGGAAAATATTGCGCGGTTTGGTTTGAAAACGAGTAATTTTTTAGAACCAAAAAACGGCCGCAAGCGCTTGCAATTCTACGGACGGTGCGGATTTTGCCCATGTATAAAAAAATGCGTTTTTATCTGCCATGCGCAGGCGGGAGGGAAGCCCGCGCGGCGTGCCTACAGCCATCCAGATCTGAAAATTTTTCTGTTGCCGCATGAGGGAGC
This sequence comes from Kingella sp. SNUBH-2017, assembly GCF_028680565.1. Classification (NCBI taxonomy): domain Bacteria; kingdom Pseudomonadati; phylum Pseudomonadota; class Betaproteobacteria; order Neisseriales; family Neisseriaceae; genus Kingella; species Kingella sp. SNUBH-2017. The sequence continues at coordinate 12,116 of NZ_JAPHVK010000014.1, forward strand.
ACAAAAAAAACCGTCGGCAATTGCCGACGGCTCATATCTGACGCTACCGCCCCCCGCTTCCCCCGCCCGTTCCGGCGCCCCCCGCTTCTGCTGTCCCACTCTCGATCACATAACGGTCGAACGCAAACACTTCAAAGCCCAGCAGGTCGTTCACATCGAGAAAAGACTGCTGCAAGGGTGCCACTTCATTGGTGGCAAACACCCGCGCTGCCGTTTCCGCATCACCCAGGCCGCCGCCCGCCTTCGGCACAATTCCCATCAGCGACGGCGGCACCCGGTGCACCGCCAGCATATCTTCCGCCGACACCTGCTTAATGTTCAGGAACTCATCTTTGGCCGCCACTTCCGCAATCGGAATCAGCTTCAAGCCTTCGCCGTTGCCGTTGGGCGAGCGCAGCAGCACGTTTTTAAAATTGCCCGCTCCCTTAGCATTGCGCAACTGATTTTTCACATTCTCCCAGTCTTCTTCGTTGATATTTGCATCCGTCGCATACAGGATAAACCCTGCATGCGAGCCGTTGCGGTAGTAGCGCACGCGGAACTTCGTTGCCGCCGCATTCAATTCCACGCTGTCGATGGCCGCCAGATAATAGGGCAGACCATAGACTTCCTGCCGCAGATTCGGCTGCATGATGTGCACCATATCGTTGCCGCCAATTTTTTCCCAATCGTGCGCCCAGCCGTCGCGCAGATAAATGAAATCCCGCAGGTTGGCCGCGCGGCGCATATACAGTGCCAAACGGCTGCGCATCTCAATCGGCGCCCCCAAACGGTTGCGCACAATCTCAAGATAGCCGTTGCCCAGCACCAGATAGTTAAAGGCCAGCTTCTCAAACTCCGTGCGCGACAGCCACTTCGTCGGCCGGAACGTAACCTTTAAAATATTGATTTTGGCCTGTAGGGCGCTGGCATGATGCACCCCCTTGCCCAACAGCGACAGCACATCCGCCCACGACACCGGAGGCTCAAAATAGACCCCGTTGTTCACGCAGCCCAAAAAATCGAACAAACGGCGCTCGCCGTCCACATCTTCGAAACTAAATACATCGATATCCATAATAAACTCCAAGCAAAAGCGGCCGCCTGATTGCAGGCAGCCTAAATTAAAAAATCTCCACCGATCCGCGCGGCTGGCTGATACCGTCCAACGGTTCCTGATAAAACACCTGCATTGCCGCCCACGCCACATCCGCATGGCTGATTTCCCGCGATCGCGGGCTCTCGTAAGTAACATTGCGCCCGCTGGCCGTAACGACCGCCCGAATCGCCAAAAACGCCGCCGTAACGTCCTTAAAATCCGTATCCCACTGCACCCGCTTATCGCGCAGCAGCGACTGCATCTTGCCCACCATCAGCGCCTTTTCCGGCAGCGAATAGTTAATCCCCAGCACACGCGGAAAAAAGCCCTGCACCAATTGGAACACCGCCGCCCCCAGCCCCGTCTTATCAATCACGATTTTTTCCACCCGGTAGCGCGACAACATCCCCCGGACAAAATCCGCCTGCTCCTGAAAATCATTGCCCCGCAGCAGATGCCGCTCCAAAATACGGAACGCATCCCCGTTAAAGCGCGGCGGCAGCACCGCTACCAGCGCCGCAGAATCCCCCCCATCCGCCGGGTCGTAACCGATCCACACCGGCAAATCCCCCACCGGCCGCCGAGCCAGCGGCTTATAGAAATCCGCCCACACATCCCACGAACTCACCGTGCAGCGCATCAGCGAAGCCAAATCAAACACCCCGTCGCCCGTCTCCACAAACTCACACATAAACAGCTGGCGGAACTCCGAGGGCGAGTTCTCCCGCATCAGCTGCGCACGGTCAAACAGCGTGCAGCCCATTCTCTCCGCATCATCCAGCGTAACAATTTGCCGAAACTGCCCATCTTCACACAGCCGCCCCGGAGCCAGCGCCGCATGATCCACCGCAAACTTCACCTGCTCCGATACCGGCCGCCCTTCATTAAACTGCTCGCCCGACCAAAACGGATAAGCCGGATGCGACAGCGCCGAAGGCGTCGAAAAATAAGTAATCCGATACTGCTTTTGCGCCGCCATCGGCTTGGCCAGCCGCGTCAACTCCTTAAAGTCCGGAATCCAAAAATACTCGTCCACATACAAATCCCCGTGGCGCCCCTGCGCCGTACGGCTGTTCGTACCGAGAAAATACAGCGTCGCCCCATTGTTCAGGCGGATAGCATCCCCGCGCAGCTCCACCCCCACCATCTCGGCCAAGTCAATCATGTACTGCTTAAACTGAAATGCCTGCGCCCGAGATGCCGATAGAAAAATCTTGTTTTTCCCCGAAACCAGCGCATCCATCAGCGCTTCGCGCGCAAAGAAAAACGTCGCCCCGATTTGGCGCGATTTCAAAAGATTACGGAAACGCTCGCGGCACTCCAGCCAAAAGCGCTGATAGTCGAACATCTGCTCCCTAAAAATCTCCTGCACCCGTTTGACCTGCTCCGGAGAAAAACAGTTGTATTCCGTCTTGCGGTTAGACGGCACCCGCTCCCGCCGCTCCCTAGGCGCACGCGGCGGATGGTCGATATCCGGCACCCGATAATCCGCTGCCGCACCGTTCAGGCTGCCCTTTTCGTTTTCAGGCTGCCCCGTCTCGCGGGGAGAGCGCACACTGCCCGCCACCACATTCGACAGCTGGCGGATTTCCTTATAGTCCGCATCCGACTTTTTCGGCTGGTGCATCAGCTGGTGCAGCCGCATCTCCGCGCTTGCCTGCACCCGCTGTATCGGCGTACCGCCGTCCCAATTCTCCCGGCTTTTCCACGAATAAATCACGCCCGCCTTCATGCCCAGCGAGCGCGCAATATCCGAAATCCGCCAACCCTGCCAATACAACAACCGCGCCTGAATGCGCGGATCAAGATTACTGTTTAGCGCAGCCATCGCCGCAAACTCCAAAAAATTCACACAGCACGCAATCTAACCGCCTTTTCAGGCAGCCTGAAAGCCGCCCCGTCCTAAAAAATCCCCCCAAAATCCCCGCCGGTTTACCCAAAGCGCCCGACTTGCCAAGATTCCCGCATTTCCCGCAACCACGGACAAGGCACCCCCATCATGGGCAGCAAAACCCCTACTACCGACTGGCGCATCATCGGCGTATCCGGCGACACCATAGACGGCCGCACCATCGAAGCCGACACGCTCAAACAAATGGCCGAAAGCTACGACCCCGACGTTTACGGCGCCCGCATCAATCTCGAACACATGAATTTCCTGTTTCCCGAGTACGCAGGCGGCTACGGCGACGTAGTCGAACTCAAAGCCCAAGCATGGCACAAAGACCCCGAGAAAACCGCCCTGCTTGCCCGTTTCGCCGTCCAGCCCGCCCTGCAAAACCTGTGGCAGAGCGGCCAAAAAATCTATACCAGCATGGAAATCGCCGCCAACTTTGCCAACACCGGCAAAGCCTATCTCGTCGGCGTCGCCATTACCGACACCCCCGCCAGTCTCGGCACCACCGCCAACTACAGCCGCGCCCAAGCACTGGCCGGACAACAGGACACCACCTTTTCCCAATACCGACCCATCGAAGAAAGCACCGCCATGACCCCGACCGAAACCCCGCAGCAAACCGACGACACCCAAGCCAGGGCACAGACCGAACAAATCGCCGAAGGCATCTTCGCCCGCCTGCTTGCCCTGTTCAAAAAAAACGAACGGCCCCAGCCCGAAATCATCGTCGAAGAGCAGCCTGAAAAACCCACAGAAACGCAGACCGACTACCGCGCCGAATACCAAGCCGCCGCAGAGCTGGTTCAAAAGCTGGCCGCCAAAGTCGAAACCGTCGAAAAACAGTACAGCGAGCTGCTGCAAAAACTCGAAACCGAACCCGCCACACCCGAGCGCCAACCGCACACCGGCCACACCCCGCCCACTGTCGGCTGGTAAAGACAGCACCCCACACCAAACACACCCATCAAAGGAAAAACCATGACCCAGATGACCCGCATCGCCGCCGCAATGGCCGCCGTCTACAGCGCCGTCGCCCACGCCAACCACATCAGCGAAGCCCAAGTGCGCGAAGGTTTCGCCGTCGCCCCTGCCGCCGTCCAGCACATGTACGACGAAATCGCACTCGATTCCGAGTTCCTGCAAAAAATCAACCTGGTCGGAAAAACCGAAAAACTCGGTGAACTCATCGGCCTCTCTACCGGCCTGATCGGCAGCAACACCGATACCTCCGACGGCAGAAAAACCCGCAAGCCCAAATCCATCCACAGCCTGACCGGCCGCCGCTACACCTTGGAAAAAACCAACTTCGACGTATTCCTGCGCTACGACGAAATCGACCAATGGGCACACATCGCCGCCGACTTCCCCGCCCGCATCAACAAAAAAGTCGCCCAGTCCATCGCCATCAGCCTGATCACCATCGGCATGAACGGCAAAACCCGCGCCGCAGACAGCGACGCCCAAGCCAACCCCCTGCTGCAAGACGTTGCCAAAGGCTGGCTGCAAAAAATGCGCGAAGAAAACCCCACCCGCGTCTTAGGCTGGCAGACCGGACAAGTCGGCACCGCCAAAAAAGAAGTCGAATACGGTGCAGGTGCCGCCGACTACAAAAATCTCGACGCCGTAGTAACCGACGCCCTGAACGAACTGATGGACGAGCGCCACGCCGACCGCAACGACTTTGTCGTCATCGCCAACCGCCAAACCGTCGGCGACAAATACCTGCGCATCATCAACGCAGGCGGCGAAAAAGCCACCGAACTCGAAGCAGGCGGCCGCCTGAGCGAAAAACGCACACTCGGTGGCCTGCCCGTGCTGCACGTCCCCAACATGCCCAAAGACACCCTGCTGATCACCCCGCTCAAAAACCTGTCGATCTACTACCAAACCGGCGGCGAGCGGCGGCTCATCCGCGATGAACCCGAAGCCGACCGCATCGTCAGCTTCCAAAGCAAAAACATTGATTTCATCGTCGAAGAGTACGGCGCCGCCGCCCTGATCGAAAACTTGAAACACACCGCATAACGCAAAAAGGCAGCCTGAAAACCCTTCAGGCTGCCTTGTAAAGAAAGGACGAAGCCATGACCAGCCCCGCCCGCGCCCACCGCGAAGCACAAGCCGCCATCCAGTCACAGGATGCCGACCTGAGCGAAATGACCGAATACCGGCGCCTGCTCCAATCGCTGCAGGCCGATAAAGCCATCATCAAAGGCTTAAACGGCGTATCCGACAAAATCGCCGCCAAAACCGAAATGCTGCCGCGCTATGCCGAATGGCTCTCCGGCGTCATCGAAAGCGGCCAAGTGCAAAGCGACGACCGCATCACCCCCACCTGCCTGATTTGGCTGATCGATACCGGCCGCATCGACGAAGCCATGCCGCTGGCCGAAACTGCCATCCGCGCAGGAGTAGAGAGCAGCGACGAATACCAGCGAAGCCTGCCCGAAATCATCATCGAAGAAGCGGCAGAACGCATCGCCGCCGGGGCCGACGTCTCACCCGAACATCTCAACACACTGGTGGCGTGGGCATCCGGCAAAAACGAAAGCGGCCTGCACATCCTGAATATGGCCGACCAAATCCGCGCCAAGATGCTCAAAGCCGCAGGCGAGCGTGCCGAAGAAGCAGGCGATGTCGCCCTGGCACTGTCCCGCTACCGCGCCGCCGTCGCCTACAACGACAAAATCGGTGTCAAAAAACGTATCGCTGCCCTGGAAAAGGCAGCCTGAAAACTGCCGAAAAACAGTCTTCCCCGCCGTATGGCAGACGGCGGCCGGTCGGCAGGTATGCCCCCGGCTGCCGCACCGCCCGCGCCGCCGCACCTGCCATACCCTGACAAACCCGCCCAAAGGAAACCGCCATGCCGCTCCCGCAAAACGGCATCAGCTTTGCCGCCGCCCCCGGTATCCAACAGCCCGGACACCTGCGCCAAATCGACGGCGGCAGCTTTTGGCCGGACACCGACCTAGACCAAATGCGTCTCTCCTGCCGCATCGACAACACCGTCACCCCAGAACGCCTGTTTCAGGCCGCCGGCGAAGCCGTTGCCGAAACCCGCCGCCAGCTATCCGCACTGCCCCGCCGCCACAGCAGCCTGGCCGAAGTGCAAACGGCAGGGCAAACCGACCCCGCCGAGCGCTACCGTACCGCCGTTTACGCCTACACCAAAGCCCTGCTGCTCGAGCAGTACGCCGATTACGACGCTGCCGGCAAAGCAGGCACGCTGGCAGAAGCCAAAACCGCCCAAGCCCGCGCCGAGCGGCGCAACGGCCATTACGCCGTCGCCGACCTGCTCGGGCATTACCGCAACGACTGCGAGCTGGTATGAAAACAATCATCAGCAGCCAGGGCGACACCCTTTCGGCCATTGCCTACCGCCATTACGGCGAAAGCCGCGGCCAAGTAGAACGCATACTCGAAGCCAACCACTATTTGTGCGCCCAACCGGCCTTGTTGCCCGCAGGCATCGCCATCCGCCTGCCCGAAGCGCAGCCCAAACAAAAAACCATCCCCACTCTGAATCTATGGGACTGAACACACCATGACCGCCGCCGACAAAGAAACCACGCTGATCAACACCGCCGTCATCATCATCGGCAGCTACCACCTGCCCGCATCCGTCGCCGTCGGCGCCCTGGTCGGTAGCAGCCTGTTTATCCTAAGCCGCCAGGGCTACAGCGCCTTTTCCAAGGCATGGCTGTTTGCCATTTCCTATTTGAGCGGCCTGTTCGGCGGCAGCGGCGCCGCAGACATCGTCAACTGGTTTCTGCCCGAGCGCGCGCCGATTTCGCTCAACGAATTTACCGGCGCCGCCGTCGCATCCGCCTTTGTCGTCGTCTCCATCCAATACGCATACGCCCTGATCGACCGTTTCGGCGGCCATATGCCCCAAAAGGAGAAGCCATGACCCCAGCCCAATACACCGCCGTGCAGGTTTTGTCCGCCGCCGCCGCGCTGTCCATACTGTTTTTCGACAAACGCGGGCGCACCCACAAACCCGTGATTGCACTCACCGCCTATCTGATTTTCGTGCAAATGGCCGCGCTGTCCATCGCCGCCGTCGCCCGTGCCGAATGGCTGGTCGACTGGCTGCTGATACTCGGCCTTGCCGTCCACACCGGCAACCTGCTTTTGGCGCGCGGCAACGTCGGCAAAATCCACCCGCAGCCGCCCAAACCCGCCGCGCCGGGTACCACTACCCGCAGCAAACCCCGCATTCACCCGAAACCCGAACACAACAAGGCAGCCTGAAACTTTCAGGCTGCCCCAATCCAAGGAAAACCAAAATGCACATACTCAAATACGGCGCACGCGGCGCCGAAGTCGCCGAACTGCAAAGCGCGCTGAACCGCCACGGCGCCAACATCGCCGCCGACGGCCTGTTCGGCGAAGCCACCGAGCAGGCACTGATTCAGTTTCAGGCGGCCAACGGCCTGATGGCCGACGGCCGCTGCGGCGACGCCACCCGCGCCGCCCTGTCCGGCCGCCCCACCAAATCGCTCACCGAAGCAGACATCGCCCAAGCCGCCGCGCTGCTCGAAGTCGAACCCGCCGCCGTCAAGGCCGTTATCCAAGTGGAAAGCGCGGGCGCGGGCTATCTGAACGAACCGCAGCAGCGCGTCAAAATCCTATTCGAGCGCCACATCTTCGCCCGTCTGCTCAAAGAGCGCGACAGTACCGCCTATACCGCCGCCTGCAGCGAAGCGCCGCACATCTGCCAAAACGCCCCGGGCGGCTACAAAGGCGGTGTCGCCGAATATCCGCGCCTTGCCCGAGCCATGATGTACCACCACGAAGCCGCAATGGAATCCGCATCGTGGGGACTGTTCCAAATCATGGGCTTTAACTACAAGCAGGCCGGTTTTGACAGCATCCATACCTTTGTCGATGCCATGAAAGAAAGCGAAGGGCAGCAGCTGACTGCCTTTGCCCGCTTTGTCAAAGCCGACAAAGCCATGCACGCCGCCCTGAAAAAGCACGATTGGGCAGCCTTTGCCAAACGCTACAACGGCCCTGCCTACCAAAAAAACAACTACGACGCCAAGCTTGCCAACGCATACCGCCGCTATCAGGAGCTGGCGGATAAGGCAGCCTGAAAGGACGCACCATGTATCAGCTGATCAAAATCCTAAGCGCTCGACCGGCGCAAACCGCCATCGCCGCCGCCCTGCTGCTGGCCGTTGCCCTGATTGCCACCGCCTGCCATCAGGTACAGGCACGCCGTACCGCCGAAGACAGACTGGCACAAAGCCAAAGCGAGCTGCACAGCACACAAGCCGAGCTGGCCGCCGCCGAGCAGCGCGCCGCCGCCTACTTTGAAACCAATCAAGAGCTGGTGCGCCGTCTGGCCGCCGCCCGGTACGAAGCCGAAACCAGCCGCGAAGCATTGGCGCAGGCCAAAAGCAAACACCCGCAATGGGCCAACCAAGCCCTGCCCGAAGACATCAGAAAGGCAGTCAAATGAAACGATACGCCCTGATTGCCGCCGTACTGCTGGCCGCCTGCACCGCAAGGCAGCCTGAAAACCGTGCTGCCCGCAGCGCCCTGCTGCTGTGTCCCAACGTACCCGAATGCCGTGCGCCCGAGGCCGACATCCGCACCAACGGCGAGCTGGCCGACGCCTATCTCGCCACCGCTGCCGCGCTCGAGCAATGCCGCATTGCCCGCAACACCCTGCAACACTGCATCGACAGCCACAATGCAGGCAGCCTGAAAGGCCGCCGCCCGTGAGCCGCCAAATCGACCAAGCCTGCGAAATCGAAGAGCTGCACCGCCGATACGCGCTGGAAGCGCAGGCAGCCAAATCCGCCGCCGCATCCATCGTCTCCGCATGGTTTTGCGAAGAGTGCGGCGAAGCCATCCCCGAAGAGCGCCGCCTGGCCGTCCCCGGCTGCCGCTGCTGCACAGAATGCCAAGAAGAAATCGAACGCTATGGAAAAACCCGCATCGCTGCGCGCTGAAATCGAACGTGCCCTGCCCGAAATCGCCACCAACCCCGAAAAACTGGCGATGTTTGTTACTGACGGCCGCGTGCAGGCATACAAAAGCACCCTAAGCCACGAAACCGCCTACACCCTGACCGTCCTGATCGAAAACTACAGCGGCGGTCAGGACGAAGTGCGCGCCGTCATCATCAACTGGCTGCAAAAGCACCAGGCCGACATCCTGCACCCCGGCGCCAATGCCGACGGACGCTACACCTTTGAAGCCGACATCCTGCGCCACGATGCCGCCGACCTGCTCATCCAGCTGCAACTGACCGAGCGTACCCGTGCCATCCCCGGCAGCGACGGCCGCATCATCATCGACCACCCGAAAAACGCCGACCACAGCGACCTGCAGCGCGTACTCGGCCACAAAGTCCCCTAAACAAAGCAGCCTGAAACGGACGGACTGAATGGACGCACTCACCCAATATCTGAACCATATCGACGGCATGATCCGCCGTCTCGACACCAACGCGCGCAGGCAGCTGTCCGGACGCATCGGACGCATCCTGCGCCAACGCCGCAAAGAGAGCATCAAAGCCAACACCACGCCGGACGGTGCGGCATTCACCCCGCGCAAAACGCCTGCCGTAAATTACCGCGTGGCCGCCGTACTGCGTAAAGAGCAGCCGTTTTTCTACAACGGCCAACTGCGCCGCTTCAAAACCCTGCGCGACCGGGGCGACAGATACATCGGCTTCGAATACACATCCGGCCACCTGTTTACCGCCCGCAAAGACCGCATCGGCAAGCCCATGCACAACCAGCTGATGTTCCGCAAGCTCAACCAGTTTCGCTTTTTGCGAATGCGCGCCGATGCCAACGAAGCCGCCATCGGCTTTTTCGGCGGCCTGACCGGCTATATCGCCGCCGCCCACCAGGACGGTTTCAGCGGCCGCCCCGAGCGCCAACTGCTCGGCCTGTCTGCCGAAGACATGCGCATCATCGAAGAGATGATTGCCAGCCATCTCGGGCAGCAGTCCTAAACCATTCCCGCACCATCCGCCGCGCTGGCAGCCTGAAACCCACCCCGCAATAATCCCGCATCCGACGGAACCCGCCAACCATGAGTAAAGACCCCGCCCAATACCACCGCATGATTGCCAACCTGATCAAGCAGGGAAACATCGTCCGAACCGACCCCGCGCAAGGCCTGGTGCGCGTGCAGTGCGGCGAAATAACCAGCGACTGGCTGCCCTATTTTGTCCCGGCCGCAGGCGGCGTATCTGTCCACCGGCCGCCGTCCGCCGGCGAAAACTGCATCATCCTGTCACCCAGCGGCGAACCCGCAAACGGCCTGGTGCTGTGCGGCTTGGCATCGTCCCAGCACCCGCAGCCCGATGCCAGTGCCGACAAAACCGTGATGAAAATGCCCGACGGTGCGGTATTTGAGTATGACCACGCACAAGGCAGCCTGAAAATCAGCGGCATCAAAACCGCCGAGATTCAGGCTGCCCAAAGCATAACCGTCGATTGCCCGCAAACTACCGTAACCGGCCTGCTTACCGTGCAGGGCATGCTCACCTATCAGGCCGGCATGACCGGCAGCAGCGGCAGCAGCGGCAGCGGCAGCGCCGCCACCATTACCGGCAACATCGTCCACAGCGGCGGCAAGCTCGAATCCAACGGCATCACCCTGCACAGCCATACCCACGGCGGCGTGCAGCCGGGCGGCGGCAGCACCGGAGCACCGCAATGATGGACGCTGCCACCGGCCGTTGGATGCCGCTGGCCGGGCATGTGCGCCAAAGCATCCGCAATATCCTGTTTACCCGCATCGGCACCCGCATCGAGCGCGAAGAGTACGGCAGCCTGCTGCCGCTTTTGATCGACGCGCCGCTGAACGAAGCCACACTGTTGCAGTGCAATGCTGCCGTGATTGCCGCCATTGCCCGCTGGGAGCCGCGCTTTACCGTTGCCGCCGCCCAAACCATCGCCGACCCCGGGCATGGCGGCGTCAAAATCCGCCTTTCAGGCAGCCTGAACGGCCAAGCCTACCAGTTCGAAATCAACCAGCATGGAAATTGACCTGACCCAACTGCCCGCGCCTGCTGCCGTCGAAGAGTTCAACTTCGAGCAGATTTTCGAGCGCAAAAAAACAGCGCTGATTGCGCTGTGTCCCGAGCATATCCGCCAAGCCGTGGCCGCCACGCTCCAATTGGAAAGCGAGCCGCTGACCATCGACCTGCAGCAGCAGGCTTACTCCGAAATGCTGCTGCGCCAACGCATCAACGAAGCCACCCGCGCCGGATTTCTCGCGCTGGCCGAGGGCGCAGACTTGGAGCATATCGGCGCATCGCGCGGATTGGCGCGAAAAATCATTCAGGCTGCCGATCCGCTCGCATCGCCGCCCGTCCCTGAAATTCTGGAAAGCGATGCCGACTTCCGCCGCCGCATCCAAATGCACCCGGAAAAATTTGCCGCAGCGGGGCCGCGCGGCGCCTATATCGCCCATGCGCTGGATATCGACGACGTTGCCGATGCCAACCCGACCCGCCCGCAGCCCGGAACCGTGCGCGTCTATATCAAAAGTTATTCCGGCAGCGGCATCCCTACCCAAACGCTGATTGATACCGTGCAGCAGCATCTGTCTGCCGAAAGCCGCCGCCCGCTGTGCGACAGCGTCGAAGTGGTGGCCGCCACCGCCAAAGAAATCACCATCGACTACACCAGCGAATACGAAGCGGGGCCGGATAAAAAACCGGTGGCCGAAAAACAGCGTGCCGACCTGCAGGATTTGCTCGACAGCCACGGCAAACTCGAAGCCAGCCTTGCCCTGTCGAAAATCATTGGCGCCCTAGACGGCGTCGGCGTACGCAAAGTTACCCTGCATAGCCCCACCGAAGACATTGTCTGCGCGCCGGGCGAATTTATCCGCGTCATTGCCATCAACGACCGGAGCACGCCATGAGCATTCTGCCCGGTGTCAACAGTCCCCTGCAGCACGCGCTGGCCGAAATGACCGCCGCCGAACTGGCCGCCATCGACTGGCGCATCATTATCCGCGCCAAAGACCCGGCCGCATGCGGCGAAGAATGGCTGCCGTGGCTGGCATGGGAAAACAGCATCGCCGAAGCGGAAGGCTGGGAGTTTGCCGAAACCGTCGAATCCCGCCGCCGGCTGATTGCCGATTTTGTCAGCCGCCACCAGCACAAAGGCACGCCCGAATACATACGCCGTCTGTTTCGGGACTTGCAGCTGGGCGAAGTCGAAATCATCGAGCGCGCCGCCGGCCTGCGCTGGAACGGTGCCGCCAAATTCGACGGCAAAAACATTTTCGGCGGCGGAGCGGGCGATTGGGCGAAATACGCCGTGATTGTGAAACGGGTGGTCAGCGTCGCCCAAGCCGTCCAAATCCGCCGCATGCTTGCCGAATGCGCTCCACAGCGCTGCGAACTGCTTTATCTCGACTACCGCGCCAATCCGCTCAAGTGGAACGGCGAAATCCGTTTCGACGGCACCCACACTTTTGGAGCATTTACCTATGGCTAATCTTACCGACAAAAACGAATGGACGGAAAACTGCCGCCGCATCGAACCGGGCGACAGCGTAATCGGCGGCGAAGGCGCCCCCATCAACAAATGTTTGGAGGGCATCAACAACCGCACCGTGTATTTGAAAAACCAGCTGGAAAATCCACCGGCCGCCAACACCCAGCAGGCCGGACTGGTGCAACTCTCCAGCGCCACCAATTCCGACAGCGAATCCACCGCCGCCACCAGCAAAGCGGTCAAAGCCGCCTACGACAAAGCCGCCGCCGCGCAAGCAGCGGTGGACGGCATCAGCTTGGGTTGGGGCGGCATCACCGGCAAACCCAACTCGCTCGCCGGCTACGGCATCGGCAATTTCAAAGTCGAAGCCTACACCGGCGACCTAAACACCCTGAAAACCGACGGCATCTACGCCGTATTAAGCCCCAGCCAGTCGCGCAATCTGCCGGCCGGAAGCCGCGGCGGCAAGCTGGTGGCGGTATCGGGCGCCGACGGCCGTATCGCGCACCAATATTGGTATGAGGCCTACAGCACCAATGTCTGGGAGCGGCATAAAACCAGTATGAATAACGAGGACTGGTCGCCGTGGGTGCAGGTGCAGGGTGGAACGCCGGCCGTGGCCGCCGGCTCGGTGATGTGGTTTGCCGCCACGCGCCCGCCCGAGGGCTGGCTGGTGGCCGATGGCTCGCGCCTGTTGCGCACGGCCTATCCGGCGCTGTTTGCCGCCATCGGCACGGCGTTTAACCAAAGCGGCGACGGCGCCCAGTATTTCAGGCTGCCCGATTTGCGCGGCGAGTTTGTGCGCGGCTGGGATGGCAGCCGCGGCATCGATAGCGGCCGCGCGTTTGGCTCGGCGCAAGGCGACGAGTTTAGATCGCATAAACACGCGCTACCGATATCCGGTAATGCAGATGAAATGTTCGAGAATCTGTCGGATACCAAAAGGATTAGGGTCACGCTGGTTAACGACAGCGATTGGAATAACGTTTTTGGTTATCACAAGGACGACTACACCGCCAGCGGCGGCACCGAAACCCGACCGCGCAATATCGCGCTGCTGCCGATTATCAAATACTGATGCAGCCTGAAAGGAAACCGCCATGCACAACCAAGACACCCTAGCCCAATGGCGCGAGCGCGCCCAGCCCAAAACCGTCTGCCAACTGGATACGGACGGCGTGTTTGTAATCACCACACCCGCCTGGCCTGACCCGATGCAGCCTGAAAGCTGGTTAATCCCCGCCCGCTGCGTCGATACCGAACCGCCCGCCGCTAAAGCCGGTCAGGCGGCGCAGTGGCAGCCGGACAGCCAAACATGGCACTACATCACCGACCACCGCGGTCAAACCGCCTACCGCACCGATACCGGCGAAGAAGACATCGTAATCCATGCCGGCGAGTTGCCGCCCGAGCTTACCCTTACACCGCCCCCGTCCGAATACCACGTTTGGGACGGTAAAGCATGGGTGTTGTCCGAATCCGCTGCCGCCCAAGCGCTTGCTGACGCGCAGGCGCAGGGGGCAGCACAGATTAACGACGCAGTGAAGGAGGTGCTGCAGCCGCTGACCCGTTTCGAGGTCGAGTACAAACGCCGCGAAGCCCAAGCCCGCGCCTACCGCGATGCCGGCTACAAAGGCGATGTACCCTGCCAAGTGGACGCCTTTGCCAAACCCACAGGCAAAACGCCCAAAGAAGCGGCCGACATTATCTTGGCGCAGGCCGAGATGCTGTATGCCGCGCTCGACAGACTGGGCGAGATGCGGATGCGCAAGTTTGAGCTGCAATCGCTCGCAACCCCCGATGATGTGTTCGAGCGTACCACCGAGATTCTGGGTGGTATTGCACTGATTGCTGAAAAACTGGCTGGAGGCGGGGTATGAAACACAGCCCGCTGATACTTGCCTTGCTGGCGGCTGCGGCCTTGCAGACGCCGATGCCGGCAAGGCAGCCTGAAAATCCGGCACGGCACAAAAAACCAACGAAAAGGAAACGGAAATGAGATGTTACGAAGGATGGGATTTTGCCGTTTGTAACGGCAGGGTCGTCAAACGATGGGGGAGCAAAAAATGAGCCAAGCCAAAATCTGTCTCGCCCTGTACAAAGGCCGACGCGACGGCACCGGCACCCAAGTATGGGCGGCACGTTTTACCGACTGGCTGACGCGCAAACTCACGCGCGGGCAGTACAGCCATTGCGAAATCGCCGTCGATACCGGCGGCGGGCAGTTTGAGTGTTACTCGTCCAGCATCCGCGACGGCGGCGTGCGCATGAAAACCATGCCGCTGCCGTCCGAAAAATGGGACTTGATTGCGCTGCCCGATGTTGCAGGCAGCCTGAAAGCCAATCTCGCCGCCGTATTTGCCCAAACGCAGGGGCAGCGCTACGACCTGGCCGGCGCGCTGGGCGTGGTGTTCAAAACCCGCCAGCGGCACGAGCGCTGGTTTTGCAGCGAGTGGTGCGGCCAAGTGCTGGGCTTGTCCGAGCCGTGGCGCTTTTCGCCTAATGATTTGGCTGTGGTTGCCCGCTCCTTGCAGATTTCAGGCAGCCTGAACGAACCGGAAACCGGGAGCAGGGCATGATCACATCAGACCCCATTGAGTTTTACCGCCGCCACATCGCCGAAGCCCGCGAGCGGATGGAATCTGCCCGCGCCGCCGGCGACGTCGACCACTACCTTGCCGCCGAGCAGGATTATCAAAATTACACCGAAATGTTGGAAAAACATGAGAAAAAATTTGACAGTAAAAACTAAGGAATCACAATGTTACAGACAGACAGACAGACAGACAGACAGACAGACGCCAAACCTGCACCGATAATCAGATGGATAGGCGGCAAGCGGCGGCTGGCCAAACACCTGCTGCCGCTGTTCCCCGATCACAGTTGCTATGTTGAGCCGTTTTGCGGAGGCGCAGCCTTATTTTTCCTGCGCTCCGAACGGGCAAAGGTTGAAGTGCTCAACGACATCAACGGCAATATCACCAATCTTTACCGCGTGGTGCAGCATCATTTTGACGAGTTTGTCCGCCAGTTCGACCACATCCTGACCGCCCGCGAAACCTTTGAGCGCCTGCAGGCCGTCCCGCCTGAATGCCTGACCGACATCCAGCGCGCCGCCCGCTTTTACTATCTGCAAAACAATGCCTTCGGCGGCAGGGTAAGGGAGCAGAATTTCGGCACCACCACCACTTCGGCCGTATGGCGTGCCGACCGGATTGCCCAAAGGCTCGCCGCCGCCCGCCGCAGGCTCTCGGGCGTGATTATCGAGAACGGGGCATGGCACAAATGTTTTGAGCGCTACGACCGCCCCCACACCTTTTTTTATCTCGACCCGCCGTACTGGCAAACGGAAGGCTACGGCTACGATTTCGCGTGGGAGCAGTACCAAAAACTGGCTGAAATGATGAGCCGCTCGCAAGGCAAAGCCATGTTGTCCATCAACGACCACCCCGATATCCGCGCGCTGTTTAAGGATTTCAGGCTGCATGAGCTGCAAATCTCTTACAACTTATCCCGCGACAAAACGCCCAAAGCCAGCGGCGAGCTGGTGATCTGCAACTGGTAAGGCGGCCGGCCGGCACAAGAAAGGCAGCCTGAAAACCGTTTATCCGGTTTTCAGGCTGCCTTTGCGTCGGACGGAAGGTGGAATCAGACAAAGCTGATGTTCAAGTTTTTGCCGAGTTTTCCGGCTGCTTTTTCCAAAAAATCGATTTTGGTGTTGTGGCGCAAGTCCAAAAGGCGGTCGACTTGCGGCATATGCACATCCAGCCGCCGTGCCATTTCGGCTTTTTTGACGCCCTGCGCCACCATCTCGTTTAACAGCAGCACTTTGGCGGTTTCCAGCGCGGGCAGCACCACGGTATCCTGCCCGTTTTGCGCGGCAGATGGCAGCGGCACGCTGCGGCGGTCGGCAAAATAGCCGTCCAATGCGCACAGCAAACCGTCCAGCGCTTCAACGCGGGCGCTGTCTGCATCTTCGCCTACCGCTGCCGCTTCCGGTATATCCGGGAAGCTGACCAAAAAAGTACCGTTGTCGTCGGGTGTCAGTTCGTATGGGTATGCCAACATAATAATTTCCTTTTCGTAATATTCGATTATTTCAAACAAGCCCTTTCGGGCTTGCCTTTACTTGAGTCCCAAATCCCTTTTTATTTTGTTTACCAGCCCTGTTCCGATTTCCTTGCTGCCGTGGTTTGGGAAGACTGATGTTTTGCCTTCAAACCTAATCAGCTGGTGGCTGCCGCGCTTTTGATTGGTAAACTCGACACCCTGCGAAAGCAGCCACCGTTTGAATTCGCTGTATTTCATTTGATCTCCGTCCGTTCAACATGTAATGAATAATACAACAAATTTGTTGCATTTGCAATAGTAACGCAACAAATTTGTTTATTATTTTTCCGACCCGTCCTAAAAAATCCCCCCAAAACCGCCGCCGGTTTCTTTCGCACGGCGGCATCTGCAATATAACGGCCACCCTTACCGAACAAAGGACAGCAACATGGCCGCATCCCGCCACCACGGCGTTACCACCCGCGAATTTACCGAAGGCGTGCGCAGCATTGCCGATATTGCCACCGCCGTTATCGGCATGGTGTGCACCGCCGACGACGCCGACGACAAAACCTTTCCGCTCAATACCCCCGTTTTCCACACATCCGCCTACGACGTGCTGGGCAAGGCCGGCGAAAAAGGCACGCTCGCCCGCGCGCTCGACGGCATTGTCGATCAGGCTGACGCGCAGATTGTGATTGTGCGCGTGCCGCAGAGCGACGACGAAGCCACCCAAACCGCAAATGTTGTCGGCACCGCAACCGGCGGCGAATACACCGGACTCAAAGCCCTACGCCGCGCCCGTGCCGTAACCGGCCAGACGCCGAAAATCTTAGGCGTGCCGGAACTCGACACCCAAGCCGTGCTCACCGAGCTGGTGGGCGTGGCGCAAAACACCCGTGCATTTGCCTACGGCCGCGCCGGTGGCGCCGCCGACATTGCCGAAGTGGCCAGCTACCGCGAAAACTTCGGCGCCCGCGAGCTGATGCTGGTGGACAACGACTTTTTAGGCTTCGACCCTGTTGCCAAAAAAGACATCAGTGCCTGCACCATCGCCCGCATTCTCGGCGCCCGCGCCAAACTCGACAGCCAAATCGGCTGGCACAAATCCATCTCCAACACCGCCATCAACGGCGTAACCGGCCTGAAATATGCCCGCAGCTTTGATTTGCTCGATAAAAACTGCGATGCCAACACACTCAACAATGCCGACGTAACCACCCTGATCCGCGAAGACGGCTTCCGCGTATGGGGCAACCGCACCTGCGCATCCGACCCGATGATGGCCTTTGAAGTCGCCACCCGCAGCGCCCAAATCATTCAGGAAACCATCGCTTCGGCCTTTTTGTGGGCGATGGACAAACCCATGCATCCGAGCCTGATCGAAGACATCGTGATGGGCATCAATGCCAAGCTGGCCGAGTACGTCCACAAAGGCTACATCTTGGGCGCCCGCGTGTTTATCGACCGCACCAAAAACACTTCGCAAACCGTGCAGGCCGGACAGTTCACGTTTTCCTACGAGTGGACGTATGTGCCGCCTTTGGAAAACATGGTTTTCGAGCAGCACAACACCGACACCTTCTTTGTCAATCTGGTGGACAAGGTCATCAGCTTTGCCAGCAGCCTGAAAGCCACCACCGTATAAGGACGCCAAACCATGAAAATGCCCAAGCAGTTAAAAGGCTTTACCGTCTATGTGGACGGCGAAGACCAGTACGGCGTGGTGGTGGACATCACCCGCCCCAAAATCGCCCGTAAAACCGAAGACTACACCCCGGGCGGCGCCATGATGGAAATGACCGTCGTCCACGGCTTTGAAAAAATGGAGCTGGAAATCACCAGCAAAGGATACGACGCCGACATGCTGCGTTCGATGACATCCAGCATCGGCGGCAAGCTCATCCGCTACCAAGGCGCTTTGCAGGAAGAAGACGGCGGCGACTACCGCGAACTCAAAGGCGAAGCGCGCGGCCGCATCATCGAAGCCGACCCCGGCAGCGACAAGCAGGGCGAAGGCGGCGAGCATAAATTCAAAATCGCGCTGGTTTACTGGAAAGAAACGCTGGACGGCGAGCCCATTGTCGAAATCGACGTATTGGGCAACAAAGCCGCATTCGGCGGAAAAGACGAACGCGCCGGCCTGCGCCGCGCCTTAGGCCAGATGTAGCCAAGGCAGCCTGAAAACCTTTCAGGCTGCCTGATTGGAAAGTTACCGATTGGCTCAAAAGGTACTTTCAAAAACTTTTAACAATCAATCGAAAGCAGCAAGATGACCCAATCCATCAAAATCAACCCCGACAACACCCTAACCGCCACCCTGTCCGACGGCAAAAGCTACACCCTGCGCGAGCCGCGTGCCAAAGACCTGGACGGTTTGTCCCAAGACCTAATCAAAATCAAGCACACCGATCAGGTGCAAAAACTGCTGGAGCGCACCAGCACCCCGCGCCTGAGCCGTGCCGACTACGGCAAATTGAGTATTTCCGATGCCGACGTACTCAATGCCTGCCTGAATTTTTTTTCAGCGCCGCCTACTGCCAAAGCCGAGATGCAGGCTGCCTTTGCCGAGCTGGGCTACCTGTCGGAGTCCGAATCCGAGCCTTTGACGCCGTCCGCATCCTAGCTGCCGAGCCGGACATCTATGCGGCGGCCGCCGGGCAGGATTGGCAGTTTTTCAACCAAGCCGACGACTGCGCCGCCCAGTGCGCCCTGGTATTTGGCGGCGGTATCGCCCAATGGGCGGACTATCCGCTCTACGAGCTTTTGCGCTGGACAGACCGCGCCGTGCGGGCGGTAAAAGACACGCAACAAGAGTAAACGCAAGGCAGCCTGAAAACCGTTTCAGGCTGCCTGAAATTTTGGAAAGGCCGATATGGCAAACAATCTAGTGATGCGCATCATCATGGCCGCCAGCGACCGTGCCAGCGCCGCATTCAACCGTGTGCGGCAGGCCGGCGGCAGCCTGACCGCTGCCCTGCAGCGCAACCAACAGGCACTGCAGCAGACTGAGCGCGCCCAGCGCGACCTTGCCCGCTCCGGCCAACTGCGCGCCCAACTCTCGCAAACATCGCGCGAGCTGCTGGAAAACAGCCGCCGCCAGCGCGAACTGCGGCAAGCCATCCGTGCCAGCGGACAGGCCACCCGCGAGCAGGAGCGCGAACTGCAAAACTTGGAGCGCCGCAGCCGCACCCTGCGGCAAACCCAAGAGCGGCAGACGCAGGAACTGGAGCAGCTGCGCCGCCGCCTGCGCGAAGCCGGCGTTTCCACCCGCGACTTGGCCGCCGCCGAAGAAGAGCTGCGCCGCCGCCACGAACGCGCCACCCGCGAAATCGAGCGCCAACGCAATGCGCTCAACCGACTTAACCGCGCTCAAGCAAGCGTCAGCCGCGCCCGCCAGATACAGGGCACCGCATCCGGCATCGCCGTCGCCAGCACCGCCACAGCCTACGGCATCGCACGCGGCATCGGCGCGCCGGTAAAAGCGGCAATCGAAGAAGAAGACGCCATGCTCGGCATCATCAAGCAGGTGCAAGGGCTGAAAAATGCCGACAACAGCCTAAACCACGCCGAAATCGCCAAAGTGCGCGCCGAAATCCGCGGCCTGTCCAGAGACCTGCCGGTTGCCACCACCGAAATCATGGCCATGTACGAAGCGGGCGCCCGCATGGACGTGCCGCGCGAAGAGCTGGGCGCCTACGTTAAAACCGCTGCTGTTGCCGCAACCGCCTTTGATGCCGAAGACATGGGGCAGCTGGCGGAGAATCTCGGCCGCATCAATAAAAACTTCAAGCTCTCTGCCGAGCAGGGTCGCGCTTTGGCCGACGTGATCAACTACCTGGACGACAACTCGCTCTCAAAAGGCGCGGACATCATCGAGTACATGAACCGCGTTTCCGGCAGCATGGGGCTGGCGAAAATCAGCGATAAAAACACCGCCGCGCTCGGCTCTACCCTGCTGACGGCCGGCGTGGACGCATCCACATCCGCCAATGCCGTCTCGTCGCTGTTTACCCGCCTTTCCACCGCCCCCGATATGAAACCGGTGCGCGAAGCACTAAAAGGGCTGGGGCTGGATGCCAAAGCCATCCAAAAGGGCATGGTGGAAGACGCCAATGCCACCGTGCTCAAAGTGATGGAAGCGGTGAAAAAAATGCCCAAAGAGCAGCAGGCGGGCTTTCTGAAAGGCTTGGCGGGCGGCGAATACAACAAAGTTTTTGCTGCGCTGATTTCCAACACCGAAGAGTGGCGGCGCCAGCTCGAACTGGCCAACAGCGAAGAAGCCAAAGGCAGCATGATGCGCGAGTTTGAGACCCGCGCCGGTGCCTTGTCGAGCAAATGGCAGATTTTCAAAAACCAGCTTTTCGGCACCGCCGCACTCATGGGGCAAACCCTGTTTCCCGCCATCCAAGACCTGCTGCAGATTGGCGAGCGCTGGCTGAACAATATCAGCAAATGGGTACAGGAAAATCCCAAGCTCGCCGGCACGCTGATGAAAGTGGCTGCCGTCATCGGCATACTCGCCGCCGCCCTGGCCGTGGTCGCTACCATAGTCGCCGCCGTGGTGGTGCCGCTGGCAATGCTCAAACTCTCTTGGGTAACGCTGGCCACCAGCGCCGCCACCGGCGCAGGCAGCCTGGCAAAAGTCGGCACGGCGCTGAAAATCATCGGTCAGGGCTTGATGTGGCTCGGCCGCCTGTTTCTTGCCAATCCGATAGGCTTGGCCATTACCCTAATTGTTGCCGGCCTGTATCTGCTGTGGCGGCATTGGGATACTGTCAAAGCCGCGCTGATAGCCGGTTGGAATTGGATTAACCAGGTGTTTTCCGAGAATCCGATTCTGAATTTTGTCTTTGCCCCCATTGGCATCATGCGGTTATTGGTAAACAACTGGAGCAGTATTGTTGCCTATCTCAAAAGCACTTGGGAAATGCTCAAAGGACTGTTGGGCGACAACCCCATCGTACAGGCCATTATCCGTCCGATTACATCACTGGCCAGTCTGAAAGAGCGCTGGGAATCGTTTAAAACCGCATTCGGCCAAAACTGGGAGTGGCTCAAAGGCATTCTGCGAGACAACCCCCTGCTCGGCGCATTTATGGGGCCGATCGGTTTGATCACCACGCTGATTGCCAATATCGACAGGCTGATTGCCAAAGCCGGCCAAGTCAAAAAAGCATTTGAAAATATCAACATCGCCGACAAAATCAATGCGCCGTTCCGCCGTATCGGCAATCTGTTCGACGGCAAAGGATTCTCGCGCGGCGGCTATACCGGCGCGGGCGGCGTAAACGAATCGGCAGGCATTGTCCACCGTGGCGAAGTGGTGTTTTCGCAGGCCGACGTGCGCCGCTTCGGCGGCTGGCAGGCGGTGGAAGCGCTGCGCCGTGGCGGTACGTCCGCCCTAGCCGGCATCAAAGGCATACTGCCCGCATCCGAGCGCCGCGCCCCGTCGGGATTTGCAGGCAGCCTGAAAGCCGCAGCGCCCGGCGGCGACCATATCGTTATCAACATCAACGGCAGCGGCATGGACGCGCAGGCCGTCGCCCGCGAAGTCGCCCGCCAACTCGACACCCGCAGCCGCGAGCGCCAAAGCCGCGCGCGCAGCAGTTATTACGACCAAGATTGAGAGACAGCACATGGCATTAGCTATTTTGGGCATGTTTGTTTTTTCCACCCGAACCGTGCCGTTTTCCGGACTCGGCCGCAGCCAAAGCTGGAACCATCCCAGCCAGCAGGTAGTAGGCGATATGCCGCCGTCCCAATACACCGGCAAATCACCTGAAGAAATCAGCATCAGCGCCGAGCTGCGCCCCGAAGTAACCGGCGGCATCGGCAGCATCGGCGAGCTGCGCAAAATGGCCGACAGCGGCAAACCCTACCAGCTGATACTGGGCAACGGCCAACTGATGGGCAGCTACGTCATCACCGAGCTGCGCGAAGAGCGCAGCGAGCTGATGTACGACAGCACGCCCCGCGCCATCGCCTTTTCCATGAGCCTGAAAAAAATCTCCGATCATGCTTTCGGCCTGGAAGGGCAGGCACTCGCCCAAGCTGCCGGCATGATTCGCGCCCTGACAGGATTCTGATATGGATTTTTCTAAAGCTGCCCAAGCCGCCCGCAAACTCTTTGACAAACTCACCGACAGCGGCGGCCGCCATCTGACGCCCGCCGCCGAGCTGACCATCAACGGCCGCTTTTTCGGCACCCAGACCATCGCCCGCATTACTCGCATCCAGCTGACCGACAAACGCGGATTTGAAGCCGACGAGCTGTCCGTCGATTTGGACGACCACGACGGCAGCATTGCCATTCCCACCCCGGGCGATCTGCTCACGCTCGCGCTCGGCTACGCGGAAACCGGCATCGTCGATAAGGGCGAATATCTGTTTTCGGATTTTTCCTGCTCCGGCGCACCGGATACCATGAACATCACCGCCCGCAGCGCCAACCTTGCCGAAACGCTCGCCCAGCAGAAAGAGCGCAGCTGGCACGGCAAAACACTCGCCGCCATTGTCGAAGCCATTGCCGACGAACACGGCTACACCCCGAAAATCGCCGAACAGTACAAACAGGAAACCATTAAACACATCGACCAGACCAACGAATCGGATGCTGCCTTTTTAAGCCGGCTGGCCGAGCAATACGGCGCCATTGCCACCGTTAAGCAAAACCATCTGCTGTTTATTCCCGAGGGCGGCATGCAAACCGCATCAGGCAAACCGGTACCGGCTTTGGAAATCGTGCGGCAGGCCGGTGATTCCCACCGCTTCAGCTATTCGGCCACCCAAAGCTACGAAGCCGTGCGCGCCTACTACACCGACAAAAAAACCGGACAAAAAAAAGAAGTGATCATCAACGAAGAAAACCTGCAGCCGGAAAAGAAAAAAGTAACGACGACCAAAGTGCACAAATACAAGCGGCCGCGCCGCGACAAAAAGACCGGAAAAATCAGAACCCAAAGCAGCAAAACCACCACCAAAACCGTTAATGTGGTGCGCAAGGTGGATACACAGGGCAAAAAAATCAAAACCCTGCGCCACCTGTATGCCACCGAGCACAGCGCGGCCAGCGGCGCGCGTGCGGCATTCAAACGCTTAAAGCGCGGTGCGGCAAAGTTCGAAATCACGCTGGCTGTCGGCCGCCCCGACATTACGCCGGAAACCCCGGTCAAAGTGTCCGGTTTCAAGCCTGAAATTGATGCCCAGGCATGGCTGATTACCGAAGTGGCTCACAGTCTCGACAACAGCGGCTACACCTGCCGCGTACAGCTCGAAGCGCAGCCTGATTTTGAAGGGAACGAAGAAGACAAAGACGACGCTGCAGACAGCAGCGATCAAGAGCAAAACCAACCCAAAGCAGGCGCAGGCCGCAAACGGCAGCAGCGCCACCAACGGCAATCAGCCAAACGACGCAAAAAAGCAGCCTGAAACCGGATAAAGGTTTCAGGCTGCCTTTTGCAGTGTATGCTTAGCAGGGTGAGTCTTTAATCTGCTCATCAATCAGTTTCTTAAATTCATACAGCTTGTCGTCTGCTTGAATCAGCCGCATCAATTCGTTATTGGTGAGCAGCAGGATTTTGCCGTCTTCGCGCGAATCGCGCAGCATCTGCAGGCGCACGGTGGAAGCAACATTATGGGCAACGGCAAGAATACCCAGTTGCGCCAAATGATTGCTTGAATTGAGCTTGTCGCGGAAAGCAACCAGGTCGTTTTTGTTTACCGGCTCAGACGGGCGATTTTTGGCCTCCACAAAAACATATTTGCCGAATTTGGAAATAAAGGCGTCGTTCAAATCATTGCGCAGTACCAAGTCCACTTCGGAAGTGACATCCTTTACCCGTTTTTGGATAAAGCCAAATCCGATTTGACTAAACAGGCTGACCAAAAACTCCTCAAACAAAGCTCCTTTTTCCTGCGAATTGACGGTATTTTTTGCCCGTTCGTAAGCAGCCATCAGTACCTTGCTGTTTTCTGACTGCCCGTCGCTCTGCCGGGTAAAAAAGCGGCGGAGGGAATGGGCAATTTCCCGGGCAAAAACATCAAATGATTTTTCTGCTTTCGGCTGGACTGCCAACACATTGCCGGTTGCCATCGCCTCATTAAGCTGGGTGTTAAATTCGGCAAGATAGGCGGAAACAAACACTACTCGTGCCATGCTGTTCTGTTCTATGATTTTATCGAACAGTTTCATGCCGTCAAACGGCATGCCGTCCATGCGGATATCCAGCACCGCCACTGAAAAAGCCCGGTCGTTTACGGCATTTTCAATTTCAGCCTCTTCCCACAGTGGCTCAAAAGAAAAACCCGCGCCCATTTCTTTTTCAAGAAGTTTGGCCAGGCTTTCGGCCTGTTCGCGTTCGTCGTCGATAATCAGGATGTGCTTGCTCATCATCCGGGCTCCTTGTCCAAGTTTCTTATCGGCAGGCTGGCCAAAAAGCATTTGGTATAGCCTCCGATATCGGAAAGGGTGTAGTCTAAACTGCCGCCGTTTAGCTGGCAAACATAGCGGGCATGAAACAGGCCGATGCCGGAGCCGCCTGTGGTGGATACCCCAAACTCAAAAATCTTTTCCTGCATTTTTTCTTCAACTACCGCACCGTTATCGTATATTGAAAAATGCAGCATACCGCCGGTTTCTTCCTCGTCTGCCCAATCCAAACGGACTTTCAGCAAAACAGCCGCATCAGGTCGACCGCGCAGGTGCGCGACTGCATTGATCATCAGGTTGTGCAGCATTTGCAGCAGGGAATGATAGTCCATGCTGACGGAAAGTTCTTGGTCGGACGGCAGATCTTTGACAAAGCGCACCTCATTTTGCTTCAAAAGATCGCGGGTCAGCGATTCCAGCATGCCGACGACCGTATGCACTTTGAAAATATTCTGCGCCGCATCGGAGGGCATCATTTTCGAAAAGTTGGCAATCGTCTGGCGGATAATTTCTATTTGCTGGCGCAGGCTGGCCACGTGCCGTTCGGTCAGCTCGTCCGCCGTGTTAGCGGTCAATACCGCATCCATGCTTTGAACACAGTTTTTAATATCGTGTCCCATAAAATTGGCAAGCGCAGCAATATAGATGCCGCGCGAAGCTTCCGATGCCTCCAATATTTCGCCGAATCTTTGGATTTCATCCTGCTGCCGTCGTCTTTCGTCGTGCAGATGGCCGATTTGCTTTTGGATTTGCGGCCGAAATTTCCTATTGCGTTTGCGCATGCATTCTCCTAAAAAAACAGCCTGAAACTTTCAGGCTGCCTGAAAACATTTCAGCCCAGCAGGCGTTTCAGCCGTGCCAGGGCGTCTATTTCGTTTTGATGGATAAGCGCATCGGCCATCATTACCTGCGCCGCCTGAAGCAGCAAGGCTTCTTTCAATTCGGGAAACAGCATTGCCGCCCGGCCGGCGGAATAGTCGAAATCAGACAAATCCGGCACCGGCCATTGCTCGATAACGGCCAAGGCAGACGGCAGGTAGTGGCTGCCTAATTGTGATTGTTCCAGCAGCCAGCGGGCAATGCTTTCCCGTTCGGCGATATCTGATTCCCCGTCGCAGTGCGACATATAAACCAAAACATCAACGATACAGCGGTACTCTTCCACAAAGCGCTGCAAATCGCGCGCACCATGCACCTGATGGCGTGCCAGCAACCATTGGTACAAATCGGGCAGCACTTCCCCGGTGGCGGCATCTACCGCTTCGGATACCGAAGAAAATTTAAAGGTTTTTACCCGCATGCTCTGCAAGCAATAGGCGGAAAAATTGCCGCCGTCGGCATCAAACCGTTTAATTTCCACCTGCCGCCGACTGTGTTCGGCATTGCTGTTGGTGTACTCGATAATCACGCTGGCGGCAGCGGGCAGTTTTTCTTTTGCCATTACCTTATTCCCCATATTCTCTGCATTTCCCGCAATAAATCCCGCTCTTCTTCGCTGACATACAGCGGTTTGGAATTGCTGGTTTCAGGTGTTCCGTAAACCAGTATGGAACCGCCGGTAGCCAACAGATCGGATAAAAACCGTTCGGATTCCGACTGCCCGACCGATACCGTCGTTTCCAACACGGAACATGCTTGCGGCAGTGAGACAAATGCCAAATGCGAATCTCGAAACGCCGCGACAAAAGCCCTTCTCTTTTTCGCCAACGAACCCAGCCTGTTTGCGTTCTGCCCCGCATCAGCTAATCGTTTGCGCTGCCATTCGATTTTTTCTTCATCTTCCAAATTGGCAACGGCTTCTTTAATTTCCTTTTCCAGTTTCCGGCACAAAGCCATCGCTTGGCGGTTTTCCGTTTCCACCTGTTCGGCCTTTTGCTGGTCGGCAAGCGTTTCATAGCCGCAAGCCCTAAGCACCCACTTTGCCACTTCATTGCGGCGTTTGTTGATCGCGGTGGTATCCGGCATTTTGAAATCGGCCAAATACAACATCAACGATACCGCCTGATAATGGCTGCGGATAAACTGTATCGCCTCATCCGGGATTTGCGGTTGGCGGGTTTTCGTCATAATCGATACCATGGAAAAAAGGCAGCCTGAAACATTCAGGCTGCCTGAAAACAATCATCCCACCCGTGAAATCCGGGTGTGGCAGGCGCCGAGAATGGCGAACTGATCGCCCAAGTCATCGGGATTGACCTGCTCCGGCTCGTAAATGGCGTTGTCCGAGCTGATGCGCAAATCGCCGTTTGCCAGCCATTGCAGGCGTTTGACGCGCAGGGCGTTGCCCATGCGGATAACAAACACGCCGTCGCCACGGGTTTTTTCGTGGTTGACCAGCACAATGTCGCCGTGCTGCAGAGTCGGCTCCATGCTGTCGCCATGCACCGGCAGGCAGGCCAGATGCCGTGCGTACAAGCCTTCACTATGTAGCCAGCTTTTGGCAAAGGGCACGCGCTGGATAATCCGCTCGCCGTACACCTCGATGCCGCTGCCGGCACTCACTTCCACATCATACAGCGGCACCCATACCGCATCGGCATCGTCAAATTCCGCAGCGCCGCCGGTGCTGCCCTGCATCTCTCCCTTGCCCAAAATCAGCCAGTCAAGCGAAACCCCCGTCCGTTCGGCAATCTTGATGCACTGCTCGAGCGGGACGGTATTGCGGCGGTTGTAACCGCCTATAACTGATTGCGCAACGCCTAAGGCTTTTGCCAAAGCGGTATCGGTTTCAACGCCTAAGGCTTCTTTTGCGCGAACGACGGGAGAAGACACAAAAACTTTCCATTAAGAAACAAAAAGTAAACTCCTAAGGCTGTAGAAAATACAGCCTTAGGCTTTACTAAATCTCTTTAGGCGTTTAATATACGACTTACCACAGCAATATACAAACAACCACGAGAGAAAGGGCATTATATTATGTCTTCTGAAAATATCAATACCGCCGCCGTTATTCCGGGGCGTCCCAATATCATCAATGTGCGTTTCAGCGCGGCAGAAAAGGCAGCCATTGTCGAAGCCGCCAACAAACAGCACCTGCACATTTCGACCTTTATCCGTCAGGCGGCCATGAAAACCGCCGAGCGGACAAGCACCGAAACCGTGCAGCCATCTTAAGCCCTTTGGTGTTTTTCCATAACCAAGAGTGAAAGGGCGAATCCATGAAATCCGAAATCAACCAGGCCATCCGCACGATGGCCAATCAGATCGACGGCGGCCATGCCGCAGCGGCAGCCACTCTGGGCTATACGCTGCCGGCGTTTGAAAACCGTCTCTACCAGGTCAAAGGCCAGCGCTTGAGCATCGACGAAGCGATGCTGCTGCAGCGCCTGTGCGGCACGCCGCATTTTGCCGATGCGGTGGCCTGCCAGTCGGGCGGTGTGTTTGTGCCACTGCCGGAAGAAGCCAGCTCGGGCACCGATATTGCCGAGAACTTTGTATCGGCGGTGGCCAAGCTCGGGCAGTTTGCCGATACATGGCGGCAGGCTACTGCCGACGGCCGAATCAGCCGCCGCGAAAAAGCGGCGCTGTGGCAGCGCTGCCATGCGGCGGTGTCGGAGCTGATGGGCATTGTGGTCGAAACCGACCGGGTGTTCGGCAATGGCGCTCAAGAATAGAAACCAGAATATCGCCGGGCGCTTTCGCGTTTCGGTTGTCTGCCCTGCCTGCGGTTCGGCCTGCATCACGCTGACCAGCGAGCGCGTTACGCGGCTAACCCGTCAGCACTATCTGCAATGCACCAATATGCTGTGCGGCTGGACGGGCGTGGGGATGTTTGAGATTACCCGCACCACGTCGCCGCCATCGAAAAAATATGCCGACGCTGCGCTGCCGCCGGAAGTGGATGCCGAGTTTCTCGCCGAGCCGGCCAATATCGACGGACAACTGTTTTAAAGCAGCCTGAAAAAACGCCCTGCAAACATGCAGGCGGGACTTTTTGCATCCCGAATTTGGCGAAAGGAAATAAAAATGATTGAAAAACAACAAAATGAAATGCAGGTCAAAAAGAGCAAATACAGCAAAGCCTATCTGGCCGCCCGCTCCCAAATCGATAAAAAACTGCAGGAGAGCAGCGGCAGATGGCGCGAGTTTTGCCGCAGTGTAAACCAAGGCGACTGCCGAGACCGCACCGCCATACGGGCAGCGCCAAACGGAAAACGCCTGCTGACACCCAGCCAAACCGAAGCCATCCGCACCATGCAGATGCAGTGCCGGGCAATTATCAAGATGGCGCAGCAGGCCAATACCGTGGCGCTGAATGCCGAGTTGGATTTGCCCCGCCTGCTGCTGCCGGAAATCGCCCTGCTGCTGGCCAAGATAGACGACCGCATCGTCGAAGCCAAAACCACCGCCCGCCGCTTGGGCGTGGCAGCGGTGCAGCCGGAAGTCAAACTCAACTTTTTACAGAAACTCCAACGGGAGATGGGAAATGTACGAAATGCACGCCAATCCAACCGCGCAGCGTCTCAAAGTCCGCGCCAATAAAACCTACCGCGAAGCGCTGGATGCCGCCGAAAACGCCCACGACGGAATCAGCGGCCAGCGTGCCGAACGCGCAGGCTGGCGGCTCGCCGGTATGCACGTTGCCTTGAGCGAAATGGGCGAAGACAAACTGGCCGCCTATGTTGCCGGACTTTTGGACAAACTTTCACGCAATGGGGAGTGGAGAAATGAAATTTAAATTATTCAGCCTGCTGGCCGCCGCGCTGGCACTTGCCGCCCTGCTGGTTTTCAGGCTGCCTGAAAGCCAAGCGGCTACCCAAACGGATGCCGCACACCAGCCGAGCGCCGTGGCGCTTGAAACCGCTATGCCGCAAGGCTGCAGCAATCTCGTGCTGCCCAATCCGGAAGCCGAACCCGACCGCTGGATTGCCGTGCGGCAGCGGCAGGAAGACTGCGCTTTTGCCGAGCTTGAGCGGCAGCGGCAGGCCGCATGGGAAGAAGACCCGACGGTCAATATGGTTTGGGAGTAGGCATGGAAAAAATCAAATACGACCCGCCGCGCCCGCGTTTAAGCGCTGAAAGCGCCCGCCGCGCCGCTGAAAAATTTGCCGAAATCTATGCGTTTTCATGGCTTATCCGTGGCGCTTCAGAGCGGCCGGATAGGATTGTCGATGACTTGGCCGATGCCGTTGTCAGATTAGACAGCACCATACCGGACGGCTACCGCCTGGCGCTTGAATTGGACAAGCTGCCGCATTGGCATCTGTATTTCGATGACGTGGAAACGCTCCACTACATGAGACTTTTTGTCTGCGAAGAAGTGGAACAGGCGCAAAGGATATGGGCGCAGGAAAACGATATCCGGCCGCCTTACCCGCTGGGCACCAAAGTCGTTTACCGCTTCGGCAGCCTGAAAAAATCAGGAACGATAGTCGGCTTGTCCGAGCGCGTCGCTGCCAGCTATCTGGTGGCAGCCGACGGCGAACATCGGCCGGAATTTTTAATCAGCGTCGCATACGAACAAATCGAGCTGATCCATTAAACCCAAACCAAAGGACAAAATAAATGACCCAAACATTCCGATTCGGCGACATGGTTAAAAGCCGAATGCACCCGAACAAGACATTAGGCTTGGTGGTCGACGCTGGAAGCAACCAATACAGCTACATCATCCGTTGGGAGCATACAAAAGGCGTTTCGCAGGAACATACCGAGAGTCTCGAACTTATCCCTCACCCCGACACCGTGCGGCTGGACTGGCTGGTGAAAAACGACTGCGCCCTGACCGAAAGACTGTGCGACGAAGACGGCGACCTCCTCGACACACCGTTTGCCGTCATCCAAAAGCAGGAAGAACACTTTGAGGTATTGGCCGCCGCCTGCGACATCCGCCAAGCCATCGACGCCGCCATGCAAATAGATAAAGAGCAAAAGGAGCAGACAAAATGACCCCCGAACAAATCGAACAAGAGAGAGCCGCGTTTGAAGCATGGTGGTGCGAAACCATCGGCGTGCAAGAAAGGCTCAGGGAGAGATTTATCAAGAGTTCCAGCCCCTGCCTAGAGATGTTTAAAGATACAGCAGAAGGAATGATCTGGGAGGCATGGCTTGCCCGCGCCCAACAAGGCGGCTGGATAAGCGTGGAAGAAGACCTCCCTGATTATGGTATTACGGTTTTAACCGCAACCGAGGAGGGATTTGTTACTACCAACCACCTTGTGGAAGCGAGAGGGTCTGCTTGGGATTGTATATGGAGATTTGACTTTACCTCATCTCCAATCACCCACTGGCAACACCTCCCCCAACCGCCCGCAGGAGACCCCGCATGAAAACCATCGCCGAATTTATCTGGTATCTGGCCAGTGCGGCCGCCGGCTCCGCCGTGCTGCTGCTGGCTGCACTAAGCATCTATTCGACCCTGCTTGCCGCATTCGGCAAAGACGATTACACGCTGCGCTGATTCAGGCTGCCTGAAATGTATCTATCCGACCGATCCGCCGATATCGACGCCGCCTATCAGTACTGGGTGGCGCCGCGTCTTGCCCAGCTGCCGCCGAAAATGGGTGCGGCAGCGGGCAGACGCTGGCAGCGGATTGCGCAAACGGAAAAATACGACTGGCGGGAAAAGGCCGACGGCTGGTTATCGTCTGCGCTTAGACGTATCCGGCACGAAACCGCCAAGCTCAATGACGGCTGGGATTTGTCTGTGGGCGACGGCGAAATTTGCGCCGAAGCCGAACGGCTGGCAGCAAAGTTCCGCGAGCGCGCCATGCGCGGCTGGAATACCGAGCAAATGATGCGCGCCGCCCATCAGCACGGTGTGGACTGTGAAGCGGTGTTTGCCGAACAAATCAAACGTAAATGGCTGCACGGCATCAGCAACCGCCTGCAGGCGGAGAAATGGTGGCGCGGCTTTCTGCGCCGCAATGTGCGGCGCAGCCTGGAAGCGGTTGCCCGCCGCGATCTGAATCTGGTCAACAGTCGCCGAGACCTGTATGTGAGCGACGACGGCTTTGCCCGCTGGCAGAGCCAGCGCCGCCGTAATCAGGCACTGCTGGCCACCTTGAAGATGATTAACGAGATGGGGCAGGAATTTGCCCTAAGCGAGCTGGTGGAAAAGTCGCTGGCCAATCCGAAAATCCGCAAGGCCGAACTGATGACGCGCATTGCGGGCTTTGAGTTTTGCGCCCAGGTCAACGGCGACGTCGGCGAATTTATCACCATTACCTGCCCCAGCCGTTTCCACCGCGCCCACCGCAAAAACGGCGCAGAAAACAGCAAATACGACGGCAGCAGTCCGCGCGATGCTGCCGAATACCTGCAAAAGGTATGGGCGCAAATCCGCGCGGCACTCAAGCGCGAAGGGGTGGAGATTTACGGCTTCCGCGTGGCCGAACCGCATCACGACGGATGCCCGCACTGGCACGGGCTGTTTTTTATGCCCGAGTGCCTCCGCCGCACGTTCCGCCGCATCGTCGCCCGCTATGCCGTGCGCGATGACCGCGCCGAATTGGGGCTGGACTATTTTGTCAGCAAAAAAGCGGCGCAGCAGCACGCCCGCGCCGTTCAGGCTGCCTGCTTAGCGCGCGGCGACGCCGTGCCGACGCTCAAATCGCTGCTCTCGGATGCGGTGATGGAAGCGGATTTTTGGCGGGAGCCGGATTGGAAAACCTATCACAAGGTCAGCGCCCGCGTGCTGTTTAAGAAAATCAACTGGAACATCGGCAGCGCGGCAGGCTACATCGCCAAATACATATCGAAAAACATCGACGGCGAAAACGCTTTCGGCGAGAGCATCGGCGATACCGACGAAGCATGGGGCACGGCCGCCACCGACGCCGCCCAGCGGGTGATGGCGTGGGCATCCATCCACGGCATCCGCCAGTTTCAGCAGGTGGGTGGGCCGCCGGTGAGCGTGTGGCGCGAACTGCGCCGCGAAGGCATGACTGAAGACGCCGAAGAAAACCTGATTTTGGCCGCGCAGGCCGCAGACCGTGGCGACTGGGCGAAGTTTGTCGTGCTGATGGGCGGCGTGCTGGCCAAGCGCGACGAAATGGCCATCCGTCTATACAAAGAAGACGGCGGCCACGCCAATGCCTACGGCGAACCGCGCGGCGCGGAAATACGCGGCGTGCTGGATGCCGAAACCGGTACCGTCAAAATCAGCCGCATACACGAGTGGGTAATCGCCTATGCCGCAGGGCAGCAGGCAACGGATGGAGCTTCGGCAAACGGCCGCACAGCGGCCGCTTGGACTGGTGTCAATAACTGTACGGAATCGACGCGGCAGCCTGAAAACGGCGCAAATAGTGAAGAAACGTTAAGAAAAACAGAGCCGGCAGCCATATCGAATGAAGAAAGCAAACGCCGCCGCCAGCATGATTTGCTGAAACAAGTGAATGAACTCGAGCAGGAACTGGCGCTGGCAGAAAGTCCGGCGCTCATTAAAGTGCTGGAGATGGAGTTGGAACTGTGCCGCCACACGCTGCACGGACTGGACAGGCCGCTATCGCCGCTGGCCGATCCGGCTTTGCGCTGGGACATCATGGTGCAGGCGCAAGAAGAAAGCGAAAAACAGCGGTTGCAAAGCGACGCCCGCATTGCCGTGCGCGATTACATCGCCCTGCTCGACGACATGATGCCGCCGGTATGGCAGCGCCACGACGAACCCGGCCCGTATGTGGCGATTCCCACCACACGGGCGAGCCGCTGGCCGCAACCTAAAACATACGACAGCGCCTACAGCGTACTGGCCGACGCCTGCGATTTGGTCAAACAGACCGATGCCCTGCTCGCATCATGGGCAGCGCAGGATTTGGACAATAACGGATGGGATGCCTGATGCAGGCAGCCTGAAACCACAATCGGAGAAGCAAAACATGGATACTGAACCGTTTTTTCTGACCGAAAATGAAGTCTGCCAGCTGACCGGATACAAGCAGCCGGCCAAGCAGCGCGAGCATCTGCGGCGCATCGGTATTGCGTTTACGCCGTCGGCCAGCGGCAGGCCGGTTGTCTGCCGCAGCACGGTGGAAGGAATCAGAAGTAAAAAACAGCCGGCGGCCAAACCGCAAGCGCAATGGCGGCCGGCAATTATGAAAGGATAAGAGCATGGGCCGACGCCCTACAGTCAATCTCAATCTGCCAAAAGGAATGCGGGCGCGAAAACGCACCCGCAAAAACGGAACGGTGGTTACCTACTATTTTTACGACGGCCGCGATGAAAACGGCCGTCGTAAAGAATATCCGCTGGGCACGGATTATGTACTGGCGGTGCAGGAGTGGGGCCGGCTGGAGCAAGAGGGCAGTCAGGCAGCGGCAGCCGCAACGTTTACCGCTGCGGCTGCGCGCTATACCGCTGACGTGTTGGTACATCGGGCGGAGAATACGCAGAGAAACAGCCGCCTGCTGCTGAAAAACCTGATCTGCTTTTTTGGCAATCCGGACGCGCCGCTAGACCAAATCCAACCGCAGCACATCCGCCAGTATCTCGATTGGAGAAAAGACAGCCCTGCGGCGGCAAATATCGAAATCGGGCTGTTTGTAACCATCTTCAACCACGCTCGCAACATAGGTTATACCTCGGCAGCCAATCCGGCATCAGGCGTGAAACGGTTTCCCAAGAGCCGCCGCGACCACTATGTCGAAGACCGGATTTTCCGGATGGTTTACCAACATGCAGACCAGCAGATGCGCGACTTGATGGATATTGCCTATCTGACCGGGCAGCGACCGGTGGATATTGTCGGCATCAACAGCAGCCAGATCGTGGACGGTATCCTGCACATTACGCAACAGAAAACGGGAAAGAAGCTGCGGTTTGAGATTTCAGGCAGCCTGAAAACCATCTTTGACCGCATCTGCCCGCCCGAAACACAAGGCAACTTGTTCCGCAACGCACGCGGCGGTGCACTGACAAGGAGTTTGCTGGCAAAAAACTTTCTCGCATTGCGCAGAAAGCTGATTGCCCAGTACCCCCAAATGAGTGAAGAGCTGGAAGCATTTCAGTTCCGCGATCTGCGTGCAAAGAGCGGCACAGACCTATACCTTGCCGCCGACCGTAATGCTGCTAAAGAACAACTGGGACATTCGTCGGAACAGATGACAAACACCTATATCCGAAAAGGGAAAATTATCAAACCAATTATCCAGCCGGTAGGTTAGTTTGCGGAACATTCGCGGATTTGCGGAAAAACAAATAGGAAAGATTTAATTAAAATCCTATTTCATTTCAAAATATTAAATACTTTGATTGTCCTTTAAGAGCATTCCACGATACAATCGCCCTGTTTTTCAGGCGTTCGCGCCTTTTTTAACGCATCATAACAATAATCGGAGTCCCAACATGACAGCCAAAGGCCAATTACTGCAAGACCCTTTCCTGAATGCCCTGCGCCGCGAACACGTTCCGGTGTCCATCTATCTGGTAAACGGCATCAAACTACAAGGCCAGGTTGAATCTTTCGACCAATACGTTGTGCTGCTGCGCAACACTTCCGTTACCCAGATGGTTTACAAACACGCCATTTCCACCATCGTTCCCGCCCGTGCCGTCAGCCTGCAGCACGATGTGCCCAAAGCATCCACCCGTCCGGCCATGCAGCAGGTGGAAACCGCGCCCGACGCCGGCCAGTAAGCCGCAACACGCCGCCGCCCGCCTTTTACGGCGGGCGTTTTTTATCGCGGCGCATTTGCCGCTGCCGACGGCTTGATTTTCAGGCTGCCCAAACCCATATCGCCGGCTCTGCACACATTGGAACCATCATGCACACTCCCGAAAACGACATCCGAACCCGTTTTATTTTCGACAATATGCCGGTGCGCGGCGCCCATGTCCGGCTCGACAGCGTTTGGCAGCACATTGTCGGGCGCAAGCACTATCCGGCCGCCATCCGCCGCGCGCTGGGCGAACTCTTGGCCGCCGGCGCCCTGCTCTCGGGCAATCTGAAAGAAGCCGGCACGCTGATTCTGCAGGTGCAGGGTCAGGGCGTGCTGAAAATGCTGGTGGTCGAAGCCACCTACGGCCGCACCTGCCGCGCCACCGCCCGCTGGGACGAAGACGCCGCCATCGCCAACGACGCCGGCCTGGCCGAACTGCTGGGCAGCGGCGGCGTGTTCGTCATTACCCTGCAGCCTGAAAACGGCGAAACCTGGCAGGGCATGGTGCCGCTCGAAGGCGGCAGCATCGCCGCCATGCTCGACAGCTATATGCTGCGCTCCGAGCAGCTCAACAGCCGCTTTGTGCTCGCCGCCGACGACAACAACGCCGCCGGCCTGCTGCTGCAGCGCCTGCCCGGCCACGACAGCGGGCAAGATAACGCCGATTGGCAGCATCTGGATACGCTGGCGCAAACCGCCACTGCCAAAGAACTGCTTGAGCTGGATGGACAAAACCTGCTGTACCGCCTGTTTCACGAAACCCCGCCGCGCGTTTTCCCCGAAGAAAATATGGAATTTGCCTGCAGCTGCTCGCGCGCCAAAGTGAGCGATATGCTGCTGCTTCTGGGTGCCAAAGAAGTCGGCGACGTAGTGGCCGAAGAAGGCAGCATCACCGTAGGCTGCGATTTTTGCAACGAAAAATACACTTTCGACGAAGAAGAAGTACAAAACCTGTTCGGCGACGCCGCACTCAGCCGCGCCACCATCCAGTAGCGCCGGCCGGCTGTGATAAGATTGGGCAGCCTGAAAGCACCGCGTTTTACGTTTTCAGGCTGCCTTTTATCCAGCCCGGCCTAATCTTTCAGGCAGCCTGAAAAAACCGACCACTTCCAAGGATTCATCATGTGCCAACTTCTGGGCATGAACTGCAACGTGCCCACCGACATCGCATTCTCGTTCGAAGGCTTCCGCATGCGCGGCGGCCTGACCGACCGCCACACCGACGGCTTCGGCATCGGCTTTTTCGAAGGCAAAGGCCTGCGCCTGTTTCTCGACGACAAACCCTGTGCCCACTCCCCCGTGGCCGATCTGGTCAACAGCTACCGCATCAAATCCACCAACGTCGTCGCCCACATCCGCAAAGCCACCCAGGGCCACACCACGCTGGAAAACACCCACCCCTTCCAGCGCGAGCTGTGGGGCGAATACTGGCTGTTTGCCCACAACGGCAACCTGAAATCCTTCAACCCGCCCGCCGGCAAGTTTTACCACACTGTCGGCAACACCGATTCCGAGCGCGCCTTCTGCCACATTCTCGAATCGCTGCGCAACCGCTTCGACACCAAACCCGCCACCGACGTGCTCTTTGATGCCGTGCGCGAGCTGACCGAAGAAATCCGCGCACACGGCATGTTCAATTTCATTATGTCCAACGGCGAAATGATGTTCGCCCACGCCAGCACGCTTTTGTTTTACATCGTGCGCAAAGCCCCCTTCGGCCAAGCGCAGCTGGTGGACGACGATCTGGCCATCGACTTTTCCCAAGTGACTACCCCTGACGACCGCGTCGCCGTTATCGCCACCCTGCCCTTGACCGCCAACGAACACTGGCACCAGCTTGCCTGCGACGAACTGGCGCTGTTTCAGCACGGCGACGTTATCCTGCGCAGCCTGCCGGAAAACCCCGTTTATCTCAGCCGCGAAAAAGGGCTGGAAATCGCCCGAAGCCAGGGCGTGGGCTATTGATTCAGCCTTTTCAGGCAGCCTGAAAAGCCTTGCGCCATACTTTTCAGGCTGCCTGTTTTAAACCACCCCAAGCAGCCTGAAAACCCAAACCACGGAAAACCACACCATGACCGACATCCCCCAACAGCCCGATAACGCTGCCGACAGCGGACAACGGCGCGGCATCAAATCCTTCGTCCTGCGCCAGGGCCATATGACCGCCGCCCAGCAGCGCGCTATCGACGAAAACTGGCCGCAGTTCGGCCTGGATTTTCAGGCTGCCCCCGTCGATCTGAACGCCGCTTTCGGCCGTGATAATCCGAAAGTCCTGGAAATCGGCTTCGGTATGGGCACCGCCACCGCCGAAATCGCCCAAAGACTGCCGGAAAAAGACTTTCTCGCCATCGACGTCCACGGCCCGGGCGTCGGCAACCTGCTCAAACTCATCGCCGAAAACCAAATCACCAACATCCGCGTGATGCGCCACGATGCTGTGGAAGTCGTCGAATCCATGCTCGGCGAGAGCAGCTTGGACGGCATCCACATCTTCTTCCCCGACCCCTGGCACAAAAAACGCCACAACAAACGCCGCCTGATCCAAGCCCCGTTTGTTGCCAAGCTGCTGCCCAAACTCAAAAGCGGCGGCTACATCCACCTGGCCACCGACTGGCAGGAATACGCCGAGCAGATGCTGGAAGTCTTGAGCAGCTTTGCCGAACTGCAAAACACCGCCGCCGACTACGCGCCTACCCCGTCTTACCGCCCCGAAACCAAATTTGAAGCGCGCGGCAAACGGCTGGGACACGGCGTGTGGGATTTGGTGTTTGAGAAACGCTAAGCAGCCTGAAAGTTCATACAAAAGGCAGCCTGAAAGCCAAAATCCGGCTTTCAGGCTGCCTTTGGCTTTGTCCGCACCAAGATATACGGAACGCCCATCACCGCCTGCGGTAAAACCAAAAAAAGCAGCCTGAAAAACCTTTCAGGCTGCTTTTGGGCGCTTTGCCGCAATCAATTAAGCGCTGCGTTCGGGTGCATCCTGTTTGCTCAGGGTTACGCCGGTAAAGCCGAACAGCAGAGTCAGCAGCAGGCTCAGATAGCAGAAAAAGGCAAACGGCAGATAAGCGAGCACCGGCACGTTCAGCACTTTGGCGATAAACACACCGCACACGCTCCAGGGTACCAGCGGGTTGATCACCGTGCCGGCGTCTTCCAGCGTGCGCGACAGGTTGCGCAGGTGCAGGCCGAGTTTGCGGTAGATGGGTTTGAAGGTTTCGCCGGCCAGCAGCAGGCTCAGATACTGCTCGCCGATCAGCACGTTCACGCCCACGCCGGTCAGGGCGACGGTAAAGGTGGCGCGGCCGGCGCTGATAAGAAAGCGCTGCATGGCGGCCAGCAGTGCCGGCACCACGCCGAGAGCAAACAGCAGTCCGCCCAAACTCAATGCCAATATCACCACGGTTTGGGTGAAAAACATGCTTTCCAAGCCGCCGCGCGATACCAGCTTGGCAATGTCTTCGGGAATGCCGTCGATCGTGAAGCCGGAGAAGAACCAGCCGCCCAGCTGCTCGAGTGACGGCGCGGAATAAACGTAGGTCAATCCGACAGACAGCAAAACAACGGCAATCATGGTTGCCACGGCATCAATCTTGCGCATCGCCATCAGCACCAAGAGCGCAAAGGGCAACAGCGACCACAAATGCACCAGCCCGCTTTGCGCCAGATGCTGCTGCAGGCGCAGCACCTGATCAAGGCTGCCCGAATGCAGGCCGGGCACCAGAAAGGCAAAGGCAAGAGCCGAAAGCAGCATCGCCGGAATGGTGGTGTAGCCCATGTTTTTAATGTGCTCGAACAAATCAACGCCCACGGTGGCCGCGGCGATGGTGGTGGTATCGGAAAGCGGCGACATTTTGTCGCCGAAAAAGGCGCCGGAAACCACCGCCCCCGCCGTTATCGCCGGCGAAGCGCCGAAGGCTTCGCCCATGCCCATAAAGGCCACGCCGACGGTGGCGCAGGTGGTCAGGCTGCTGCCGATGGCCACGCCCACCAGCGAGCACAGCAAAAAGGCCGACAGATAAAAATACTGCGGCGAAATCAGGTTGAAGCCGTAATACATCAGCGTGGGAATCGCGCCGCTCATCATCAGCGCCGACACCAGCAGACCGATGAAGAAAAACAGATACACCGCGCCCATGCCCTGCTCCACCGAAGCGGCCATGCGTTTGGACATAGGCTGCCACATCACACCGCGCACGCGGCCGTAAAGCAGCAGCAGCACAATGGAAAGCAGAATCGCCAGATGCGGCACCCAGCCCAAAGCGATGATGCCGACGCCCATCACGGCAATCTGCACCGCCATCACGGTAAAGGCTTCGCCCAGAGACAGGCTGAGTAAGGATTGTTTGGATAGCATATTGGTTCGTTGTGTGTAAGGAAGCATTAAGTCTAACATTTCCGCCGCAGCAATGGCGCACCCGGGCAGAAATACCAATTTAAGCGAAGATTTTTAGCATTAAATCGCATGAAATGGGTTTGAATAATACTTCAAAGCAATTTCCATAAACTTTAAAACGTATAATTAGACGATTATTCCAATCGGCATGCTTTAAAACACAAAAATACGGTTTCAGGCAGCCTGAAACCGTATTGTGCCGTTTATCTGCTATCAGCCGTGAAACAGCCAGGGCTGGCTTTGGCGGCGTTGTGCTTCAAAGGCTTTGATTTCGTCGGCGTGTTGCAGGGTCAGGCCGATTTCGTCCAAGCCGTTGAGCAGGCAGTGCTTGCGGTGTTCGGTAATATCGAAAGAGAAAGACTGGCCGGAAGGGGTGGTAACGGTTTGTTTTTCCAAGTCGATATCAAGGCGGTAGCCTTCGGTAGCTTCTGTTTCTTTGAATAACTGATCAACGGCTTCTTCGCTCAAAACAATGGGCAACAGGCCGTTTTTGTAGCAGTTGTTGAAGAAGATATCGGCGAAGCTGGGGGCGATCACGGCGCGAAAACCGTAGTCGTCCAGCGCCCACGGCGCGTGTTCGCGCGAAGAGCCGCAGCCGAAGTTTTTGCGCGTGAGCAGGATTTGCGCGCCCTGATAGCGCGGCTGGTTGAGCGAAAAATCGGGGTTGAGCGGACGGCGGCTGTTATCCATGCCCGGCTCGCCGTGATCGAGATAGCGCCATTCGTCAAAGGCGTTGGGACCAAAGCCGCTTCGTTTGATGGATTTGAGAAACTGCTTGGGAATGATGGCATCGGTATCGACGTTGGCGCGATCAAGCGGGGCAACGATGGCGTGGATGCGGGTAAAAGATTTCATGGTGGTTCCTGTGTCTGTATGGATTTTACGCTTCAGGCAGCCTGAAAACGGCTTTCAGGCTGCCTGACAGGCGGTTTTACTCGGTGGCGTCTTCGATTTTCTCGCCTACGTTCGATAGGCCACGGCCGACGGCGTTGCCGCCTTTGCGTACCGCTTCTTTGGTTTTGTCCCAGCCTTTTTCCAGACCTTCGCCGGTGCGCTCGACGTTACGCGCGGTGTCTTCCTTCGCGCCGTGCCAGGTGCTGGAGCAGGCGGCCAAACCCAAACTGAAAAGTGCCAATGCGAATACTTTTTTCATAATCGTTCCTTATTTGATGTTGTCGATACAGACACATGGCGAACCATGTGTTTTTGATTATATCGGCAAACAGACGGCGCGCAAGGCGGCACTTTCTGCCGCGCGGCGGCCTTTACACGGTATTTACTTCTGCGAATACAGGCCGATGCGGTTGCCTTCGCTGTCTTCGACAAAGGCGGCAAAACCGTTGGCAATCGGGAATTTTTCCTGCAGCAGTTTGCCGCCGTGCGCCACCGCGGTTTCGGCTGCCGCCGTGCAGTCTTCGCAGGTGAAAAACAGCGTGGAACCGCCGTAGGCCGCGGGATTGGCGCCTTCATCCTGCCAGATCATGCCGCTGACGCCGTAGTGCTGCCAGTCGGTGCCAAAGAGATAAAAACGGCCGCCGGCGATTTCCTGCAGCGGCAAGCCGAATACGTTTTCATAAAAAGTTTTGGCGCGCGCCATATCCTGCGCGTGAATGCCGAACCAGCCAACGGGATTGTGCATAAGGTTTTTTCCTTTTTTAAACGAGATTAACGGTTTTTTAACCGAAGTTTTACATTTTAGGCAGCCTGAAAGCCGAAGGCTGCGCCCAAACGCCTTTCAGGCTGCCTTATCGGATTGCCATCACACCATCGTGCGCACGTCGGTAAAGCGGCCGGTTACCGCCGCTGCCGCCGCCATTGCCGGGCTGACCAGATGCGTGCGTCCGCCGTTGCCCTGGCGGCCTTCAAAGTTGCGGTTGGAAGTGGACGCGCAGCGCTGGCCGGGGGTGAGGCGGTCGGCGTTCATCGCCAAACACATCGAGCAGCCCGGTTCGCGCCATTCAAAACCGGCGTCGGTAAAGATTTTGTCCAGGCCTTCCGCTTCGGCCTGGCGTTTGACCAAACCCGAGCCGGGCACGATTAACACGCGCTGCACGTTATCAGCCTTTTTGCGGCCTTTGGCGACGGCGGCGGCTTCGCGCAAATCTTCGATGCGGCTGTTGGTGCACGAGCCGATAAACACGATGTCCACCGGAATGTCCGCCAGCGGCGTGCCCGCTTCCAAGCCCATGTATTCGAGGGCGCGCTCCATGCCGCTGCGTTTGACGGGGTCGGCTTCGTCGGCGGGGTTGGGCACTTTGCCGCTGATGTCGAGCACCATTTCGGGCGAGGTGCCCCAAGTTACCTGCGGCTCGATGTCTTCGGCGCGGAAGGTGTAGGTTTGGTCGAACTTGGCGCCTTCGTCGGATACCAGCGTGCGCCAGTATTCGACGGCTTTGTCCCACGCTTCGCCTTTGGGCGCGAAGGGTTTGCCGTGCACATAGTCGATGGTGGTTTGGTCCACCGCCACCATGCCCGAGCGTGCGCCCGCTTCGATGGCCATATTGCACAGGGTCATGCGGCCTTCCATCGACAGGCTGCGGATGGCTTCGCCGCCAAACTCGATGGCGTAGCCGGTGCCGCCGGCGGTGCCGATTTGGCCGATGATGTAGAGGGCGATGTCTTTGGCGGTAACGTTCGCTTTCAGGCTGCCTTGCACTTCAATCAGCATGGATTTGGACTTTTTGGCGGTGATGCACTGGGTGGCCATGGTGTGTTCGACTTCGGATGTGCCGATACCGTGTGCCAATGCGCCGAATGCGCCGTGGGTGCTGGTGTGCGAATCGCCGCAAACAACAGTCATCCCCGGCAGCGTCGCGCCCTGCTCGGGGCCCATCACGTGCACAATGCCCTGGCCTTTGTCCATAAACGGGAAATACGCCA
The DNA here is from genome assembly GCF_028680565.1 of Kingella sp. SNUBH-2017. Lineage (NCBI taxonomy): Bacteria > Pseudomonadati > Pseudomonadota > Betaproteobacteria > Neisseriales > Neisseriaceae > Kingella > Kingella sp. SNUBH-2017. Next base: position 54,923 of record NZ_JAPHVK010000014.1, read on the forward strand.
GCGCGCCGAATTCTTTGATGTTTTTGTCCAAAGTGTCCACTTGCAGCTTGGAAATCGGGTCTTGGATGCCTTTGTCCCAATCGCCGGTGGGGGTGTTGTGGTCGGCGGTGGAGACTACGCTGTCAATGCGCCAGAGCTTACGCCCGGCCATTTTCAAGCCTTCAAAAGCTTGCGGGCTGGTCACTTCGTGCACCAGATGGCGGTCAATGTAGAGCAGCACGGTGCCGTCTTCTTCTTCGCGGACGACGTGGCTGTTCCAGAGTTTGTCGTAAAGGGTTTGTGCCATGATTTTCTACTTTATTATCGTGGGGTGGTTCGGGTAAAACGGAAACGGATTTTAGACTTTTTGGATAATATTAGCAATAGCTGTTTTTGCCGTTTTTATTTTTTACTTTAATTTGGACATTTTGTCCTTTCAGCTGCCTGTAGCGGCACAAGGGCAGCAGGCCGGACAAAATACATACGCAGGCAGCCTGAAAGCCCTGCCGGCGTTTTCAGGCTGCCTGCGGGGCAGGCGGGCGTCCTGGGTTTTAGTTTGGCGCGCTGATTCGTACGTCTTCGCCGGCGGTTGCGGCCAGCACTTCGCTCAAAACCTCGAAAAACTCGCGGCCGTCGCGGGTGGCCAGCCAGCGGCCATCCTGTTCGGCAAAATGATAGCCGCCGCTTTTGGCGGCAATCCACAATTCGCGGTTGGGCGTGTGGCGGTTCACCACCACCTGCGTGCCGTCGCCGGCTTCGATGGTCAGCACGTTGCCGCTGCCCATGCAGTCCAAATCCCAACCGCCTTCGTCGATTGTGTCTTGGATGTGGGCAAACAGGCTGTCGGAAAGTTGCAGAAATTCGGTTTCGTTCATAATCGTGATGTGGTTCGCAGGGTTTTGCTTTAAGATGGCGAGCTTTTGACCGCGGGCGGAAAAAAGACGCGCATCTTGCCACATTTCAGGCAGCCTGAAAACGCAGTCCGCCCGCTTGCGAAAGGAAAACCGATGAAACCCCTTGCCTTGTCCCTGATGCTGCCGCTGCTGCTTGCCGCCTGCGGCTATAAAGGCGACCTTTACCTGCCGCGCGAAGGCGACAAAAACAAATTCGGCCCGGTGCAAACCGGCCTGAGCAAACCCGAATTCAAAAAACGCCCTGCCATCAAGCAGCCTGAAAAAACCGCTTCCGAACCCGCCCCACACTCAGAGAACCAACCATGAGCCAAACCTCCGACCAAGTCTCCTACGAAGCCCTTGCCGAGCGCTTCGGCACCCCGCTTTATGTTTATGACGCCGACGAACTCACCCGCGCCCACGAGCGCTACCGCCAAGCCTTCGCCGGTCTTGACCCGCTGATCTGCTACGCCGTCAAAGCTAACAGCAACCTCAGTATCCTGCGCCATTTTGCCGAACTGGGCTGCGGCTTCGACATCGTTTCCGGCGGCGAACTGGCGCGCGTGGTTGCCGCCGGCGGCGATCCGGCCAAAACCGTATTTTCCGGCGTCGGCAAAAGCCGCGACGAAATCCGCGACGCTCTCGAAGCCGGCATCAAATGCTTCAACATCGAAAGCCTGCCCGAAATCGACCGCATCGAAGCCATCGCCGCCATCAGCGGCCACATCGCGCCGGTATCGCTGCGCATCAACCCCAACATCGATGCCCAAACCCACCCCTACATCTCCACCGGTCTGCGCGACAACAAATTCGGCATCGCCATCGACCAGGCCGAAGAAGCCTACCGCTACGCCGCCTCGCGACCGCATCTGCGCGTGGTCGGCATCGACTGCCACATCGGCTCGCAGCTGCTGGACTTAAGCCCGCTCGAAGAAGCCTGCGCGCGCATTCTCGAGCTGGCCGACCGTCTCGAAGCCGCCGGCATCCGCCTCGAACACATCGATTTGGGCGGCGGCATCGGCATCGTGTACGACGAAAACAGCGAGCGCGAACCTGACTTAACCGCCTACGCCCAAACCGTCTCCCGCCTGCTCTCCGGCCGCAGCCTGAAACTGCTGCTCGAACCCGGCCGCAGCCTGTGCGGCAACGCCGGCGTGCTGCTTACCCGCGTCGAATACCACAAGCGCCACCACGGCAAAAATTTCCTGATTGTCGATGCCGCTATGAACGATTTAATGCGCCCCGCCCTGTACCAGGCCTACCACCGCATCGAAACCCTCACCCGCCGCGGGCAGCCTGAAATCACTGCCGACATCGTCGGCCCCGTGTGCGAGAGCGGCGACTTTTTCGCCAAAGACCGCACCATCGCCGCTACCGAAGGCGATCTGCTGCTGATCCACAGCGCCGGCGCCTACGCTTCGAGCATGGCCAGCAACTACAACACCCGCCCCCGCGCCGCCGAAGTGCTGGTCGAAAACGGCCAAGCCCGCCTGATCCGCCACCGCGAAAACATCAAAGCCATGCTCGCCGCCGAGCTGCCTTGTTTGTAAAACCGCCACATCAATTCAATTACGATAACAGGCAGCCTGAAAGCCGTTTTTGTGCTTTCAGGCTGCTTTGAATCAAAAATATGCCCGATACGTCTGTGTATCGGGCATATTTTTCAGGCTGCCTTAATCGCGGCCGATTTGGTTGTAATCGACCAGCATGTATTTGGCGGTCATGTTTTTCTTGGCATCGCCCTCGTCGGCCATCAAAAGCAGGCGCTGCTGGCCGTTAATATTGACGGAATCGACGGCTTCGACGTTGGTCATGTGGTGCAGATTGGGCAGGTTGATTTTTTTCGGCTCGTCTTTGGGATTGCCGCTCCATTTCCACAGGGTCGAAGATTTCTCGCCGGTGTCGCCTTTGACTTCGTTGGCAATGATGTAGGCTTTGAGCACGGGGTCGTAATTGAGCGAGCGGATACCGCCGCCGTCAATGTCGAGTATCGCCACTTCGTCAAACACCGGTTTGGCGTTTTTCTCCATCATTTCTTTGGGGTTGCTGATGAAAGCTATCAAAGCCATATTGTTGAACTCGGGATCGCGAAAGCCCAGCACCAGCCGTTTTTTAACCGGATCGTAGGCCAGGCCTTCGATATTGATTTCGTCGAACACCACATCGGCTTCGTCTCCAACCGCTTCGCGGATCAGATCGTGCAGCTCTTTGTCTTTTTCCAGCGCTTCACTCAGGCCGTCGTAGCTGGTGAGGCCGACGATGTCGCTGCCCTGCACTTTGAAGCGCATCAGGTGTTCGCGGTCGGGCGAGCGCTGGCCTTTGCGGTTGCGCGAATGGGAAGTCATGGCGTAGACAAAGCCTTCGTCGTCGCGGGTCATGGCTTCAAGGTCGTTGAGTTTGCGCTTGAAGCCTTTGATGATGCGGGTATCGAGCGCTTCGTCTTCGACAAAATGGCCGTTGGCGTCGATGCTGATGATGCTGAAAGCGTGGTTGGGTTCGTCTTCGGCAATCATAATGCGCCCGTCGGGAAGCTGCTGGGCGGCGGAAGGCTCGTACACGCCGTTAAACATATTGATGCCCATGGTGCGCAGTTCGGCCAAATTGTTTTGCTGCGGCGTAGCAAGCGAGGGCACGGCTTTGACGCCGATAAAGGCCGCCAGCGAAGCCAGCAGCCCCCAGCGGAACACGGCGTAGGATAAATTGATGTATTTAAACTGCTTGTCCGCCAACAGGCCGAGCCAGTAGAGATGGTCGCTCATTTTCCGATAGACCTGCTCGCGGTCGTTCATAATGCCTTGGATTTTCTGCCAATGCTCTTCACGCGGCAGCTTGACGCGGTCTTCATAAATCAAAACATTGGCTTCGTCGCCGAAAAAGCGGTTGTTTTCCGTTTTCCACACCCGCTCTTTAAAGTCAGAGAGCCCTGCTTTGCGGCGGAACAGGTCTTTGATCCACTCGCGAAAAGCCTGCAGGCGGCCGATGCGCTCGGGTGAGGCCGACAGCAGCGCAAAAACAATAGACGCCGCAGCGGTAACCATAAAAGTGCTGGCCGGAATCAGAAATTCAGGCGAGGAAGAAAAGATAAACGCACCGGAAATCATCAGCGCCGAAACGATAAAACCGTTGAGCGAAATCATAATATTGGCTTTAGTAGCCGCCAGCGCCAGCAGTTCCATCTCCGAGCGCACGGCATTGCGGAACATGGTTTCCACGCCCTTATTGGTGCCGATCTGATCGGCAGATGCCGCATTCTTTCCGGCCTTGCCTTTCTTTTTCTCCTTTTTGCGCCCGGCTTTCTTTTCAGGCTGCTTTTCGCTACTGCCGGTTTCAGCAGTTTCGGCGTTTTCAGGCTGCTTTTTGGCGCTTTTATCAAGCGTTAAACCGTTTTCAAGCTGCTTCTGCATTTCCGGCGGGATATCGCTTTCAGGCTGCCTGAAAGCATCGCCGTGCGCCGTTTCCGTTTGATCGCCGGCACGGCTTTCGCCGCGCACTTCCAAATCTTCAGGCTGCCCGAAAGCCGCCGGCTGTCCGCTTTGCTGATATTCCATATTGTGCCTCCGTATCGGTACAAGTTCACAAAATGCCGGCCGATTCTAAATGAATCTGCTTCAAATTCCCGACTCGTTGAAAATAATTTACATAGCGGCAGGATATGTAGGCAAATGCACCGAACGCTTAACAAAATCACGCAAAAAGCAGCCTGAAAGCGTTTTTCGTGCTTTCAGGCTGCTTTTTATGCGGATGGTTGGGGCTTACGGCGTTTTCGGCGGAATTTCCAAACGGGGGATGACCACCACCCATTTGTCCAGCTCTTTGGGAATCCTGGCATCGCGTGCTTCGTCTTCAGGCGGGTAATAAACGCAAAAGCCCTCGACAAAGGCGCGGATGCGGCCGTTCAGCGCGGGATCGGCCAATTCGGGAATACGGATGTTCCGAGCCAGCTGCGCCACCGCAAAGTTGCCGCTGCAAAACTGGTAATTTTTGCCGCGCAGACGGATGTCCAGCTCGTCGCCGGTTTTCAGGCTGCTGACCTGCCGCAATACTTCTTTAATATTCGCCAGCTGCGGTTTGCCGCGGCCGGCTTCCGTTTCGTCGCGCACGGTAAAGCCGATATCCAATTCGCCACCCTTATCCAATTTGCTGCCGAACACCGACAGCACGCGGTATTCGATATCCAATTCCGGCAGCGGCGAAAAGTCTTGCGCCACGGTTTCAACTTCACTATTTGCCAATTTTTCTATCCACAGATGACGCGGCGTGCCCTGCAGCAGCGTCAGGGTTTCGATGGCGCGGGTCATGGCAACGTAATACAGGCGCTGCTCGCTTTCTTCTTCGCTGCGCCAGCCGCCGTCCAACACGAAAACGTGTTTGAACTCCAATCCTTTGGCCGCATGGGCGGTGCCGACAAACAAACCTTCGTTGTGGCCGTCGCTGTCATTGCCGACGTATTCGTAAAGCCAGTTGCGCAAAAAGGCCTGGGCAAAACCGGGGCGATCGTCTTTCAGGCTGCCTGAAGCGGGATATTCGTGCTCGAAGTCTTCGGCCATTGCGGCAAACAGTTTCTGCCACGACGCCGCTTCGCTGCGGCTGCGGATGATTTCGACAAAGCGCTCGGGCGCAACGGTTTCGCCTGCTTTTTCCAAATCGTCGAGCAGGCGGACAAATTCGCGGCTGCATCTTAAGGGAATGCCGCCGTCGTCTCGGGGCAGAAAATGGGGAATGCCGTTTTGCCGGCACCAGGCTCGCACCGGCTGGAGTATTTTGTGTTCGCGCGCCAGCACGGCGACATCTTGGTAACGGAATCCGTCCAAACGCCGCAGCCTTTCGATTTCCGCCATAAGCGCCTGCGCCTGGATATTGGCGGCCGCTTTCAGATTGCCGGTACGCGGCAGCCTGATAATGCGCACGCGCCCCTGCCGATCGGGGTCTAGCTGCGCCCATTTGCCGCCGGCGTTCTGGGCGCGCCGCTCGGGATCGACAATAATCGGATGCAGCGCTTTCAGGCGCTCGGGCATGCTTTGGATCAGGCGGTTGGCGGCATTGACGATATGCCGGGTGCTGCGGTAGTTGAAGGTCAGATAGTCGAAAGTTTCCACGCCGTAATCCTGCTGGAAGCAGCGGATGTAGCGGTTGCTGGTTTGGCGGAAGGAGTAGATGTTCTGGTCGTCGTCGCCCACCGCCAGAATCGTCAGTTTGTCGTCTTCGCCGGCAGAGCGGCCGGCCAGCGCCGATACCAGGCGGTAGTGCTCTTCGCTGATGTCTTGGTATTCGTCCACCAGAATATAGCGAAAGCCGGCCATGATGCGGTCACGCGCATTATTGTCTTCGCTGTCGGCACCCGCGCCGCTTTCCAGCAGCTCGGCAGCCTGAAGACACCATTGCTTGAAACGATCGCTGTCTTTTTCCTGCGTGTTTCTCGGTTTTTTGTTGTCAAAACGCACGCCTAGCAGCCGCATCGCCATCGCGTCGTAAGTGAGCACGGTAACCGCGGCGGCAATGCTGCCGGTGAGCGCAAACAGGCGGCGCTTGATTTCCTGCGCGGCCAGGCGGTTGTAGGCCAACACAATAATCGAAGCCGGATCGGCATGGCAGACTTTGAGCAGATAGGCAACGCGGTGGACGATTACCCGCGTTTTGCCCGAACCCGGGCCGGCCAAAACCAGGCGGTTGCGGTCGCTCTGGTCGGTAACGACGGCTTTTTGCGGCTCGTTGAGCCCTTCGGTAATCCGTTTGTAGGTTTCCTGCGAAACCGGCTCTTTCAATTCGTTGAAGCGGCCTTTGAACCATTTGTTTTTGAACTGGTCTTCACGGGTCTGGAAATAGTCGCGCACCAGCTCCAAGCCGCTTTCGATGCTTTTCAGCGCGCGCAGGGCGTATTCCTGCATCACATGGATTTGGAAGCGCTTTTCGCCGTAAAACACTTCCAGCGGACGGTAGTCTTCTTTCAGATACTGCCGCTTTTGCTCCAGCGCCGTTTTGTCCAGGCGGATGGTCATGGCATGGCGCAGGATGCTCATGCCGTGGTTGAGTTTGAACACCGAAAGTTTGTGCATAAACAGCAGCGCCTGCTTGATCAGGACTTCGCGGCGGGATTCGGGTATCGAACCGGATAGCTCCAGATCGCTGCCGATGCAGCGCACCAACTCGCCCATGCTGGTTTCAACCACCACGTCTTTAGCGCGCAAATCGGTTTTGGCGGCGAGAAAAGGCAGCACGCACAAACATATCCGGCGGCGCAGCGCGGCATTTTCCTGCAGGGTTTCCCAAGAATCGCGGTTGTTTTTGAAACGCACCCTGAGAATATTGTTGCCCGCATTGCGGATATCGAAACTGCCGCTGCTTAGGGCGTCTGCCGCCGCTTTGTCGTAGGCCAGCGATTCCATCATCAGCTTGATGTCGGCCGGAAGCAGTTGCTCGAAGCCGGCTTCGTGCATTTTGTGGCAGGTTTCGCTTAGAGAAAAATTCTGCGGACGGCCGGTATCGGCGGCGGGGATTTCGTTTTTGAGAATCTGCCAGAGCTTTTCTTCTTGGGCGATCACTTCCTGCAGGCGCTTGAGCGACGAGCGGGCGGCGTCGGTGCGCAGGTTGACGGTCATTTTGGTGTCGTTGGTCAATACGCCCAATTCTTCCAGCGCTTTCAGGTGGCCGCGCAATTCGGTGAAACTGCAGGCGGTGGCCTTGCCCAGCTCGTCGGTACTCAAAGGCTCGTCGTCGGATGCATCGAAAACGATTTCGGCGATGGTGCGGTAGAGTTCGCGCTTGCGCTGCGGCAGATCGGCTTTTTCGATTTTGGCCAGCGCCTGCTCGAGATTCAGGCTGCCTGAACGCGCCGGGAAAATGCGGGTTTGGTTTTCGCTGCGCTCGAGCATGCCGGCGCGCTCCAGCCATGCCAGCGCGGTTTTGACTTTGGTGTCGGCCTGGCGGTCGTCGCTGTCAAAACTCATATAACTCTCGGTATCGCGCAGGATTTCGCCGCCGCTGACCACCAAATCGTCGTCGCTGCTTTTGCCGGCATTGGCCTTGTCCAGCAGCTTGAGCTTGCTCCATACCGACTTCAAATCGCGCGGCTCGATTTGCGATGAGCGGTTGATGCGAAACTGCACATCCACATCGTCGCGGTCAAACAGCAGCACACATTTGGCATCCTGCTGATCGCGCCCCGCCCGCCCCGCTTCCTGCAGGTAGTTTTCCAGCGAACCGGTGATTTCGGCGTGCACCACCAGCCGCACATTCTCTTTGTCCACCCCCATGCCGAAAGCATTGGTGGCGACAATCACGCGCAGGCGGTCGTTGAGAAAATTGTCTTGGATTTCGGTTTTAAGGTGGGTGAGCAGCCCGGCATGGAAGTACTCGCACGCCCAGCCCTGCTGTTTGAGCCATTCGGCGTATTGCTCCGCGCTTTTGCGCCGCGACACAAATACCACCGCGCCGCCCGCCTGATGGTCGAGTTCGCGGTGCAGCAGGCGGTCGATATGCTGGCGTTTGGAATCGTCGCTTGCTTCGAGCACTTCGTAAAACAGGTTGTCGCGCTCGTTGCCGCCGATAAACTGCTTAAACTCAATGCCCAGCTCTTTGCGAAAATGCTCGGTAATGTCCTGCAGCACATCGGGTTTGGCGGTGGCGGTAAAACAGCTCACCGGCGCCAGCTCGCCGGTTTTTTCTTTGCGCTTGGCGATGAATTTGGCGGCATACAGATAATCGGGACGGAAATCGTGCCCCCATTTGGACAAACAATGCGCTTCGTCGAACACCCAGCCGTTGATCTGGCGGTGGGCGATGGCCTGGATAAAGCTGCTGTTGCGAAACTGCTCGGGCGCAACAAACAAAATACCGATATCGCCCAAAGCCACTTTGTCCAAAACATCGGCGCGCACGGTAACCGGCAGCATGCCGTTGAGCATGGCCGCACCCGAAATATTGCGCCGCGCCATGCCGTCGGCCTGGTCTTTCATCAGCGACTGCAAGGGCGAAACCACGATCGTCAGCCCGCCATTGCGGTAATAGCGGTTGACGGCGGGAAGCTGGTAGCACAGCGATTTTCCGCCGCCGGTGGGCAGCACCGCCAGCACATGCTGCCCCTGCATGCCCGCCCGCACAATGGCTTCCTGTCCGCCGTCTATGCCCTTCACTTCGCGAAAGGCAGGCAGGCCGAAATAATGATCCAATTGAATTTTCGGGTTAAGGATGTCGCGGCAGTAGCGGCATTCGCTGTCGCCGCAATCGTGGTCGCGAAATTCGGCAATCAGCCGCGCGGTATCAGGAAACTGGTGGCGCACCCACGGCGCCAGCACCGAATTGCCGCCGGAGACACTCAGCCAGGAGAGCGCGTAGGCCAGCGGTATATAAAGTTCGGGGCGGTGGATGTCTTCTGCCATCAGCTTTTTGAAACGGGTTTTGCAGGCTTTCAGCCCCTGCCCGGCATCGTCCTGCACCATCGCCCAAATATCCTGAATCAGGCGGGGGATGTCGCGCTCTGCCGCCTGCTCCGGCCGGCCGCAGGCATCGGGAATGACGATTTCGCCGTCCTGCCGGTAGGGCAGCGCGCCAAACAGGCGGCAATAGACGGCAAATTCGTCCGGCCGCGCCGCAAGCATCTTGCCAAAAGCCGTGCATTGGTCCTGAAAAAGCTGCCAGCAGGCGCGGCAGTCGGCTTCGGGGGAGTTTTTGGCCGAAGAAATGATTTTGTGGTTTTTAATCAGACGGTGGTAGGGATTCTGCGGAAAGGCCAAGGGCGACAGGCGCAGCGTGTCGATAACCGGCAGCGCCAGCCACGGCGCGGCGGGCGCAGCATCGCGCAGATAGCGCAAATCGTGTTCGAGAATATTGTGCCCCATCAGCCAGTGGGCGCCCTGTGCCAGCGGCGCCAGTTCTGCCAAAGCAGCCTGAAAACTTTTCAGGCTGCCGGTAGTGCGTTCAAACCCCTGCTCCAAATCGGGGCGGTAGGCACCAATTTTGAATACGGTGTCGGTGCGCGGATCAACTTCCAAATCGACAATCAAAACGGCGGGCAAAGTCGGCTTCATAGCGGGCGGCGGCAGGTGTCGGCAAAGGGCGCAAATATAGCACAGGCACCGCTTCAGGCAGCCTGAAAAGGCAGCCTGAAAGCCGCGGGTGTGGTTTTTCAGGCTGCTTGGGTTTGCAGGCAGCCTGAAGTTGGCATATAGGACAAAAAAGGTGCTAAAAATCGCTGCAAGCCTTATGCTGCAAGGCTTTAAGCGGGGTCAAAACCTTTGAACACAAAAAATGCTTTTTCTGCGGCTCAAAACAGGTCAAAAAGAACGG
>NZ_JAPHVK010000015.1:0-50290 GCF_028680565.1 Kingella sp. SNUBH-2017
TACCTTCATGCAGGGTAACGGCTACATCTTGGGCACCGATGCGCTCGACAGCCGCAACTACCGCGGCAAGAGCATCAACATCACCGCGCCGAACGGCCAGATGCTGTTCAAAAGCTGCTCTCCGCGCGAGGGCGCCCGCCACGATGCCGACAACCACAACGAACGCGGCAGCCGCAGCGGCCAAGTCCGCTACGTTTGCCAGAGCGGCAGCGGATTTGACGCCACCTACCGCTTCAACAGCGCCGGCGTACCGACCGACGTGAGCTTCAAAGCCAACGGCCGCCGCATCACCCTGCCCTATGACATGAACGCTTCCGACAACGTCGAAACCCTGTTCAGCGGCCGCGGCTACCGCTTCGGCGCCGAATACATCGACAGCCGCAACTACCGCCGCCAGAGCGTTTCTACCGTTACCGACCCTAGCAACCGCATCCTGTACAAAGGCTGCAGCGCGCGCTAAAACGGCAAACCCGTTTTGCCGATAATCGAAGCAGCCTGAAAGTGTTTTTTGCTTTCAGGCTGCTTTTGTATTGCGGCAGCCTGAAAGCCCAAACGGCTATCCGCACAGCCCGATTATTTGCAGAGCCGGCGGTAGGGTGCACACCATGCACCATCCTCGCACTGCTCGGCCGTTTTTCGGTGCGTGGGGCGCACCCTACGCCGCGGAGCAACAGGCAGCCTGAAAAGCCAAATAACAGCCTGCAAAAAAACAGCCTGAAAACCATAATTCCGGTTTTCAGGCTGCTTTTGGGGCGCGGTTTAGGAATTAAGCGCGCGTTGGAACAGGATCGTGTTTTCCAACTCGATATGGTCGTTCAGATCATCAACGAACTCGCGCAGCTCTTCATAAAGTTTGCGCCAGCTGCCGCAGGCGTTTTCCGGCGGGGTCAGGTCGTGGGTGAGTGCGAGCAGTTGGCTGATGGCCGATTCGTGTTCGCCGTGCTCGTGCATCATCATGCGGATGGGCATGGCGGCGCCACGGCCGGCGCCTTGTTTGATCATCGGAAACAGCACGCGCTCTTCTTTCATCATGTGGTTGCGCAATTCGTCGGCGATGGCGTGCAGCAGCGGCACGATGTCGGCGGGGAAACTGTCGGTGTGGACGGCGGCGACTTTTTCGGCCAGCGGGATAAAGTCGTCAAACTGGCGGCGGTGGGTGTCGTGGTAGCGGCTGAGAATGTGATCGACGGTGGCATCGAGCGGGGCGCTCTGCCACAGGGTGAGATCGGTCATGGCGGGTTCCTTTATCGTTTCTATTGTTATCGCGGCGCGGCGGCCGCGGCTTTCGGGCTGCTTTTGGCGCAGCGGCGGCATTGTAGCGCAAAGCGGCGGCGTGTCGCCCGGCCTTTACCCGCAGCTTTTGCGTGGACAAAGAAAATGCGCGCAATAATCGCTTGGATGCAAAAGCAGCCTGAAAGCTGTGCTGCGGCTTTCAGGCTGCCTGCGGCGGTGCTTTGCCGGTTCAGGCGTAAAACGAGGCTTCGCCGGCGGGGCGGGTTTTGAAGCGTTTGTGCAGCCAGAAATACTGCTCGGGCATTTCGCGCACCCGCGCTTCGATAAAGTCGTTCATGCGCTGGATGTCGGCTTTGGTATCGGCGGACGGATAGTTTTCCCAAGCGGGGTAAAAACGCAGTTCCACCGTGCCGTCGGCCAGCCGTTGGGGAATCAGCGGCACCACTTTGGCGCCGGTGAGCGCGGCGATGCGCGGCAGGCCAGCGATGGTGGCGGTGCTGATGCCGAAAAAGCGGGCGAACACCGAATCTTTGGCGCCGAAATCTTGGTCGGGCAGGTAGAGAAAGGGCGCGCCGTCGCTTTTGATGCGGCGGATGATACTGCGCAGGCCTTCGGTGCGGCCGATTAGGAAGACGTTGTCGTAGCGGTGGCGGCCTTTGAGAATCCGCTCGTCGAGCAGGCGGTTTTTCTGGTGGGAATAAACGCTGGTGAGCGGCACGTCTTGGTTGAGCGCGTACACCGCCATTTCAAAGGCGGTAAAGTGCGGATAAAGCAGGATGACTTTTTCGCCGGCGGCGAGCAAGTTATCGAGAATTTCTTTGTCGCGGTAGCGCACCATGCGTTTGAGCCGCGCGGCGGGGGCGTACCAATACAGCCCGTATTCCAGGAGCAGCAGCGCCATATGGTAGAAATGGCGGCGCAGCAGGCGGCGGCGTTCGGCTTCGGACAATTCGGGATAGCACAGCCGCAGATTAACCAGCCCGACGCGGCGGCGCGGCACCACCAGCCAATAGGACAGCAGCCCGAAAAAGCGCGCCAGCAGGCGGATGCAGACATGCGGCAGAAAATGGATCAGATAAAGGACGGCAAAGGCAAGTTTCACGGTAATGTAGGCAGCCTGAAAAAAGGCGGCATTATATCGCCAAACCGCCGGGCAGCCTGAAAGCGTTTGTTCTGTCTTTCAGGCTGCCTAGGGCGTGTTGACATTCGGCTTGCGAAGCGGTTTTTTGAGTAAAAAATGGCCGAATGCAAGGAAAAAAGCACAGCAAGGTTGGACACCTTGCGAGCATTTTTGACGCGGCAGGCGGGCATTTTTTGCCAAAAACACCGCCGCAACGCTGATTGTCAACACGCCCTAGTGTACCTGCGCCCGAAAGCGCTGCAGGCGGCACGCGCATTCGCTATATAATCGCGCCCTTTGCCGCCAAGCAACCGAAAAGACACCGCATGAAAATCCTGCTCGTCCGCCTGTCCAGCATGGGCGATCTGATCCACACCCTGCCTGCCCTTACCGATTTGGCGCGCCATCTGCCGCAGGCCGAACTGAATTGGCTGTGCGAAGCCTCGTTTGCCGACATCGCCCGCCTGCACCCTTTTGTGCGCCGCATCCATACCCTGCGGCTGCGGCAGTGGCGCAAACGCTGGTGGGACGCCGATGTGTGGCGGCAAATCGGCAGCCTGAAAAGCAGCCTGCGCGCCGAAGGCTACGACTGCGTGCTCGATGCCCAAGGCCTGCTTAAAAGCGCGTGGGCGGCGCGGCTCTCCGGCGTGCCGGTTACCGGCTTGGACGCCGCCAGCGCCCGCGAGCCGCTTGCCGCCCGTTTTTACCGCCGCCGCTATCCGGTGGCTAAAGGGCGCGATGCCGTGTGGCGCAACCGCACCCTGTTTGCCCAGGCCTTCGGCTACACCTTCGACGGCGCGGCCGACTTCGGCGTCGAAGTTCCCGCCGCCGGCAGCCTGAACGGTCTGCCGCCGCGCTATTTCGCCGCCCTGCACGCCACCAGCCGCGACAGCAAACTGTGGCCGCAGCAAAACTGGACGGCGCTGCTCACCGAGCTGCACCGCCGCTACCGTCTGCCGGTGCTGCTGCCCTGGGGCAGCCCTGCGGAAAAGGCGCGCGCCGAAGCGATGGCTGCCGAGCTGCCCTTTGCCGTTGTCTGCCCGCCTTTAAACCTGCTTCAGGCTGCCTTTATGCTGCAGGGCGCGCAAGCGGTAATCGGCGTCGATACCGGCCTTCTGCATCTGGCCGACGCTCTCGAGCGGCCGCTGGTCGGCATCTATACCGACAGCGACCCGCACAAAACCGGCGTCCAGCCATCGCCCCGCGCCCTCAGCCTCGGCGGCATCGGCCAATGCCCGGATGCCGATGAAGCACTGCTGGCGGTGGAGCAGGTAATGCAGGCAGCCTGAAAGGCAAATATCGAAAAAGCAGCCTGAAAACCGGATGAACGGTTTTCAGGCTGCTTTTTTTGCCGGCAGCGGGCGCTCACATAAAGCATTGCAGCAAATCGTTGAGAAAGCGGCGGCCGCGTTCGGTGGGGCGAAAAGCGAGCGGGTCGGCATCCAGCAGTCCCAAATCCTGCGCTTTTTTCACCGCGGGGGCGACGGCGGACGTGAGCACGCCGGTGCGCTCGGGCAGCAGCGCGGCGGGAACGCCCTCGGTCAGGCGCAGGGCGTTCATCATAAATTCAAAGGCCAGATCGCTATCGGCAATCGGCCGGCGCTCGACGGCGTCCTCCGGATTTTGGCGCATGGCGGCCAGATAGTCGTTGGGATGGCGGCGGCGCACGGTGCGCTCGATGTGGCTGTGGTAGGAAATCTTGCCGTGGGCGCCGGCGCCGATGCCGACGTAGTCGCCAAACTGCCAATAATTCAGATTGTGCGCGGCACGCTGGGCGGGCTGCTTGGCAAAGGCGCTGGTTTCGTAGCGCGCAAAGCCGGCAGCGGCCAGCTCGGCGTGGACGGCGTCTTCGATATCGAGCGCGGCATCGTCGTCAGGCAGATCGCGCGGCGGCGTGCGGCCGAACACGGTGTTCGGCTCCATGGTCAGATGATAGGCGCTCAGATGGCTGACGCCGGCGGCAATGGCGGTTTGCACGTCCTGCCGCGCCTGGCCGACGCTCTGGCCGGGCAGCGCGTACATTAAATCGACGTTTACGCGCTCAAACAGCGGCAGCGCTTCGTCGATGGCGCGGCGGGCTTCGCCGCCCTGATGGATGCGGCCGAGCGCCTTGAGTTTGGCGTCGTCGAAACTCTGCACGCCGATCGAAAGGCGGTTGACGCCGGCATCGCGGAAACCGCGGAATTTCTCGCGCTCAAAGGTGCCGGGATTGGCCTCCAGCGTGATTTCCGCCTGCGGGTTCAGCCGCACCAGCGAGCGCACGCCGCTGAGCAGGCGGTCGATGGCGGCAGCCTGAAACACGCTGGGCGTGCCGCCGCCGATAAACACGGTTTCCACCGGCCGTCCCCAAATATTGGGCAATTCGAGCTGCAGATCGGCCAGCAGCGCGTCGATATAGGCACCCTCGTCGAGCGTGGTTTTGATGCGGTGGGAATTGAAGTCGCAATAGGGGCATTTTTGGATGCACCACGGAATATGGATATACAGCGACAGCGGCGGCAGCGCGGTAAGCGTGGCGGGACGGTTGAAACGGATGTGCATAGCGTGGACGGCGGAAAAAAGGCCGCCATTATATAGCGGCGGCGGCTTAAAACGGCAAAGGCAGCCTGAAAAGCATTGCGGCTTTCAGGCTGCCTGCGGGGAGCGGCTATTCTTCGCCGATCAGCGACAATACGGGGCTGGATTTGCGCAGCTCTTCCACTTCGTCGAGCAGGCGCATAATCAGGGCGAGCGCGGGCATGCCGGCGTCGAAATCGCGGCAGATGCGGTGGGCGCGGCGGATGCGGGCGAACTGGTAGCCGCTGTAGCGCGCTTCTTCGGGCGCGCCGCCGACGCTGACGATTTCTTCTTCCACCAATTCCAGCAGCCATTCGCGGCTGCGGCCGGTGGCGCTGAGTATCTGTTCGAAACTTAAGGTGATGTCGGTATCGGAGTTCACGGTATTTCCTTTCGTTCAATCAGGCCTGATCGGCAAAGTGTTCGGCCAGCTGCTGCCAGGCGGCGCGGTCGGCTTCATTGCGGATGTCGGGCACGGTGATGCGCAGTTTGAGATACAAATCGCCGGCTTCGCGGGCGGGGATGCCTTTGCCTTTGAGCCGGATGGTTTTGCCGCTTTGGCAGTTTTCCGGCAGGGAAACCTGCAGCCGCCCGCCGGCGGTGGCAACGGTGATTTTGCCGCCCAGCACCGCCTGCCAGGGCATGACGTCTATGGTTTGGTAAACGTCTTTTTTGTCTTTCACATACAGATCGGGGCGCTCGTGAAAGCGGATTTTCAGGTAAAGGTCGCCTGCCGGCGCGCCGTTGCGGCCGGGCAGCCCCTGGCCGCTCAAACGGATCTGCTGGCCTTCGCCGATGCCTTTGGGGATTTTGACGTTGAGCGTTTTTTCCTGATAAACGGGACGGCCGTAGTCGTCGAAAGACGGCACATTGAGTTTCAGGCTGCGTTCGGCGCCGGTGTAGGCAGCGTAGATGTCCACCGCCAGCTCGGCGTGCTGGTCTTCGCCCTTTTGCGGTTCGCGCGCCTGCGCCTGCTGCTGTTGGCGGAAGGCGGTAAACAGGTCTTCAAAGTGGAAGTCGCGCTCGTCAAAGGGTTCGCCGCCGAAACCTCCGTAGCGGTAGGCAAAGCCGTTTTCAGGCTGCCCGCCGCCGAAGGGGTTGCCGTGGAAAGACGCACCCTGCGGGCGGGCGAGCTCTTCGTCGTAGGCGGCGCGGCGCTCGGGGTCGGACAGGGTTTCGTAAGCGAGATTGACGGCCACGGTTTTCTCGGCCGCGTCCGGCTCTTTGCTGACGTCGGGGTGGTAGCGGCGCACCAGTTTGCGGTAGGCCTTTTTGATTTCGGCGGCATCGGCATCGGGGGCGACGCCGAGCACTTGGTAATGGGTGGCTTCGGGCATAGTCTGCTCCTTTGGAGTGTGCTTTTGTTTTTTCAGGCAGCCTGAAAAAACAAAAGCGGTGGCAAAAACGGTTTGACTGTTGGACTTTTCAGGCTGCCTGCCACAGGGTTTGACCGGCGGCTTTTTCAGGCTGCTTTGGGCAGCCGCACTTCTACGCGCAGGCCGCTTTGGCCGTCGCGGCGCTCGCACAGGCGGATGCTGCCGTGGTAGCGGCGGGCCAGGGTTTGGGCGATGGCCAACCCCAGGCCGCTGCCTTGTTCGCCGCTGCCGAGCACGCGGTAGAAGGGGTCGAACACGCGATTGCGCTCGGCGGCCGGAATGCCGGCGCCGCTGTCTTCAACGGCAATCAGGATTTCGTGCGCTTCTTCGCCGGCGGCAAGGTCGATGCGCCCGCCTTCGGGGGTGTAGCGCACGGCGTTGTCGGCCAGGGTTTTGACCAAGAGATAGAGATCGGTTTCGTCGGCTTGGATGCGGCCGGCGGCGGCGGTGATGCCGATGTCCTGCCCTTTGGCTTCGGCCAGCGGCAGCACGTCGGCCAGCACGCGGGCGAAAACGGTCTGCATATCGCTGATGCCGCAGTCGCCGCTTTGCAGCGACTGGGCGCGCGCCAGCGACAGTAATTGTTCGAGCAGGTGGCGGTGGCGGCGGATGGCCTGCTGGACGTTTTCAAGCTGGGCGCGGGCAGCATCGTCCAATTCGTGGGCGGCCAGCCGCTCGGCCTGCAGCGACAGGGCAGTGAGCGGGCTGCGCATTTCGTGGGCGGCATCGGCGATAAAGCGCTGCTGCTGGCGCATGGCGGCGTCGATTTTCTCCAGCATGCGGTTTACCGCCAGCACGAAGCCCTGCACTTCGGCGGGCAGATCGCGGGTGTCGAGCGGGGTGGTGTCGTCGTCGCGGCGCTGTTGCAACCCGTCGCCCAATTCGCGCAGCGGGCGCAGGGTGCGGCGGACGATAAACACCACCAGCACGCCGGTCAGCAGCGCCAGCAGCAGCAGCGGCACGGCGCTGCTTTGGGCGGCGGCAAAGGCCTGCTCTTCGCGGTATTCGGTTTCCTGAAACACTACCACGCGCCCGCCGATGCCGTGCTTCACATACACGCGGTAGCTGTCGCCGTCGTGGCGGACATCGTGAAAACCTTCGCTGCTGTCATCCGGCAGCGGCAGAAAGTGCTTGAGATCGGGCGGGGTGCGCTCGGTTTGGACGAAAATGCGCATATCGTCATCGCCGCCGCCGGCATGGTGCGGCACCACGGCGGTGGGCGAGATGTAGGCGGCAATCTGGCGCAGGGTTTCGTCCTGCACTTCGTAGCTGGCGCGGTAGCTGCGGTAAAAGGCGGCGATGCCGGCAACGGCGGCGGTTACCAGTGCCAGCACAATCAGCGCGCCCGACAGGCGCAACTGCAGCGAATGAAAAAAGGCGGACGGCAGCAAGCGGCGGACAATCGTCATCACGCGCCCTCTTTGGGCACCAGCCAGCCGGCGCCGCGCACGTTTTTGATGTGCTCTTTGCCGATTTTCTTGCGCAGGCCGTGAATCAGGAAATCGACGGCGTTGCTTTCGACTTCTTCGCCCCAGCCATAGAGTTTGTCTTCCAAATCGGCGCGGGAAAAAATCATGCCCGGCCGCAGCATCAGCGCCTGCAGCAGGTTAAATTCCTTATTGCTCAGGATGATGTTTTCAGGCTGCCCGGCCACGCTCACGCTGCGGGTGGCGGGATCGAGCGTGATGGCGCCGTTGCTCAGCAGCGCGCTGGCATGGCCGCCGCGCCGGCGCAGCAGGGCACGGATGCGCGCCAGCAATTCGGCGGTGTCGAAGGGTTTGACCAGATAGTCGTCGGCGCCGCCGTCCAGCCCCGCCAGCCGGCTGCCGATGTCGTCGCGGGCGGTGAGTATCAGCACCGGCAGGCTGTTGCCGCTGCCGCGGATTTTCGCCAGCACGTCCAGTCCGTCGCGGCGCGGCAGCCCCAAATCCAGCAGCAGCAGATCGTATTGCTGCGCGCGCAGGGCGCTGTCGGCGGTGATGCCGTCGGCAACGCGGTCGGCGGCATAGCCGGCATCTTTCAGGCTGCCTGTCAGCGCTTCGGCAATCATGTCGTCGTCTTCGGCGAGCAAAATACGCATTGTTTTGTCCTTCATGTGGTTTTCAGGCTGCCTGACAGCCTTAAGCTTGCAGGCAGCCTGAAACGGGGTTCAGCCCAGCGGCATCATTTCGATCTGATCCATGCTGCGGCCGAGAAAGCGCTCGCCGATGGTGCGAAAACGCAGCGGGATGTCGGAAACGTAAAAACGGTAGTCGGGCGCGGGATTGGCGCTGTTGAGCAGGCCGGCATCGGCCAGCGCGCGGGCGGCGGCTTCGGCGGTGGTGAGCGCGGAATCGACCAGCTCGACTTCCTGCGCTTCCTGCCTCAGCAGCGGCTTGAGCAGCGGATAGTGGGTGCAGCCCAAAACCAGCGTGTCGATGCGCTCGGCCAACAGCGGCTTGAGATACTCGCGCACCGTCAGCCGCGTAACTTCGTGGCCGAGCCAGCCTTCTTCCACCAGCGGCACCAGCAGCGGGCAGGACTGCGACTGCACGCGGGCGTCGGGGTGGCGGCTGTGGATGGCGCGGGCGTAGGCGTTGCTGTTTACCGTGGTGGCGGTGGCGATCACGCCGATGTGGCCGTTGCGCGTGGTGGCGAGCGCGGCTTCGGCACCGGCGGCAATCACGTCGAGCACCGGCATATTGCCCGCCGCCTGCCGCACTTTGTGGCCGGCCACCGCGGCGATGGTGTTGCAGGCAATCACCAGCGCCTTCACATCCTGGCTGAGCAAAAAATCGACGATTTGCGCGGTAAAGGTTTCGATGGTGCTGCGCGACTTCATGCCGTAGGGCACGCGGGCGGTGTCGCCGAAATAAACGATGTTTTCCATCGGCAGCCGCTCCATCAGCGCACGCACCACGGTCAAACCGCCGACGCCGGAATCAAACACGCCGATCGGGCGCGACTGGTTGCTGTTGCTATCCATTTTGTATCTTCAAGCAGCCTGAAAAAAGAAGGCGCCATTCTAGCGCAAAGGCGGCGGGCTGTTCCATGCAGGCAGCCTGAAAGCGGCGGCGCGGGCGTTTTCAGGCTGCTTTGGGGCTACTTTCGGGCGGCGGCGCGGCGGCTAAATGCCGTGCCAAAACAGCGCCGATGGCGTATCATGCGCCCCTTGCGTGATTACTCTAAACCCGCATCCGGCAGCCTGAAAGCCCGGCGGCGGCGTTTTTTCGCCCGCCGCATGAAAAAAGCAGTAAAATCGCGCCGCATTTTCACCCGCACCGGCGGCCGCCGCGCCGCCCGATGGAGCCATAATGAAACCCGTTTTTCTCGACTTTGAACAACCGATTGCCGAACTGACAAAAAAAATCGAAGAACTGCGCCTGGTACAGGACGATTCGGCGGTCGATATTTCCGACGAAATCGCCCGCCTGCAGAAAAAAAGCCGCGATTTGGCCAAATCCATTTTCAGCAAACTCACGCCCGCGCAGGTCTCGCAGGTTTCGCGCCACCCGCAGCGCCCCTACACTTTCGACTATATTTCCGCGCTGTGCACCGACTTCCAAGAGCTGCACGGCGATCGCCATTTTGCCGACGACCACGCTATTGTTGGCGGCTTGGCGCGGTTTGACGGCCAGAGCGTCGTCGTCATCGGCCACCAGAAAGGCCGCGACACCAAAGAAAAAATCCGCCGCAACTTCGGCATGCCGCGCCCCGAAGGCTACCGCAAAGCCCTGCGCCTGATGCACACCGCCGAAAAATTCGGCCTGCCGGTGCTCACTTTCGTCGATACCCCCGGCGCCTACCCCGGCATCGGCGCCGAAGAGCGCAACCAGTCCGAAGCCATCGGCCGCAACCTGTACGAGCTGACCAAGCTCAAAGTGCCGGTGATCTGCACCATTATCGGCGAGGGCGGCTCCGGCGGCGCACTGGCGATTGCCGTCGGCGATTATGTGAACATGCTGCAATACTCCACCTACTCGGTGATTTCGCCCGAAGGCTGCGCGTCGATTCTGTGGAAAACCGCCGAAAAGGCCGCTGATGCCGCCGCCGCGTTGGGCATTACCGCCGACCGGCTGTTCAAGCTTAATCTGATCGACCGCGTCATCGAAGAGCCGCTGGGCGGCGCCCACCGCGACCACGCTGAAACCGCCCGCCGCGTGAAAGAAGTGGTGGCCGAGCAACTGGCGCAGGCGCAGGCGATGCCGCTCTCCGATTTGCTCGAGCGCCGATTCGGCCGCATCATGGCCTACGGCGAGTTTCTGAATAAATAAGCCCGAAGGCAGCCTGAAAACGTTTTTCAGGCTGCCTTTGCCGTTTTTCTTTTTGTTTGGCGTTTACCCTATGGCAGGCAATTCTTTCGGACAACTGTTCCGCATCACCACTTTTGGCGAGAGCCACGGCGAAGCCATCGGCTGCATCATCGACGGCTGCCCGCCCGGTCTGGCGCTTGGCGCAGACGACATCCAGCCCGATCTCGACCGCCGCAAACCCGGTACCAGCCGCCACGTTACCCAGCGCCGCGAAGCCGACCGCGTGGAAATTCTTTCCGGCGTCTTCGAGGGCAAAACCACCGGCACCCCCATCGCCCTGCTGATCCGCAACACCGACCAGCGCAGCAAAGACTACGGCACCATCGCCGAGCAGTTCCGCCCCGGCCACGCCGACTACAGCTACTGGCACAAATATGGCATCCGCGACTACCGCGGCGGTGGCAGAAGTTCCGCCCGCGAAACCGCCGCCCGCGTTGCCGCCGGCGCCGTTGCCAAAAAATGGCTGCGCGAGCGCTTCGGCACCGAAATCGTCTGCTGGGTTACGCAGGTGGGCGAAAAAACCATCGCTTTCGAGAGCGAAGAATTTATCGGCGAAAATCCCTTTTTCGCCGCCAACCGCAGCCAAATCGCCGAGTTGGAAGGCTATATGGACAGCGTGCGCAAATCGCTCGATTCTGTCGGCGCCCGCCTGCACATCGAAGCGCGGCAGGTGCCGGTGGGCTGGGGCGAGCCGGTGTTCGACCGCCTGGACGCCGACATCGCCCACGCGCTGATGAGCATCAACGCCGTGAAAGCCGTTGCCATCGGCGACGGTTTCGACGCCGTTGCCCAGCGCGGCAGCGTACACGGCGACGAACTCACGCCGCAGGGCTTTGCCAGCAACCACACCGGCGGCATACTCGGCGGCATTTCCACCGGCCAGACCATCCGCGCCGATTTTGCCGTCAAGCCCACCAGCTCCATCGCCACCCCGCGCCGCAGCATCGACATCCAGGGCGAGCCGGTAACGATTGCCACCCACGGCCGCCACGACCCCTGCGTCGGCCTGCGCGCTGCGCCGATTGCCGAAGCGATGCTGGCGCTGGTGCTGATCGACCACGCCCTGCGCCAGCGCGCGCAAAACGCCGATGTCGAAGTGTTCACCCCCGATATCGAACGCGCGCCCAATCCCTAAACCATAGGCAGCCTGAAAAGCCCGAATCCGGCTTTCAGGCTGCCTTTTGCCGTTTTGGCTTTTCAGGCTGCTTTTAAACTTTAAATCCCATGAAAAACATCGTTATCCTGATTTCCGGCCGCGGCAGCAATATGCAGGCGGTGGTTGAAGCCCGCATTCCCGATGCCCGCGTTGCGCTGGTGCTGTCCAACAAAAGCGACGCCGCCGGCCTGTCGTGGGCGGCGCAGCAGGGCATCGCCACCGCCGCGCTGAACCACCGCGACTATGCCGACCGCGCCGCGTTCGATCGCGCGATGATCGCCGAAATCGACCGCCACCAGCCCGATTTGGTATTGCTGGCGGGCTTTATGCGCATCCTGACTCCCGAATTTTGCGCGCATTACGCCGGCCACCTGATCAATATCCATCCCTCGCTGCTGCCGGCCTTCCCCGGCCTGCACACCCACCGCCGCGCCATCGAAGAAGGCTGCCGGCTGGCCGGCTGCACTGTCCACTTCGCCACCGCCGAGCTCGACAGCGGCCCGATTATCGCCCAGGCGGCGGTGCCGGTTTTGGACGACGACGAAGAAGACACCCTCGCCGCGCGCGTGCTGGCGGCCGAACACCGCATTTTGCCGCAGGCGGTGGCCGATTTTCTGGCAGGCAGCCTGAAAACCGACGGCCGCCGCGTGCTCGGCCGCGCCCAAGCCGAAGCCGGCAGCCGGCTGGAAAACTGAATCCCGCTGAAAAAGCCCGCCGCGCCGTATGATTCGGCGGCGGTATCCGCTATAATCCCGCCGTTTTTTTGCCTATCCCGTTCAGGAGCTACCGATGAGTGCCATTACCGACATTTTCGCCCGCGAAATCCTCGATTCGCGCGGCAACCCCACCGTAGAATGCGACGTGCTGCTGGAAAGCGGCGTGATGGGTCGCGCCGCCGTACCCAGCGGCGCTTCCACCGGCTCGCGCGAAGCGCTGGAATTGCGCGACGGCGATGCCGCCCGCTATCTGGGCAAAGGCGTGCTCAAAGCCGTTGAAAACATCAATAACGAAATCGCCCAGGCGCTGATCGGCATCGACGCTTCCGAGCAGGGCTACATCGACCGCATCCTGCTTGATCTGGATGGCACCGACAACAAAGGCCGTCTCGGCGCCAACGCCACGCTGGCAGTCTCGCTGGCCGTTGCCCGCGCCGCCGCCGAAGACGCCGGCCTGCCGCTCTACCGCTACCTGGGCGGCGCCGGCCCGATGGCGATGCCGGTACCGATGATGAACGTCATCAACGGCGGCGAACACGCCAACAACAGCCTAGACATCCAAGAATTTATGATTATGCCCGTTGGCGCCCAGTCCTTCCGCGAAGCGCTGCGCTGCGGCGCCGAAGTCTTCCACGCGCTGAAAAAACTGTGCGACAGCAAAGGTTTCCCCACCACCGTCGGCGACGAAGGCGGTTTCGCCCCCAATCTCGGCAGCCACCAAGAAGCGCTGGAGCTGATTCAGGAAGCGGTTGCCGCCGCCGGCTACACCGTCGGCGAAGACGTGGTATTCGCGCTCGACTGCGCCTCCAGCGAGTTCTACCGCGACGGGCGTTACCATCTGTCCGCCGAAGGTTTGGCGCTCTCCAGCGCGGAATTTGCCGACTATCTGGCCGATCTGGTGGAAAAATTCCCCATCGTTTCCATCGAAGACGGCATGGACGAAAACGACCGCGACGGCTGGAAACTGCTCACCGCCAAACTCGGCGGCAAAGTGCAGCTGGTGGGCGATGATCTGTTCGTTACCAACCCCGCCATCCTCGCCCAAGGCATCAAAGACGGCATCGCCAATGCCCTCTTGGTAAAAGTGAACCAAATCGGCACCCTGAGCGAAACCCTGCAGGCCGTCGATCTGGCCAAGCGCCACCGCTACGCCAGCGTGATGAGCCACCGCTCCGGCGAAACCGAAGATTCCACCATCGCCGATCTGGCCGTGGCCACCAACTGCATGCAGATCAAAACCGGCTCGCTCTCGCGCTCCGACCGCATGGCCAAATACAACCAGCTTCTGCGCATCGAAGAAGAGCTGGGCGATGTCGCCTACTACCCCGGCCGCGAAGCCTTCTACCAACTCAAAGCGTAACTGTTTTTCAGGCTGCCTGAGCCTGCGGTTTTTTCAGGCAGCCTGAAAACGAAAGGCACACCGTGAAATACATTACCTTCATCCTGCTGGCCATTCTCGGCGGGTTGCATTTTCAAATCTGGAAACCCGGCGGCCTGCGCGCCCAATACGCCGAAGCCAGCGCCCAAGCCGCCGATTTTGCCAGCCGCAACGAAGGCGCGCGCATCAACAACAACATCCTGCGCGCCGAAGTCGAAGACCTGAAAAACGGCTACGAAGCCGTAACCGAACTGGCCCGCTTCCAGCTGGGCTATATCCGCGACGGCGAAATCTACTACGACTTAAGCCACGGCGAAGAGCCATAAACACCCGCCCGCAGCAGCCGCGTGCCAACGGCAAACAACCCAAAGCAGCCTGAAAAGCCCTTGCGCTTTTCAGGCTGCTTTTTCGTTGCAGTTTCAACAGCAGAATCTGCGTTAATGTCGGCATTATGCAACGCTTTGATTGCGGTTTTTGTTGCCCAAAACGCCTAAAACGAAAGCAAAATGCGTTTTATTTGCAAGATGTTTGCGCGGCATCAAACAAAACGGCTCCCACCTGCGGTTTAGCGGTGGCGCAACATAACGGCCGTCCGCATAATCGCCGTTTTCCAACCCCGCAACCGCAAAGGAGCTTTAATGAAACTGCGTCTGTCCCTGCTGGCCGCACTGTGCGCCGCTTCCCTTTCCACCGCTGCTGCCGCCCATTCGGGCTGGTCCTACACCGGCGACGACGGCCCCGAACACTGGGGCAATCTGAGCCCAGCCTACGCCACCTGCCAGAGCGGAAAAAACCAGTCGCCGGTGGATTTGGCCGCCGGTTCGGCCACCGCGGTCAACCGCACCGCCTTTCGTTACGGTCCGATGAACTACAGCGTGGAAAACAACGGCCACACCATCCAGGCCACACCCGCCGAAGCCAACCAGTCGCTGAAGCTCGGCGGCAAGACCTTCACCTTTAAGCAGTTTCACTTCCACACCCCCAGCGAGCACACTTTCGACGGCAAATACTTCCCGATGGAAGCGCATTTCGTCCACCAGTCCGACAGCGGCGAATTGGCGGTGCTGGGCGTGATGTTTGTCGAGGGCAAAGAAAACCCCGCGCTCAAACCGCTGCTGGCGCAGCCGCTGAAAGCCGGCGAAAAAGCCGAGCTGGCCGATAAACTTGACATCATGCCGATGTTCCCGCGCGGGCAGAAGCACTACCGGCTCAACGGTTCGCTGACCACCCCGCCCTGCAGCGAAGGCGTGAACTGGATCGTTTTCAAACATCCGGTCAGCGCCAGCAAAGCACAGCTTGAAGCCATGCGCGCTATGATCGGCCACGACAACAACCGCCCCGTGCAGCCGCTGAACGCGCGGATTGTGGTCGAGGAATAAAGCGCCGCTTAACGCGGCATCCGGCCGCCGGAGCCCCTGGCTTCCGGCGGTTTTTTGTCTGCCGGTTTTTCAGGCTGCCTGTCAGTCAAAAGCAGCCTGAAAAGCAAAAAACAAAACATTCCAAACAAAACTTAGCAAAATCCGCCACAAAAAGTATAATCGCAATCGCTTCTTATATTATCAACCGAATTATCGGATGATTGTCCCGCTTCCCAAACCCAACACAAGGAATCTCCATGAAAATCCTCCGCCCCCGCAGCCGTCCTACTCTGATTGCCCTGGCGCTGGTGCCGCTGTTTGCTTTCGGCCAGGACGCGACCGAACTCGAAACCGTCAAGGTAACCGGCTCGCGCCCCGAATCGCTCAACCAAGGCTATTCCACCGACGGCACATATGCGCCGCTGGGCATCGGCATGACCCTGCGCGAAACGCCGCAAAGCGTGAGCGTAACCACCTCCAAACAGATGGAAGACTGGAAACTCGACAGCCTGCGCAAAGTGATGGAGCAGACCAACGGCGTCACCGTGAAAAGCGGCAGCGGCGGCAGCGACCGCTATGCCGGGCTGCACTCGCGCGGCATGGAAGTGAAAAACTTCCAGATGGACGGCGTGCCCTACCGCAGCTCCGGTTTCAGCAAAGACTCGTGGACAGGCTGGGGCGGCGTGGATACCCGCGCGCTCGACCGCGTGGAAGTGCTGCGCGGCGCGTCCGCCCTCTTGGGCGGCACGGGCGATCCCTCCGCACAAGTGAGCCTCGTGCGCAAACGTCCCACCAAAGACTTCAAAGCCGAAATCAGCACCGAAATCGGCAACCACAGCCGTTGGGGCGTGAACGGCGACGTTTCAGGCAGCCTGAACGCCGAGGGCAGCCTGCGCGCTCGCATCGTGGCGGGGCACGAGCGTAGCGGCTACATGATTGAAGACGCAAAAATGCGCAACAGCAGCCTCTATGCCGTGGCCGAATGGGATGCCGCCCCCGCCACCACCCTCTCCGTCGGCACCCAGCTGCAAAACCGCCGCGAAACCGACACCCCCATCTTCCTGCCCACCGCCTACGACAGCGAAGGCTACCCGCTGAAAAACGAAATCAGCCGCCACGCCAACAATTCGCCCAAAGGCACATCCTACAAATACAGCAGCCGCAACGTGTTCGCCGAAGTACGCCACCGCTTTTCGCCCGACTGGAAAACCAAGCTCGAATACAACTGGACGCGCAACACCATACACGACCGCCAAGGCTACGCGGCGATGAAAACCGACCACGACACCCGCCAAATCGACCTGCTCGAAACCGATTCGAGCGAAAAAAGCACCACCCACAGCTTCGCCGCCTCGGTGGACGGCAAATACAACCTTCTCGGCCGCAAACACGACATCCTGTTCGGCATCAGCGGCTTCAACACCAAAAACCGCGCCCCCAGCCGCTTTGCCCGTTACGACAACGCCTTCGGCCTGCACGACTTTCTAAACAACCGCAGCCTGCGCCCGGCCAACCCCGTACCCGACGCGGAATACACCGCCGACGACGACATCCGCGCCCGCCAGTTCGGCGGCTACTTCGCCACCCGCTTCCGCCCCACCGAACGCCTCGCCCTCATCGGCGGCGCACGCTACAGCCGCATCACCATGCAGAAAGCCGAACACGTCGCAGGCACAAACGAAAAAGTAAGCCGCAGCAAAGCCACCCCCTACATCGGCGCGGTGTACGACCTCACCGACCAACTCTCCGCCTACACCAGCTACGGCACCTCCTTCGAGCCCGTGTTCGACAAAGGCCAAGACGGACGCTTCCTCAAACCCACCACCGGCCGCAACATTGAAATCGGCCTCAAAGGCGAATTTTTCGACCAACGTCTCAACGTCTCCGCCGCCCTCTTTGACACCCGTAAAAACGGCATGCCCAAATACGTGGAAAGCGGCGACTACTACGTTTCCGAAGACAACATCCGCACACGCGGCTTTGAAACCGAAGCCGCCGGCCGCATTAACGACAACTGGTTCGTCAGCGCAGGCTACACCGTGCAAAACCGCAAAGGCGGCGAAGACTCCTACGAAGCCGACCTGCCGCGCCACCAAATCAAACTCGCCACCACCTATGATTTGAACGAGCGTCTCACCCTCGGCGGCAGCCTGCGCTGGCAGAGCAAAACCAGCAACATCAACAAAAGCGCGCTGGCCGACGAAAACGACGCTCCCTCGCTCGAACGCGCCCGCAAGTCTGCCACCCAGAAAGCCTACACCCTGGTTGACCTGATGGCCGCCTACCGCATCAACAAAAACGCCGAAGTTACGCTCAATATCAACAATCTCTTCAACACCCGTTACCGCACCCTTTCCACCTTCCTTGCCTACGGCGAAGGGCGCAATGCGGTGCTGGGATTCAAATACCGCTTCTAAACGGCAAAAAAGCAGCCTGAAAACTTTTAGCTTCGCAACTCCGCTACGCTACACAGGCTGCTTTTTTGCATCCGCACCACCGCATCTGTTTGAATCTATCTGCGGGAACTGCATCCCAAGCCGTGCGGCACAAAGCAAAGGCAGCCTGAAAGTTTTCAGGCTGCCTTTGCGTGCCGATGCCGGCGCAGTATTTGGCTTAGTGGTTTACCGAAGTTTCCACGCCGCCTTTGATTTCGCCGTACACCTCGTTTTGTGCCTGCGAACCCTGCGCGGCACAGGCGGCAAGGGTGGCGGCGGCCAGCGCCAGTACGGCCAGTTTTTTCAGTGCGTTCATGTCGTTTCCTTTCTGTTTGAAGGGCGGTTGCAAAGCGCGGATTATATTTCAGGCTGCCGGCCATGGCAAAAAGCAGCCTGAAAGCCGCCGCCACCGCTTTCAGGCTGCTTTTTGCCGCGGACTCAGCCGCGCCAGAAGCCCTGTTTTTTCAGAAAGGCCGCCAGCCGCTCGGCAAACAGGGAGTAACCGCGCGCGTTGGCGTGGATGGCGTCGGACCTTAAATCGGCGTCGCTGAGAATGTCCGCCCAGCCGCCGGCAAACAGCGGCACGCGGTATTCGCCGGCCAAATCGGCGTACAGCGGATGGTCGGACAGGCTGCCGACCAGCGCGCCGAGACTGGGCTGCGGCTCGGCAATCAGTACCAGCGGCACGCCGGCGGCCTGCACGGCGGCGATGGTGCTGCCGATGTGGCGGCGGGTTTCGGCTTCGGCAACGCGGCGCAGGAAATCGTTGCCGCCGATGCCCAGCAGCACCAACTTGGGCGACTGCTTCATCAG
Source organism: Kingella sp. SNUBH-2017 (assembly GCF_028680565.1). Classification (NCBI taxonomy): domain Bacteria; kingdom Pseudomonadati; phylum Pseudomonadota; class Betaproteobacteria; order Neisseriales; family Neisseriaceae; genus Kingella; species Kingella sp. SNUBH-2017. The sequence continues at coordinate 18,434 of NZ_JAPHVK010000015.1, forward strand.
CGCCGGCAGCCGCGCCAGCGCCTGCTGCGAAGTGTCGCCGGACACGCCGCCGTTAATCAGCTGCCAGCCGGTCAGTTCCGACAGCTTGCGCGGATAGGCGGCTTCGGGCGGCGCGCCGTAGCCGTAGGTCAGCGAGTCGCCGAGCGCCAGCACTGTTGCGCCGCGCGGCAGGGCGCTGTGCTTGGCGCCGCGGGCGCAGGCGGCCAGCAGCAGGGCGGCGGTGCCGAACAGAAATTGGCGGCGGGTGGGAAGCATGGTTTTCCTTTTTGGAAGCAGACACAGCGCTTATTCGGGTAATGGAACATTCATCGCTTTAAGCCGTTTACGTGCAACTTCTAATTGTTCTTCAGTAAAAAGTGCATTCCACGGCTCACATAACACCAAATATTCCATACTGATTTTTAAAGCATCATATCCACCAGCAAGAAATAACTCCGTAAACCCATCGGATGGTTTTGCAGCTGCAAGCAATTTATCGGCAGCCGCTTTTCCACCTTGCTCACAAACCATCTGCTTGAATCTGGTTGCGCGATAAGGCTTGGGCAAATCGAGTGCTTTATCGTAAATAGCCAGCATGGCTGCATGAAATTTTTGCTCTAGATCCGTTTGGGTCATTTTATGTTTCCTTTGTAAACGTTAATGCGCTTTCAGGCTGCTTGAACGTTGCCGGAAGCCGTCAGACTTCTTCGTCCTGCAGATTGAGTTTTTTCAGTAGGGCGTCGGTTTTGTCGGGGTCTTCGTTGCGGGTCAGGCGCAGGATGTCGTGTTCCAAATCGGCGATGCGGCTGTGCAACACCACGTCTTTCACCGCCAGCAGGTTGCTGCTGTTCATGGAAAAACGGCGCAGGCCGAGACCGAGCAGCAATCGGGTGTAGCGCGGGTCGCCGGCCATTTCGCCGCACACGGATACCGGCTTGCCCATGCGGTTGGCGGTGCGGATGATGTGGGCGAGCAGGCGCACCACGGCGGGGTGGGCGGGCTGGTAGAGATAGGCGACGGCGTCGTCGCCGCGATCGACCGACAGGGTGTATTGGATCAAATCGTTGGTGCCGACGGATACGAAGTCGAGATATTTGAGCAGGCTGGACACGGTGAGTGCGGCGGACGGGATTTCGATCATGCAGCCGACTTCGATGTCGCCGAAGGCTTCGCCGCGCTCGGTGAGCTGGCGGCGGGCGGTGTCCAGGTGGATCAGGCTTTGTTTGAGCTCGGACAGGCTGGAGATCATCGGCCACATCATTTTGATTTTGCCGAACACGGCGGCGCGCAAAATGGCGCGCATCTGGGTGCGGAACATCACCGGCTCGGCGTGGCACAGACGGATGCCGGTCAGCCCCAGCGCGGGGTTGGCGGCGGCGTTGGGCGTGCCGTGGCCGCCGAACCAGCGCGGGTTTTTATCCACGCCCAAATCGACGGTGCGGATGGTGCATTCTTTGCCTTTGAGTTTTTTAACGGTTTCGGCGTAGGCGTGAAACAGCTCGTCTTCGTCGGGCAGGTTGTCGCGGTTGAGATAGAGAAACTCACTGCGCAGCAGGCCGACGCCGTCGGCGCCGAGTTTGAGCAGGTTTTTGACTTCGCCGGCGCTTTCGATATTGGCCAAGAGTTCGATCTCTTCGCCGTCGAGCGTAGTGGCGGCGGTATTTTTGAGTTTGTTGAGCTGGCGCTGGCGGCTCTTGTATTCGCGCAGCAGGCGGCGGTATTCGGCGAGCACGATTTCGTCGGGCTCGATAATCAGGGTGCCGGTGATGCCGTCCACCACCACCCATTCGTGTTCGCTGATCAGCGCACGGGCGTTGCCCAAACCGATTACCGACGGAATGTTCAGGCTGCGGCCGAGTATGGCGGTGTGGCTGGTGGCGCCGCCGGCGTCGGTTACGAAGCCTTCGATGCGCTGGTCTTTGAAATAAACGGTATCGGCGGGGGAAAGGTCGTGGGCGATCAGAATGGTGTCGTCCAGCAGATTGGCATCGAGATTGATTTCGGTGCTCTGGCCGGCCAGGTTTTTCTGGATGCGCTCGACCACCTGCAGCATATCCTGCTTGCGGGTGCGCAGGTATTCGTCGCCGATGTCGTCAAACTGGCGGCTTAAGCGCTCGGTTTGGATGCTCAGCGCCCATTCGGCGTTGATCTGGCGCTCGAACAGAATATCCACCGGCTCGCGCGACAGGGTAACGTCGGCCAGCAGCATCAGGTGCAGCGAGATAAAGGCGCCCAGCTCGGTGGGGGCGTTTTCGGGAATGGCGCTGCGCAGCTGCTCAAGCTGGCGGCGGGTGGTTTTGACCGCGGCTTCGTAACGCTCGGCCTCCGCCGCCAGCGCCTCGGGCGGCAAATCGAGCTGCGGCACTTCGGCCACCCCGCGCCGCACCAGATGGGCGCGGCCGATGGCGATCCCGCCGCCTGCGGCATAACCGTGCAGCACAATCACCTTATTCTCCTTCGCCGAAGAAATCGGCCACCAGCTCGGTCAGTTCGGCCATCGCCTGCGCTTCGTCGGCGCCGTCAGTTTCGATTTCGATGGTGCTGCCCTGCGCCGCCGCCAGCATCATCAGCCCCATAATGCTTTTGCCGTTTACCCGCTTGCCCTTGCGGCTGACCCACACTTCGGCGGCAAAACGGCCGGCAGTTTGGGTGAACTTGGCCGACGCGCGTGCGTGCAGCCCGAGTTTGTTGACGATTTCGACTTCCTGTTTGAGCATGGCCGTTACCTTTGGTCTGCGGATGGGAACTGTGCTTTCAGGCTGCCTGCGCGGCGCGCTGCCGCAGGCAGCCTGAAAGGCGGATGCGCCCGATTATATAGCGAAGCGCGGCGGCGTGCTAAAATGCCCGCCTTTTACCGACGCGCCTTTTTTCAGGCTGCCTGAAACCCGCACCCGCCATGTCCTACCAAGTCCTCGCCCGCAAGTGGCGCCCGAAAACCTTTGCCGATTTGGTCGGCCAGGAACACGTTGTCAAAGCCCTGCAAAACGCGCTCGACAAAGGCCGCCTGCACCACGCCTATTTGCTCACCGGCACGCGCGGCGTGGGCAAAACCACCATCGCCCGCATCCTCGCCAAAAGCCTCAACTGCGAAACACCGTCCCACGGCGAACCCTGCGGCCAATGCCCCTCCTGCACCGCCATCGACCAAGGCCGCTTTGTCGATCTGCTCGAAATCGACGCCGCCAGCAACACCGGCATCGACAACATCCGCGAAGTGCTGGAAAACGCCCAATACGCCCCCACCGCCGGCAAATACAAAGTCTATATCATCGACGAAGTGCACATGCTCTCCAAAAGCGCCTTCAACGCCATGCTCAAAACGCTGGAAGAGCCGCCCGGCCACGTCAAATTCATCCTGGCCACCACCGATCCGCACAAAGTCCCCATCACCGTCCTTTCCCGCTGCCTGCAGTTCGTGCTGCGCAATATGACGCCCGCCCAGGTGTCCGGCCACCTTGCCCGCGTGCTCGACAGCGAACAGATCGCCTACGACCAAGCCTCGCTCGCCCTGATCGGCCGTGCCGCCAACGGCTCGATGCGCGACGCCTTAAGCCTGCTCGACCAAGCCATCGCCATGGGCAGCGGCAGCGTTTGCGAAGCCGACGTGCGCCAAATGATCGGCGCCGCCGACCGCCGCTACCTTTACACCCTGCTCAATGCCCTGGCCGCGCGCGACGGCGCCGCCATGATTGCCGAAGCCCGCCAGATGGCCGCCAACGCCGTCGGCTTCGACGGCGCCCTGCACGATCTGGCCGCCCTGCTGCAGCAAATCGCCCTATTGCAAACCATACCGCAGGCCGCCGACAGCAGCGATCCCGAACACGCCACCCTATCCGCCCTTGCCCAACAGTTCAGCGGCGAACAAATCCAGCTTTACTACCAATGCCTGCTCCACGGCCGCCGCGACCTGCCGCTGGCGCCCGACGAATACGCCGGCTTCGTGATGACTCTGCTGCGCATGCTCGCCTTCGCCCCCTTCGCCGCCGAAGCCGTGCCCGCCGGCAGCCGTATCGAAGGCGTCGGCACCGCGCCTGCTCTGCCTGCCGCAGCCGCAGGGCAGCCTGAAAGCCCCCAAGCATCTGTTCAGGCTGCCGCAGAACAGACTAAGCAGCCTGAAAACGGTTTTCAGGCTGCCGCTGATGCCGATACCTCCGCGCAGGCTGTTTCAAACACCGAAGCCGCCGCCGTAGGTCGGATTCTTGAATCCGACAAAACCGCTGCCAAGCAGCCTGAAAACAGCGAAGCCGCCGAACAGCGGCAAAACTTTCAGGCTGCCGCAAAACACAAGGCGGACGCCGTAAGCGCAAAGCAACCTGAAAACCCCGTTCAGACTTCCGGCAATCAGGACGACACCCCGCCGTGGGCAGACGAAAGCAGCCTGAAAGCCGAGAGCGCCGTTGTCGAACCAGCCGAAGCCGCCGTTCAGGCTGCCGCCGAATCCGTCGAACCCAAAGAGCAGATTTCCGAACCCGCCGCGACCGCCGCTACTCCAAAGCAGCCTGAAAGCCCTGCCGATGCGGTTCAGGCTGCCGAAGATACCGCCGCGACCGCAGCCCCGCCCAAACGCAAAAGCCGCAGCAAAAAAGCCGCGACCGAAGCCGAAGCACCAAAGCAGCCTGAAAACAGCTTTCAGGCTGCCCCAAGCCTTGATGCAGCTTCCGGCGATGCAGCTCGGATGCCCGAAGCCGACAACACCGGTACTGCCGGACAAAAGCAGCCTGAAAGCGCCGCGCCGATGCCCGAATTGTCGGCTGCCAATTGGCCGCTGATTGCCGAGCGCATCGGCTCGCAGGTGGCGGCGGCGCAGATGCTGCTGCGCCATACGGCGTGGGTGGCGCTGGAAAACGGCGTGCTGCATCTGTCGCTGCGGCAGGACAAGGCCAATGCCGTGGTGCGTAAAAAAGAGTATTTCGACCGCATCGCCGCCGCGCTCACCCAAGCCTACGGCCGGGATTTCGCCATCCAAACCCAAGACTGGCAGGACGGCCAAGGTTGGGAAACGCCCGATATGTATGCCGATCGCCGCAAGGCGGAAGACCGCGAGCGGGCGCGCACGCTGCTGGAGCAGGACCCGACGCTGCGCCAAATCCAAGAAACCTTCGGCGCCAAATGGCAGGAGCAGTCGCTGACGCTGCTTGCCGAGCATCCCGCCTAAACGGCAGCCTGAAAGCCGCTGCGGCCGTTTTCAGGCTGCCTGCGGCATCCGCATCCCCCTGTAAAAAGGAAGCAAGCCATGACCATTATCGTAACCGGCGCCGCCGGCTTTATCGGCAGCAATATCGTCAAAGCGCTGAATGAGCGCGGCATTACCGACATCGTGGCGGTGGACAATCTCAGCCGCGCCGAAAAATTCCGCAATCTGGCCGACTGCGACATCCTGCATTATCTCGACAAGCACGAGTTTATCCGCCAGGTGCGCGAACACATCCTGCCCTACCGCGACATCCGCGCCGTTTTCCATCAGGGCGCCTGCTCCGACACCATGAACCACGACGGCCTCTATATGATGGACAACAACTACCAGTACAGCCTCGATCTCTTGGACTGGTGCCAGGACGAGCGCATCCCGTTTCTCTATGCCTCCAGCGCGGCGGTGTACGGCGGCGGCGGTGTGTTCAGCGAAGCGCGAGAATACGAAAGCCCGCTCAATGTGTACGGCTACTCCAAATTCCTGTTCGACCAGGTGGTGCGCCGCCGCAGCGCCGCCGGCCTGAGCGCGCAGGTGGCGGGTTTTCGCTATTTCAACGTGTACGGCGCGCGCGAGCAGCACAAAGAGCGCATGGCTTCGGTAGCCTTCCACCATTTCCACCAGTACCGCAAACTCGGCCACGTTACCCTGTTCGGCGGCTGGGACGGCTATGCCGACGGCGCGCAGAGCCGCGATTTCGTCAGCGTGGAAGACGTGGTCAAAGTGAATCTGTTTTTCTTCGACCATCCGGAAAAGTCCGGCATTTTCAATCTCGGCACCGGCCGCAGCCAGCCGTTTAACGATTTGGCCGCCGCCACCGTCAATGCCTGCCGCGCCGCCGAAGGCAAGCCGCCTTTGAGTTTGGACGAGCTGGTCAAAGAAGAACTGATCCGCTACTCCCCCTTCCCCGACGCGCTCAAAGGCAAATACCAAAGCTACACCAAAGCCGACATCTCGCGCCTGCGCGATGCCGGCTACCAAGACAGCTTCTACAGCGTGGAAGAAGGCGTGTCGCGCTATGTGCAAACCCTGCTGGCGGCAGCCTGAAACCCCTGCGGCAGCCTGAAAAACGCCTTTCAGGCTGCCTGAAACCCCGTTCCCGAAACCCGACATGACCGATATCGAAGCCTTCGCCAACCGTTTGGGCAAAAACGCCCGCCACCTCATCAAATGGGCGCGCCGCAACCAAATCGAAGCCTGGCGGCTTTATGACCGCGACATCCCGCAGTTTCCGTTTGCCGTCGATGTGTACGGCGAGCGCATCCACCTGCAGGAATACGACACCGGCTGGAAGCTGCCGCCGGCAGACTACCGCCGCTGGCTCGACGATGTGATTGACGCCGTTGCCTTTGTCAGCGGTTTTGACCGCGAAGCGGTGTTTCTCAAACAGCGCGCCCGCCAGAAAGGGACGCAGCAGTACCAGAAAACCGGCAGCGACGGCGAAGACTTCACGGTGGCGGAAAACGGCCGTCGCTTCTGGGTTAATCTCGGCAAATATCTCGATACCGGCCTGTTTCTCGACCACCGCAACACCCGCGCCCGCGTCGGCGCCGAAGCCGAAGGCAAGCGCTTTCTCAACCTGTTTGCCTATACCGGCAGCTTTACCGTGTATGCCGCCACCGGCGGCGCGGTTTCCAGCGAGAGTGTTGATTTATCCAACACCTATCTCGAATGGGCGCAGCGCAATTTCGCTCTCAACGGCATCGACGCCGAGCGCCACCGCACCGTGCGCGCCGATGTTTTCCAATACCTGCGCGACGCGCAAACGCAAAACAAGCGCTTCGATCTGATCGTGCTCGACCCGCCGAGTTTTTCCAACAGCAAAAAAATGGCCGGCGTGCTCGACGTGCAGCGCGACCATACCGCCCTAATCGACGGCGCCATGAGCCTGCTCGATGCCGGCGGCACCCTGTATTTTTCCAACAACCTGCACAGCTTCCGCCTAGACGATGCACTGGCGGCGCGCTACCGCATCAGCGATTTGTCGCACCAGTCGGTTCCCGAAGATTTCCGCAACCGCAAAATCCACCGCTGCTGGCGTTTTCAGGCAGCCTGAAAACGCCAAACGCACTTTCCACCCGCTTTTTCCTCCCACACACAGGACACCCGCCATGAGCGAACACCATTTACGCAACAATCCCTATAAAGTCGCCATCGCCGCGATGGTCGGCACCGCCATCGAGTTTTACGACTACTACATCTACGCCGCCGCTGCGGTGCTGGTGTTCAACACCCAGTTTTTCGACGAAAGCGATCCCCAAGTCGCCACCATCCTGTCGCTTTCGACGCTGGCACTGGCCTTTTTCGCCCGCCCCATCGGCTCGGCGCTGTTCGGCCACTTCGGCGACAAAATCGGGCGCAAAAAAACCCTGGTCGCCTCACTGCTGACCATGGGGCTGTCCACCGTCGGCATCGGCCTCTTGCCCAACTATAACGACATCGGCATCGCCGCACCGCTGCTGCTGTGCCTGTGCCGCGTCGGCCAGGGCATCGGGCTGGGCGGCGAATGGGGCGGCGCGGCGCTGGTCGCCACCGAAAACGCGCCCGAAGGCAAACGCGCCTGGTTCGGCACCTTCCCGCAGCTGGGCGCGCCCATCGGCCTTTTGATGGCCAACGGCGTGTTCTTCGCCATCAGCGCCGCCATCGGCCACGAGCAGATGGTTGCCTGGGGCTGGCGCATTCCCTTTATCGCCTCGCTGGTGCTGGTGTTCGTCGGCCTGTGGATGCGGCTGAGCATGCACGAGAGCCATGTTTACCGCGAAGCCGAAGCCGAAGGCAAAACCAAGGCCGCGCCGGTGCGCGAAGTGTTCGCCCGCCATTGGAAGCCGGTGTTGCAGGGCACCTTTATCATGGTGGCGACTTATGTGCTGTTTTACATTATGACCACCTTCGCCCAAGTCTATTTCAAAACCCCCGCCACACTTTCCGCCTTCGGCCATCCGAAGGGGCTGGGGCTGCCGGCCAACACCTTTACCGGCTTTCTGATGATTTCCGCCGTAGTGTTCGGCGCCGCCATCAGCTTTTCCGGCGTGCGCGCCGACAAAATCGGCCGCCGCCGCTTTTTGATTTGGGTAACCGCCGCCATTCTCGTGCTCGGGCTGGCGATGCCGCTGTTTCTCACCAACGGCACGCCTGCCAGCGTTTTCGCCTTCCTGATGATCGGCATGCTGCTGATGGGGCTGACCTTCGGCCCGATGGCCGCCCTGCTGCCCGAACTCTTCCCTACCGAAGTGCGCTACTCCGGCGCCTCGCTGGCCTACAACTTCTCCGCCATCATCGGCGCCTCGATCGCCACCCTGGTTGCCATCAAGCTGAACGAACACTACGGCATCGCCGGCGTCGGCATCTATCTGGCCATCAACTGCGTGCTGACGCTGGTTGCGCTGATCAGCACCCACGAGACCAAAGATGTGGATCTGACCGAAACCAAATAAAACCGCCGCTTTCAGGCTGCCTGCCCAAACCAAAAAAGCAGCCTGAAAACCCGTCCGGACGATTGGACAAAAGCAGCCTGAAAACCCCAGCAAAAGGTTTTCAGGCTGCTTTTGCCTTGTTAAGCTGCTTTTGCCCTTGTCAATAAATGCCGTCATTCCCGCGCAGGCGGGAATCTTGTTTGGTACCCAACAATGTTTTAAGAAACAAAATCTTGTTAAAGTCCCGGTAAGATTCCCGCCTACGCGGGGGGAGCGTAGCGGACTTGCGCAAACTAATGACGGTGGTAGTGGTTTCGCCAAAGCAGCCTGAAAGCCCAAACAAAGGCAGAAAACCCAAACAAAGGCAGAAAACCCAAACAAAGGCAGCCTGAAAACGGTAATTCACGTTTTCAGGCTGCCTTTGGTTTTGCGTTTGAATCGGGGGTACAGGCCGGACGGTAAGCCGGGTTCTGTCGTCGGACAGTCATTCATCTAGGCGCACCGTTGCCGGTGTGCTCGAGCAACCTACCCGAACGCTCGGCGGGCCGCGTCTGTGCGTTCTGTTTGGTCTTGCTGCGGATGGGGTTTGGCCTGCTGCGCCTTGTTGCCAAGTGCACGGTGCGCTCTTACCGCACCTTTTCACCCTTGCCTGTGCCGCCTTTTCAGGCTGCCATCGGCGGTTTTGCTTTCTGTTCCACTTTCCGTCGCGTTGCCGCGCCCGGCCGTTAGCCGGCATCCTGCCCTGTGCAGCCCGGACTTTCCTCCCCGTATGCCTTACGCGATACGCGGCGACTGTCTGTCCTGCCTGTACGGCGGCGGATTATAACAGAGCGACCGGCAGGCAGCCTGAAAACCTTGCGCCCTTTTTTCAGGCTGCCTGCAAGCAAAAAACCGCCCTTTCCTGCTGGCGGAAAGGGCAGTTTGACATGCCGGCGCGGCGCGGATGCTTATTTGCCGACTTTGATTTTCTGCCACAGATTGGTGGTCAGTTTTTTCGCTTCGTTGTCCATCTGCGGCATCACGAAACCGTTGGCCACGTCTTCGGCGTTCGGGAAAATCGAACGGGTGGCGACCAGCTTGGGATCGAGTTTGTCGCGGGCGGGCAGGCTGGCGGGGGCGAAGGTTACGGCGGCAGCGTTTTTCGCCGCTACTTCGGGATCCAGCGTGTAGTTGATGTATTTGTGGGCGTTGGCAACGTTTTTGGCGTCTTTCGGAATCACCCAGGACTCAACCCAGAAGCCCATGCCTTTGGGGGTCAGCACTTCGATGCCGACTTTGCTGCCGGCTTCTTCGGAGCGGGCTTTGGCCATGTTCAGATCGCCGCCGTTGCCGGCTGCCAAACAGATATCGCCGCGCGCCAGCTCGTCGATGATGGACGGGCTGTAGCGTTTGATGTCGGGACGGATGGCTTTGATCACTTCGGCTGCGGCTTTGATGTCTTCGGGATTGCTGCCTTTGGGGTCTTTACCCAGATACTTGAGCACAATCGGGAACATTTCGCTGGGGGTGTCCCACAGGGCGATGCCGCACTGCTTGAGCTTGTTGGTATATTCGGGTTTGAACATCAGATCCCATTCGTTTTCCGGCAGCTTGTTGCCGAGAATTTCGCGGCCTTTGGCGGTAATCGCCAGCGTATTGACGCCGGAGAAATAGGGCACGGCGTATTCGGTGGCCTGCGGGTCGGCCTCTTCCAGCAGCTTGAGCATGGCGGGGTCGATGTTTTTGTAGTTCGGGATCAGGCTTTTGTCGATCTTCTGATAAGCACCGGCTTTAATCTGGCGCGGCAAAAAGGCAACGCCGGGCACGCCCAAGTCGTAACCGGATTTGCCGGTCAGCATTTTGGCTTCGAGCTCTTCGTTGTTTTCGTAGGTGGTGTAGGTCAGGTTGAGTTCGTTTTTCTCTTCGAAGTCTTCAACCGTACTTTCGTCCACATAGTTCGACCAGTTGTAAATATTCAGATCGTTGGTGGCGGGCAGATTGCTCGCGGCGCCGGAAGCGGCGCTGCCGGAAGCGGCAGGAGCGGCGGTATCGGCGGCCTGCTGTTGCGATTGTTCGCCGCAGGCGGCCAGCGAAAGCAGCACCAGGGTGCTAATCAGGACTTTTTTCATTTATCTTCTCATTGAAGTAGGGTTGACGGGGCGCGCATTGTAAGGTTTTGGTTTTTCATAATCAATACGCTGCGCGCTATTTTTTCCGCCGACTATGCCGCCGCAAAGCCCGTGCGGCTTGAAGCGGCAGCCTGAAAACGGTAAACTGCGCACTTAATTGAATAAAGCAATCGAACCATGCAAGCTGCTTTCAACTTTAAATCAACCCGGCTAGATGCCCTTTTGGTGCAGCCGCAAAGCAACGATGCCGCCGCCCTGGCGGCACAATGGCAGCAGCAGGCCGACAAATACCGCACTTTCGCCGCCATGCCGCTGGTGCTCGATCTCGACGCGCTGGCCGATGCGGAAAAACTCGATATCGCCGCCGTCTGCGCGCTGTTTAAACAGCACGGCTTCACGCCGGTGGCGCTGCGCCACAGCAAGCGCGACTGGGAAAAAACCGCCGCGGCAAACCATCTGCTGTTTGTGGCGGCAGACAAAGCGAAAGCCAAAGAGCAGGCACAGCAGCCTGAAAACAGCGAAGGCGCAAACGAAAGCCAAAACGCAGCCGCTGCCCAAGGGCAGCCTGAAAGCGCAGCGCAAGATGCCCCCGAGCAGCCTGAACAAGATCAGCCCAAACCAAAGCAGCCTGAAAAAACCGCCGCACCCGCGCCGCGCAAAACCGTTGTCGTTTCCGCGCCGGTGCGCACCGGCCAGCAGGTGTATGCCGAAGGGGCGGATCTGATTGTGCTGGGCATGGTCAGCGAAGGCGCGGAAGTGATTGCCGACGGCAACATCCATATTTACGCCCCCCTGCGCGGCCGCGCCCAAGCCGGCCAGTCTGGCGACAAAAGCGCGCGCATTTTCGTGCAGTCGATGCAGGCCGAGCTGGTATCGGTGGCCGGCATCTACCGCGTTTTCGAGCAAAAACTGCCGCCGCACCTGCACCGCCGGGCGGTGTGCGTCGAGCTCGAAGGCGGCGAACGCCTGGCGGTACGCGCCATCGACGCGCAATAGTTTTCAGGCTGCCTTTTCAGGCTGCCCGAGCCATTCATCCATCCCATCTGAAACAGAAAGAAGGTAAAGCAAGTGTCGAAAATCATCGTAGTAACTTCAGGAAAAGGCGGCGTGGGCAAAACCACCACTTCCGCCAGCATCGCCAGCGGTCTGGCGCTGCGCGGCCACAAAACCTGCGTCATCGATTTTGACGTCGGCCTGCGCAATCTCGACCTGATTATGGGCTGCGAGCGCCGCGTGGTGTACGACTTGGTAAACGTTATCCAAAAAGAAGCCACGCTCAACCAGGCGCTGATCAAAGACAAGCACTGCGACCAACTCTTCATCCTACCCGCATCGCAAACCCGCGACAAAGACGCGCTCAACAAAGAAGGCGTCGAGCGCGTGCTCAACGAACTCACCGGCGAGCTCGGCTTCGAATATGTGGTGTGCGACTCGCCCGCCGGCATCGAGCAGGGCGCGCTGATGGCGCTCTACTTCGCCGACGAAGCCATCGTTACCACCAACCCCGAAGTCTCCAGCGTGCGCGACTCCGACCGCATCTTGGGCATTTTGCAGAGCAAATCGCGCAAAGCCGAACAGGGCGCCACCGTCAAAGAGCATCTTTTGATTACCCGCTACTCGCCCGAGCGCGTGGAAAAAGGCGAAATGCTGTCGGTGCAGGATATTCAGGACATCCTGCGCATCCCGCTGTTGGGCGTGATTCCCGAATCGCAAAACGTGCTGCAGGCATCCAATGCCGGCACACCGGTTATCCACCAGCAGGATGCCGTAGCCGCCGAAGCCTATAAAGACGTGGTGGCGCGCCTGTTGGGCGAAAACCGCGAAATCCGCTTTCTCGATGCAGAGAAAAAAGGCTTTTTCAAAAAGCTGTTCGGAGGATAAGCCATGTCCCTGATCAATATGCTGTTTGGCAAAAAGCCCAAGTCGGCGCAGGTTGCGCGCGACCGCCTGCAGATCATCATCGCCCAGCAGCGCAGCGACCGCAGCAGCGAAAACACCACGCCCGACTACCTGCCCACTCTGCAGAAAGAGCTGTTGGAAGTCCTGTCCAAATACGTCGAAATCAAGCTGGAAGACATCAACATCTCCCACGAAAAGCAAGACGGCGTGGACATGCTGGCTTTGAACATCACGCTGCCTGAAAACAAAAAAACCGAAAAAACCGAGAACCCCGCATGACCCTGACCGAGTTGCGCTACATCGTCGCCGTGGCGCAGGAAAAACACTTCGGCCGCGCCGCCCAGCGCTGCCACGTCAGCCAGCCCACCCTCTCCATCGCCATCAAAAAGCTGGAAGAAGAGCTGGCGGTGTCGCTGTTTGACCGCAGCAGCAACGAAGTCCTCACCACCGACGCCGGCGAGCGCATCATTGCCCAGGCGCGGCGCGTACTGGAAGAAGCCGACGTCATCCGCATGCTCGCCACCGAAGAGCAGAACGAATTGGCCGGCCCGTTTAAGCTGGGGCTGATTTTCACCGTCGCCCCCTACCTGCTGCCCAAGCTGATACTCGCCCTGCGCGACACCGCGCCCAATATGCCGCTGATGTTGGAAGAGAACCACACCGCCGCGCTTACCGAAATGCTCAAGCGCGGCGAACTGGACGCGTTGGTGATCGCCGATCCCTATCAGGAACCCGGCGTCGAAACCGTGCCGCTGTACGATGAGCCGTTTTTCGTGATCGTGCCCAAAGGCCATCCCTTTGAAGAACTGGATTCGGTGAGCACCGCCGCGCTGGCCGAAGAAAACGTGCTGCTGCTCACCGAAGGCAACTGCATGCGCGACCAAGTGCTGGGAAGCTGCAGCGAGCTGGCCTCCCGCCAGCGCGTGGCCGGCCTGACCAACACCCTGCAGGGCAGCTCGCTGAACACCATCCGCCACATGGTCGGCAGCGGCTTAGGCATCAGCGTCCTACCCTCCACCGCGCTCACCGAAAACGACCACATGCTGTTTTCCATCGTCCCCTTCGACGCCCCCGCACCGATGCGGCGCGTGATGCTGGCCTACCGGCGCAACTTCGTCCGCCCCAAAGCCCTGACCGCCATCCGCGACGCCGTGCTGCGCTCCCAGCTCTCCGGCGTGCGCTTCATCCGCAACGAAGACCAAGACTGAATTTTTCAGGCTGCCTTAAAACTACAGGCAGCCTGAAAAGCCGTTTGCGCGATAAAATTGCCCCACATCAGAAAAAACACCGGCAAAACGCAATAAAATCCCACACCAACCCTGCCCCAAGGCAGCCTGAAAACCACTACCCGAACCACCGACCATGAGCCAAAACCACCTGACCGACGACGTCCGCATCAACTCCCTGACCGAGCTCTTGCCCCCCATTGCCCACCTGTACGATCTGCCCATCAGCGAAGCCGCCGCCGAGCTGGTGGTTTCCACCCGCAAAGCGATTGCCGACATCCTGCACCACGGCGACAAACGCCTGCTCGTCATCATCGGCCCCTGCTCCATCCATGATCCCGCTGCCGCCCTCGAATACGCGCAAAAACTGCTGCCGCTGAAAAAGCAGTACGAAAAAGAGCTGCTGATCGTGATGCGCGTATATTTTGAAAAACCGCGCACCACCGTCGGCTGGAAAGGCCTGATCAACGACCCCCATCTCGATGGCACCTTCGACATCAACTTCGGCCTGCGCCAGGCGCGCCAGCTTTTGCTCACGCTCAACGACATGGGCATGCCCGCCTCCACCGAATTTCTCGACATGATTACCCCGCAGTATTACGCCGACCTGATTTCCTGGGGTGCCATCGGCGCGCGCACCACCGAAAGCCAGGTGCACCGCGAACTGGCCAGCGGCCTGTCCTGCCCCGTCGGCTTTAAAAACGGCACCGACGGCAACCTGAAAATCGCCATCGACGCCATCGGCGCCGCCAGCCACCCGCACCACTTTTTATCCGTAACCAAAACCGGCCACTCCGCCATCGTCCACACCAACGGCAACCCCGACTGCCATGTGATCCTGCGCGGCGGCAAAGAGCCCAACTACAGCAGCAGCCACGTCCAAGCCGCCCGCGAGCAGCTAGCCAAAGCCGGACTCGATGCCAAGCTGATGATCGACTGCAGCCACGCCAACAGCAATAAAGACTACACCCGCCAGATGATCGTCGCCCAAGACATCGCCGATCAGCTCAAAAACGGCGAAGACGCCATTATGGGTGTGATGGTCGAAAGCCACCTGGTCGAAGGCCGCCAGGACAAACCCGAAACCTACGGCCAAAGCATCACCGACGCCTGCATCGGCTGGGACACCACCGAAGCGCTGCTCGCCCTTCTGGCCGACGCCCAGCGCAGCCGCACCGCCGGTTAAACAGCGCCCCGCCCGTTTTCAGGCTGCCTTATCGTTTTCAGGCAGCCTTTCTTGCAGCCGCCCACCCCGCCTGCCATAAGGAAAGCCCATGAACAAAGCCGCCGTACGCGCCATCATCCTGCTTGCCGCCACCGCCGCCCGCGCCGAGCTGTATCCCGAAGAAAATTCCCGCGACTATACCCAAGAATGGGGGCAGGCCTTTTACCGCAACCGCCTGGTCGAAGCCACCGGCGCGAGCGAAAAGCTGCGCGAAGTGTTCAGACTGGCGCAAGACCAAAGCCACGGCATCACGGTTTCGCTGAGCGCCGGCAAGTTCTACACCGTTTTGGGCAGCTGCACCCGCTTTTGCAGCGCCCTGACCGTCGCCATCAAACGCGCCGACGGCAGCACCGCCGCACAAAGCAGCAACGGCCTTTCGCGCGCCATGCCGTTTTTGGAATGGCAGGCCGAGAGCAGCGGCCGCTACACCATCGAAACCACCGCCGACCAATGCACCGCCGTCCGCTGCAAAGCCGGCGTGCAGCTTTTTGAAAGCGACAAGCCCATCGACAGCAAAACCGCCCTCGAGCGCCCCTCCGCCTGGGAAAACAGCCACTAAACATCCGTTTGCCCCGTCCCAAAGGCAGCCTGAAGCAGGTAGCTTGGGTTGCTAAACCCAACATTTTCAACGTCCAAAGATTTTGTTGGGTCTCGACCCAACCTACGCTCCTGGAAACCCAAAAGCAGCCTGAAATCCCCTTCCCCAAACCACCCGCCCAACCATGCCCGCCCCCTTTATCCTTTTCGACAACGCCCGCGACCACACCGCTTTTCTGCTGCACGGCTTTGTCCGTTGCGACACCCTCGCCCCCGCCGCGCTCGACACGCTAGACGGTTTGCTGCAGCGTGGCTGGTGCGACGGCCTGCACGTCGCGGTGCTGGCGGACTATGAATTCGGCCTGCCGCTGCAGCGCCTGCCCGAGCGCGCCGGTGTTGCCGGCAGCCTGAAACTGCTGTGGTTCGCCCACCGCGACGAAATCGCCGATGCCGACAACTGGCTGGCGCAACAGGGCGGCAGCGAGCCGGCCGGCATTGTTTCGCCCGAACTCAACCGCACGACAGCGCAGTACCGCCAAGACATCGCCGCCATTCAGGCTGCCATCGAGCGCGGCGACTGCTACCAAATCAACCACACCCTGCGCCTGAAACTGGCCGCCTACGGCTCGCCCGCCGCACTCTACCGCCGCCTGCGCCAGCCGGTGCCCTATGCCGCGCTCGCCCGCCTGCCCGCTGCGGCCGGCCTGCCCGACTGGCTGCTGTGTTTCTCGCCCGAGCTGTTTCTGCGCATCGCCGCCGACGGCACCGTCGCCACCGAGCCGATGAAAGGCACTGCGCCGATTGTCGGCGACGGCCGCGATGCCGAACGCGCCGCCGCACTGGCCGCCGATGCGAAAAACCGCGCCGAAAACACCATGATTGTCGATCTGCTGCGCAACGATTTGGGCAAAATCGCCCGCATCGGCGGCGTGTCGGTGCGCGACGCGTTCAAAGTCTCCGCCTTCGGCAGCGTGTGGCAGATGACCAGCACCGTGCGCGCCGAACTGCCCGCCGCCACCCGCGCCGCCGACATCGTCCGCGCCGCCTTTCCCTGCGGCAGCATCACCGGCGCGCCCAAACGCAAAAGCATGGAAATCATCGGCGCCCTAGAAGACAGCCCGCGCGGTCTGTACACCGGCACTCTGGGCTATTTGAACCCCGAAGCGGACAGCGCCTTGGGCTTTTCAGGCTGCCTGAACGTGCTGATCCGCAGCCTGGAATTGTCCGCCGACCCGCAATCGGCATGGCCGTGGCGCGGGCGCTACGGCGTGGGCAGCGGCATCGTTGCCGACAGCGCCGCCGATAACGAATACGCCGAATGCGGCTGGAAAGCGCGTTTCGTCGCCGCCCTGCCGCCCGAGTTCGGGCTGTTTGAAACCATGCGCGCCGAGCACGGGCACATCGCCCTGCGCGCCCAGCATCTGGCGCGGCTCGCCGCATCGGCGCAAGAGTTGAACATCCCCTTTGACATTCAGGCTGCCGCCCGCCTGCTCGATGAAACGCTGGCGGCACACGCCGGCGGCGTTTTCCGCATCAAGCTCGAACTCTCGCCGCAAGGCAGCCTGAAAGCCGCCGCTGCGCCGCTGGTCGCTTTTCAGGCTGCCTTAAACCCGCCCACCGCCGATACGCCGCCTACCGGCAACACGGTCAAACTGCTGCTGTCGCCGCAGCCGCTGCCCGAGCGCGACCCGCTGCGCCGCCACAAAACCACCCGCCGCGCGGCGTTCGATGCCGGCTGGCGGCAGGCCGAAGCGGCCGGCGCGTTTGATATGCTGTTTTTCAACCAAAACGGCGAACTGTTGGAAGGCGGGCGCAGCAGCATCCTGGTCAAAACCGACGGCCGCTGGCTGACCCCGCCGCTGGCCGCCGACATTCTCAACGGCATCGCCCGCCGCCAAGCGCTCGCCGCCGGCGTAAGCGAAACCCCCATCAGCCGCGACATGCTGCGCCGCGCCCAAGCCGTACGCGCCGGTAACGCCCTGCGCGGCTGGCTGGACGCCGAAATCATCTGGCCGCCCGAAAACGCTTAGGCGCCCGCCGGCCGCATCTGCTACCATCCGGCTGTTTTTCAGGCTGCTTTCCGTTCCCTAAAAGCAGCCTGAAACCCTGTAAATACCCGATATTATTTTTTGAACCACCATCCGAAAAAATGAAATTTACCTTGTTTAAGAAACTGATAGCCGAATGGCTGTTGTTTTGGCTGCTGGCCGTGGCCGTATTTGGCGGCGGGCGTTTGGTATTGTTTTACCGCCATACCGACGAGGCGTTGCGGCAGCAGTTTGGCGCCGATTTGGCGCCGATGTGGCTCAAAGGGCTGCTGTTCGACATCAAAATGGTTTCGCTGACCGTGGCGGCTTTTGTGTTGGTTGCCCTGCTGGCTCTGTTCAGCCGCAAACTGACCGCAGCCGTTTACCGGGCCAACCGCTACGGCCTGCTGGCGGTGCTGGCGCTGTTTGCCGCGCTGACGGTGGGCAATGTGTTTTATTACGGCGTGTACGACAAGCCGTTTGATGTGTTTGTGTTCGGGCTGGTCGAAGAAGATACGGCGGCGGTGCTGAAAACCGTCTGGTCGGATTTTCCGGTGCTGCGTGCCGTAGCGGCACTGGCGGCGGCGATGCTGGTGCCGGCATGGCTGTTCGGCCGCCTGCATGAGCGCTTAAAACCGTCCGCAACGCCAGCCTCATCCCCGTCATACCGCACTTGGGCGGGCAATACCCTAATCGTGCTGCTGCTTCTGGCTGCCTTAACGGCGGGAGGACGCGGCTCGTTCGGCAAGTTTCCGCTGCGCAAGTCTTCCGCGCAGGTATCGCCCTCAGCCACGCTGAACAAACTGGTGCCCAATCCCGTTACCGCCCTTTCTTGGGCGTGGTCGGAATACCGCGCCGGCAGCCAATTCCGGCCGGTTAGCGATGAGAAAGGCAGGGAGCTGTTTTCCGCCATGCTCGGCCATGCCGTTGCCGCCCCGCAGTGGCGCGAATTGGAAGCGGTAACGCCTGACAATCCGGCTGTGGCTGCGGGGCGGCCGAATGTGGTGTTCGCCCTGATGGAAAGCATGAGTACGCATATGATGCAGCTGGACAACCCGCAACGCGACCTGCTCGGACGGCTGCGGCCTCATTTTGCCGAAGACTGGGTGTTTTACCGTTTCGTCTCCGAGGGCAACGGCACCAGCGACAGCCTGCACCGCCTGTTTGTCCGCAGCCCGCTCAACAACATCAGCCAAACTGCCGCCAAAAACAAAACCTTCCCCGGCAATATGTTCGAGCCGTACATCAAAGCAGGCTACCGCGTGGTGTACATCACCGCCGGCAACGGCGGCTGGCGCGATTTCGATAATTTCACCAAGCACTTGGGCGTACACGAATTTGTCGATGAAACCGCGCTGAAACACCGCTACCCCGAAGCCGAATCGGGCGCGTGGGGCGTGGCCGACGGATATATGTTCCGCTACGCCGCCGAAAGGCTGGAGCAGGCCGCACGCGACAAACAGCCGGTATTTATCTTTATGATGTCGGTAACCAACCATCCGCCCTACCACCTGCCCGCCGGCATACAGCGGCAAAACTTCGCGTTCAGCCAAACCGAGATTGCCCGCTTTGCCCAGCTGGGCGGTGAAGAACAAATCCGCGAAGTATTCAATACCTACCGCTATGCCAACGACGAGCTGGGTGCCTTTATCAGCCGCGCCAAAGCCGAAGGGAATACCATCATAGCCGCCAGCGGCGACCACAATATACGCGGCGTCGGCTATCCCGATGCAGGCGAACTGGCTTTGGGCCATGCCGTGCCGCTTTACCTGTACGCACCGCCGGCCTACCGCGGCCACACCCGCTATGACCCGCAGCGCGTCGGTTCGCATAAAGACATCATGCCCACCCTGTACACACTGAGCCTGTCGCAGCGGCCGTATTTCCGCACCGGCTGCAATCTGCTGGGCGAAAACCCGTCCGACAACCCATGGTGCAGATACGGTTACAACAGCGAAGCCACCATCCTGCCCCAAGGCGTGATCGATCCGGCAAACGGACAGTTCCACCCGTGGCAGGATGAGAAAAAACTGCTGTCTGCCGCCACCGCCGCACCGCTTCCGCCCGAAGCCGCCGCCGTCGCGGAGCGCAGCAAAAACTACGGTGCGTTTCTCGACTGGATGATCAACCGCGTGGCCACCGAGGGCAAGAAACAGCCTTAGCCGCAAACGGCGCAGGCCGTCTGAAAACTATTCAGACGGCCTGACCTTCTTCTGAGAACTGGCCGCATACCCCAAGCCCGCGCAGCCGCCCGAAAACGCTTAAACGCCCGCCGGCCGCATCTGCTACCATCCGGCTGTTTTTCAGGCTGCTTTCCCGTCGCTAAAAGGCAGCCTGAAAACTGGTTTTTTCGTTTTCAGGCTGCCTAAAACACATTTGCACAGTCTGGTTTTGGCTTTGCAACTTTGCTTTCAGGCTGCCGCTCACTAATCCATCAGGAGAAAAACTATGGCCACCCCACTCAGACAAATCCGCGCCGTTTACACCGACACCACCATCCGCGTGTATCAGGCATACAGCGATGCCATTGCCGATTCCGCGTTGGCGGCGGGGCGGTTTGTATCGCCGCCGTTTAAAATGGAGCGCATGACGTGGATCAAGCCGTCTTTTTTATGGATGATGTACCGCGCGGGCTGGGGCGGCAAAGACGACAACCAAAAACGCATTTTGGCGATAGACATCAGCCGCAGCGGCTTTGAATGGGCATTGCGCCACGCCTGCCTGAGCCATCCGCCCGCAGGCATGGACAACGAAACATGGCAGCAAATGAAAGCCGCCCACCCCGTCCGCATCCAATGGGACCCCGAACGCAGCCTGAAACTAGACCCCCTGCCGCACCGTAGCATCCAAATCGGGCTGACCGGCGAAGCCGTGCCGCGCTATGTAAACGAATGGATACAAAACATCAGCGAAATCACCGATTTGGCGCAGGAAATCCACGCGCTTGTCGCCCAAAACAACCTCGCCGCCGCGCAAGCCCTGCTGCCGCCCGAGCGCGTTTATCCTTTTGACTGGGAGACGGATTTTCAGGCAGTCTGAAAACGTATTTTGCCCTGCCGCTTAGGTTTGGCTGAAACGCGCTTTGCTTGTTTTCATGCTGCCTAATCAATTCCCCCCAAAGGCAGCCTGAAAACCGTTTTGCCCGTTCAGGCTGCCTTGGGGAACACATCAAAGGCAGCCTGAAAAGCCCGCAGCGGTGGTTTTCAGGCTGCCGCTTCGTTTACAATCAGACCGTTTGCCAACCATTTTGCAGGAGAAGACTGTGAAAACCCCCGCCCCCAAACCCGCCGTAAGCCCCGCCAAAGCAGGAAAAGCCCTGTTGCTCGGCACCATTGCGCTGATTGTCGTGCTGCTGCTGATTTTCATCCGCCCCTTCGCCCGCATCGACACAGGGCAGGTGGGCGTGGTGCGCACCTTCAACGGCAAAATCAACGACGAGCCCGCCAATGTGGGCTGGCACACCACCTTCACCAGCCGCATCGACAAATACACCGTCAAAGAAATCCCCGTGCAGCTGCAAGATTTGCGCCCCACCACCAAAGAAAACATCTCCCTGCGCGATTTGGATTTTGAAATCCAATATTCCGTCAATCCGATGAAAGTGCCGATGATTGCCGCCAAATATTCCAATATGAACGGCTACGAGCAAAACAGCAAAATCTACATCCCCGCCTATATGCTGGTGGAAAAACAGGCAAAATCCGTTTCCGCCGACGCGGTTTCCCGCTTTGAAGCGCTCGCCATCAATTCCAAACGCAACGAATTGGAAAACATCATCCGCACCAATCTGCAAAAAGACTTGGACGCCAACGACCCAGACACCTTTATCGTGAGCCGCGTAACCATTTCCAACCTGCTGCCCGACGAGAAAATCCAAGAATCCATCCGCATGATTGCCGATTCGGAAAACCGCAAGCAGGTTGCCATCAACAAGCTGGAAATCGCCAAAACCGAAGCCGAAGAAAACCGCGTGCGCTCGCAGTCGCTGGACGACAAAATCCTCGCCGAGAAAACGCTGGAAGCGCTGATTAGAATGGGCGAAAAAGGCAACGTGGTCGTGGTGCCGCTGGATTTTAAAGGCACGATTATGACCGGCACGGGCGGCGCCCATGCGCCAAACAGCCCCGCGCGTTCGCAATAGGCGGGGCGGCGTTTCAGGCTGCCTTGCAGACGGCATCAGAGGCAGCCTGAAAACGTTGCCAAACCTGCAAACGATGGCGCGTCGGCGGCTCGCCGACAGCATGCCAAGCGGCAACACCTTATTGAATACGCCAGCCGTTGCCGCGCCATTTCGGTTTTCAGGCTGCCTATCCTCCCGCCCCAAAAGGCAGCCTGAAACCCAAAAAACAAGGAATCCTCCCCCATGGCAAAAGCCCCCAAAACCATCTACCGCTGCACCGAATGCGGCGGCACCGTACCCAAATGGCAGGGCAAATGCCCGCATTGCGGCGAATGGAACACCCTGCAAGAAGACATCGCCGCGCCCGAGCCGAAAAACGCGCGTTTCCAATCGTGGGCGGCAGACAGCGCGCAAGTGGTGGATTTGTCGCAAGTGAGCGCGGTGGAAGTGCCGCGCCAGCCCACGGGCATGGGCGAGCTGGACCGCGTGCTCGGCGGCGGCTTGGTGGACGGCGCGGTGATTTTGCTCGGCGGCGACCCGGGCATCGGCAAATCCACCCTGCTGCTGCAAACCGTCGCCAAAATGGCGCAAAGCCGCAAGGTGTTGTATGTGTCGGGCGAGGAATCGGCGCAACAAGTTGCCCTGCGTGCGCAGCGGTTGGGCGTGCAAAGCGAGGGCATCCATCTGCTGGCGGAAATCCGCTTGGAAGCCGTTCAGGCTGCCTTAAAGCAGCATCAGCCCAAGCTGGTGGTCATCGATTCCATCCAAACCATGTATTCCGACCAAATCACATCCGCCCCCGGCAGCGTGTCGCAAGTGCGCGAATGCGCCGCGCAGTTCACCCGCATCGCCAAGCAGCTGGGCATCGCCATGATATTTGTCGGCCACGTTACCAAAGACGGCGCCATCGCCGGCCCGCGCGTGCTGGAACACATGGTGGACACCGTGCTGTATTTTGAGGGCGACCAGCATTCCAACTACCGCATGATCCGCGCCATCAAAAACCGCTTCGGCGCGGCAAACGAATTGGGCGTGTTCGCCATGACCGAGCAGGGCTTGAAAGGCGTATCCAACCCGTCGGCGATTTTTCTGGCAAGCTGGCGCGACGACGTGGCGGGCTCCTGCGTGCTGGTAACGCAGGAAGGCAGCCGCCCGCTGTTGGTGGAAATTCAGGCGCTGGTGGACGACGCCCACGGCTTCACGCCCAAACGCCTCAGCGTCGGCTTGGAGCAAAACCGCCTTGCCATGCTGCTGGCCGTGCTCAACCGCCACGCGGGCATCGCCTGTTTTGACCAAGACGTGTTTCTCAACGCCGTCGGCGGTGTGAAAATCGGTGAACCTGCTTCCGATTTGGCGGTGATTTTGGCGATGGTGTCCAGCTTTCGCAACAAGCCGCTGCCTGAAAAAATGGTCGTGTTCGGCGAGATTGGTCTCAGCGGCGAAGTGCGCCCCGTCTCGCGCGGGCAGGAACGGCTCAAAGAAGCGGAAAAACTCGGCTTCAAACGCGCCATCGTGCCCAAAGCCAACCTGCCGCGCAACGCCAAAGAGTTTCCCAAGCTGCAAATCTACGGCGTGGAGCGGCTGGACGAAGCGGTGCAGCTGTGCCGCGATTTGGCGGACGAATAAGCGTATTGGCAAACAGTCTCAGGCAGCCTGAAAGCTGCATTTGCCTATTTTCAGGCTGCCTTTTCAGACAGCATCAAAGCAGCAGCCCCGCCCGAAAGAAAACCCCATGCGCCCCCTAATCACAGCCCTTATCCTGCTCGCCGCCTGCACCGATTCCAATCCAAACATCCACGAGCCGCCCGCCATGACCGCCAGCCCCAGCCAAGCCCCCAACCAAACCGAACAGCCCAACGGCAAAACCCTGCTGCAACAAGCCCGGCAGCAATACGACGATTACTACAAATACCAAGCCGCTTATCTTGCCTACCAAGCCGCGCAGGCGGGCGAAACCCTGCCGCCGCATCTGGCCGAGCTGGCAAAAAACTACCAACCCGACGCCCCCACCGTCACGCCGCAGTATTTTGACCTTTCACCGCAAGACCTTGCCACCGTAACCGCCCAAGCCGAGCAAGGCAGCCGCAAAGCCGCCGCCCGCCTTGCCGAGTATTACCAATTTGCCGCCCACGGCTTGCCCGACCTGCCCGAAGACGAACGCGAAGCCAAAGCCGAATACTGGCAAAAACGCGCCCAAGAAATACAGGCAAAATAGGCAGCCTGAAAAGCATCTTTCAGGCTGCCTTAGGGGGTGTTGACATTCGGCTTTTGAAGCGGATTTTCCGTCAGAAAACGGCAGATGCAAGGTAAAAATGCGAGCCTATGCCGCCCATAGGCGAGTATTTTTAACGCGGCAGATGCCGTTTTCTGACGGAAAAGCTGCCAAAACGCCGATTGTCAACACGCCCTAGTAATCAGGAAAAAACCATGACACCGCTTGATTTCATCGACCGACCGCTGGATGCGCTCCGCCAGCCCGACCCCGCGCTGATTTTTGACGTGGCGGAACTGTCTGCACCGCCTGTGCGCAAACGGCTGCTCAAAGCCCTGTTGCGCCGTCTCAACAAGCAGACCGTGCACCACGACGAACTGCTCGCACACACCGCCTACGCACTCGCCGCGCTGTCGGGCAAAAAACGGCGCAAACGGCTCAAACTGGCATTGCGCTGCTTTTCCCGCGTCGCACGCAGGCAGCCTGAAAACGGTTTCGCACAGATTTACCTTGCCTACACGCTGTACGACTTGAGCAGGTTCAAAAGCAGCCTGAAAGCCCTGCGCCGAATCCCCAAAAACCACTTCGCCAAACACCGCCAACGCTGGCGCGATTTGGAACGGCGCCAATTGGAAATCTGCTGCCTGCTGCGGCTGGACAAAACCCGCCGCCTGCCCGCGCGGCTTGCCGGTTTGCTTGAACACACCGCCCGCGCCAAACCAATCGACTGCCCGTTCCCCGAAGCACTCGTCGCCACCTTGCAACTGCTGGCCCGGCGCGCCCGACCACCGCGCAAATAACGCAGGCAGCCGCGCAACCTAGGCATCATGCCCGCCCCGCCAAACCCCGTTTCAGGCTGCCTTGATGCCGTCTGAAACCCAAAAGGCAGCCTGAAACCCCACCACGTCCCACCCCAAAAGGCAATCCCATGAAAAAAAACCTCATCCTCCCCCTCCTGCTCGCCCTATCCCTCCCCGCCCCCGCCGACCCTATCGACGACTTCGCCCAAGCCGAGCGTGAGCGGCAAAAAATCCCCGGCATCGCCGTCGGCATCTACCGCAACGGCGAAATCGTCAAACAACAAGGCTACGGGCTGGCGAATGTCGAACACCAAATCCCCGTGTCCGCCGACACCGTGTTTCAGACGGCCTCCATCGGCAAAATGTTCGCCGCCGCCGCCGTGATGCTGCTCGTGGAAGACGGCAAAATCCGCCTCGACCAATCCGTGCGCGCCTACCTGCCCGAAGCCCCCAAAAGCTGGCAGCCCATCACCATCCGCCACCTGCTCAACCACACCGGCGGCATCGGCAACACCGAAACCGACTGGCAGCAAAACAGCAGCGAAAAACACATGCTGCGCCGCATCTACGCCGCCCCGCTGCAATTCAAACCCGGCAGCCGCTGGGCATACAGTAACAACGGCTACGCCGTGCTCGGCGCCGTCATCACCCGCGTCTCTGGCAAACACTACGGCGAAATCCTGCAAGAACGCGTGTTCGCCCCGCTGGGCATGACTTCCGCCCGCGTTATCAGTGAGCGCGACATCGTCCCCCACCGCGCCGCAGGCTACGAACTGGACGACGCCGACGGCAGCCTGAAAAACCAAGAATGGGTCGCCCCCTATCACAACCAAACCGCCGACGGCTCGCTCTACCTCTCGCTCAACGACTACCGCCGCTGGCTCGCCGCCGTAGAAGCCCGCCAAATCCTCAAGCCCGAAAGCTGGCGCGAAATCTTCACCCCCGCCCGCCTGAACAACGGCGATACCTACCCCTACGGCTTCGGCTGGTCGCTCGTGCCCGCCCCCGACGGCAGCCCCATGAGCGGCCACCCCGGCGCATGGCAGGGCTTCAGCACCGAGCTGCGCCGCTACGAAGGCGATAACACCGCCATCGTCGTCCTTACCAACCTTGCCGGCGTCGATACCGAAACCATCATCGAAGGCATCGCCGCGCGCACCAACCCGCGCTACCAAAAAACCCACGCCCCCATCGCCGACCAGCACCCCGCCCTAACCCGCGACTTCGAACGCGTCCTGCAACGCATCAAACAAGGCAAACCCCATCCCGCCGTCCCCAGCGGACGCTTCAAACAACTGCACACCCAATTCGCCAGCGCAGGCAAATGCCAAGCCCAACCCACCCGCCACCAAAACAACGGCAACATCCAAGAGCGCGACTACCGCGTTATCTGCGAGCGCCGCGCGTTTGAAGGCAATGCCGATTTCGTCAAAGGCAAAACCGTGCGGCTGTGGTTGGAAGAGACGGCGGACGACAAAGCGCAAGGGCAATAGGCAGCCTGAAAACTCTGCTTTTCTAAACGGCGTCATTCCCGCGCAGGTCGGGTATTCATGCCCGACGTTGTGTAAACGAAACTTATCGGGCATCAATACCCAACCTACGGCGAAGCGCAGCAGAGTGGCGAAGTTAAAGCGTAAAATCCGCCTTTCAGGCTGCCTTTTTGCCCTCGCAATAATGGCAATGCGGCAAATAGGCGCTGGAAAATGTTTGGATAAAGTGCGCTTCGGTTTGGTACGCGCGCGTCGGTTGCCAATAACCTTGCGCCTGCACCCAGTCGTATATCGGCACGCCCAGCGGATAGGCGGTCAGCACGCCGCTGAGCTTGTGTTCGGCAATCCATTGCTCCGCCGCTTCCTGCGTGGCAAAGCAGCCTGAAACCGCGTTTGCGCCGTCGCCTTGGAACAGCCAAACCATTGCCGTTTCGTTCATTTTGATTCCTTCATTTGAATGCCTTAAAGGCAGCCTGAAAACAGGAAAACGCCGTTTTCAGGCTGCCATAATCTCTCCACCCCTTCATCCGGAGTGCCAGCATGCAACCCACCATTCTCCCCGCCCAAATCCCCGCCGCCATTGCCGCATCGCTGCGCCAACTCGGCGCAGTCATCGACCCATCCGCCACCGCGCCGTTGTACGCCCCGCTGCAAGCGCACGAGCCATACGCCGCCGCAGCCGTTACCCGCGACCAGTCTTTCGGCAGCCACCCGCTGCAACGCTTGGACGTTTTTACCCCTGCAACACCCGCCCCCGCGCCGCGCCCCATCCTGCTGTTTGTGCACGGCGGCGGCTTTATCCGTGGCGACAAGCGCAGCGCAGACAGCCCGTTTTACGACAACATCATGCTGTGGGCGGCAGGCAGCGGGCTGCTCGGCATCAACATCAATTATCGTCTCGCCCCCGAATATCCGTGGCCTGCCGCGCAACAAGACATCGCCGCCGCCCTGCTGTGGGTGCGGCATTACGCTGCCGAATATGGCGGTGACCCGCAGCGCATCATCCTGTGCGGGCACTCCGCAGGCGCGGCGCACATCGCCCAATATCTCGCCCACCCCACGCTGCGGTTGGGCAACGACGGCGTGCGCGGCGCGATACTGGTTTCGGGCATCTACGACACCGTTGCATTTGGCGACAACCCCGCCCGCCGCGCCTACTTCGGAAGCGACAGCGCCCAAATCGCCGCCCGCTCCGCGCAAACAGGGCTGTTGCAATGCGGCGTACCGCTGCTGATTGTCTGCGCCGAGTTGGATTCGCCCGAGTTCCACCAACAAGCCGCCGGTCTCGGCGTGCCGCACTATCTGCTGGCAGGGCACAGCCACATCTCGGAAATCTTTGCCGTCAACACGGACGACACCGCATTGGCAAACCTGATGCAAGCGTTTATCGCCGAACATGTTTGACAGCACAAGCCGTTTTCAGGCTGCCTGATCGGCGCGCCTGGGCGAAACAAATCACACGCACAAGCCCCAAAGGCAGCCTGAAAGGAACGCCCTATGCCATCCATCCATCTCTACCACCCGCTGAACACGCTCAAACCCTTCGGTCAAAACATCTGGATTACCGACGGCGGCGAAATCCGCATGGCGTTTCCGCTCGGCGTCAAAATCCCGTTCAGCACGCGCATGACTGTGGTGCGGCTCGCGGACGGCGGTTTGTGGCGCCACTCGCCCATCGCCCCCACGCCCGAGTTGTTCGCGCAAATCGACGCGTTGGGCGAAGTAAGGCATTTGGTCTCGCCCAACAAAATCCACTACGCCCACATTAGCGCATGGCAGGCGCGCTATCCGCAGGCGGTGGCGTGGGCAAGCAAGGGCGTGCGCGAACGGGCAGCGGCGCAGGGCATCGCCGTTGCGTTTGACGACGATTTGGGCGATACCGCACCAAGCGCATGGGCAAACGATTTGGCGCAGATGCCGTTTTCAGGCAGCCGCGTGATGACCGAAACCGTGTTTTTCCACCGCCCCAGCCGCACACTGATTCTCACCGACCTGATTGAAAACTTTGAAACCGCACATTTCCCCAGCCGCTTCTGGGCGGGCGTGATGAAGCTGACGGGCATCGCCGACCCCGACGGCAAAACCCCCGCCGACTGGCGCGCCACCTTCACCGACAAAGCCGCCGCCCGCGCCGGCCTCGCGCAGATCTGAAAAAATCATTCTGGCGCACGGGCGGTGTTACGGGCGCGATGCCGTCGCCGAATTGGAGCGGGCGTTTCGCTGGTTGGGCTAGGGTGAAACACAAAGCAGCCTGAAAAGCATCGGATTGCTTTTCAGGCTGCTTTTTATTGCTGCGCTGCCGAAGCGCGGCTACGCGTCGGTGCGGCCGAATACGGTCTGCAGGTGCTGGCGGTAGTCGGCCAGATAGCGCTCGACTTGCGGGTTTTTCATTACGTCGTTGCAGATAAAGGTGGGCAGGCGGCGCAGGCCGAGAAATTCGTTGGCTTTGTGAAAATGCAGATAGACGCCGTCCACGCCGACGCCTTCGAAGAAATCACCGGGGCGGGTAAAGGCTTCGATGGGGGCGTTCCAGGTGAGCGAGAGCATGTGGCGTTTGCCGTGCAGCAGGCCGCCGGTGCCGTAGCCTTCGGTGGGAGTGGCGCGGTGGCGGCCGTCGTTGGCCACCAGAATGTTGGCGCCGGCGGTGAATACGAGATCGACGTATTCTTTCACTTTCCACGGCAGTCCCATCCACCAGCCGGGCATCTGCCAGATAACGGCGTCCATCCACAGGAATTTTTCCACTTCGGCCTTGGGGTCGTAGCCGTTTTCAACCGAAGTTTCGCGCACGCTGTGGCCGAGCGCCGTGAGTTCTTCGCGCGCCAGTTGGTGCAGGGTGCGGTTTAGGCGGCCTTGCGAGTGGCCGAATACTTGGGCGCCGTCGATGAGCAAAATATTCATGTTGTTTCTCCGTTGGTGGTTTTCGCTTCGCAACTCCGCTTCGCTACGCAGGCTGCTTTTTATGTTGCCAAAGTGCTTTCAGGCTGCCTGAAGCGGGGCAGCCTGAAACTCAAATCGAATAGTCCATGCCCTGCAGAAACTGCTGGGCACGCTGGCTTTCGGGGCGGTGGAAGAAGATGTCGGGCGTGGTTTCTTCAATGATGCAGCCGTTGTCCATAAAGACGATGCGGTCGGCGACTTTTTCGGCAAAGCCCATTTCGTGGGTAACGATGAGCATGCTCATGCCGTCGCGGGCGAGTTCGAGTACGACGTCGAGCACTTCGCGCACCATTTCGGGGTCGAGCGCGGCGGTGATTTCGTCAAGCAGGATGACTTCGGGGTTCATGCACAGGGCGCGGACGATGGCGATGCGCTGCTTCTGGCCGCCGGAGAGTTCGCGCGGGTAGGCGGTTTTGCGCTCGTACAGGCCGACGCGTTTGAGCAGTTTGTCGGCCTGCGCTTCGGCTTCGGCTCTGCTGCGTCCTTGGGCTTTAAGGGGGCCGAGCAGGATGTTGTCGATCACGTTCATGTGGGCGAAGAGTTCGTAACTTTGGAACACCATGCCGACTTTCTGCCGCGCGGCTTCCCAGGGCAGGTCTTTGCCGAATTCGCCGGCGCCGTCCATGACGATGCTGCCGCCCTGCTTTTCTTCGAGTCCGTTCACGCAGCGCAGCAGGGTAGATTTGCCGCTGCCGGAAGGGCCGAGGATGACGACGACTTCGCCTTTGTGCAGGTCGAGATTAAGGGATTCGAGTATGGTTTTGTCGCCGTAGCGTTTGGTGAGCTGGCGGATGCTGAGCAGGAGTTTGCCGTCGGTGTGCATATCGGGTTTCCGTTTCGGATGGCAGTTTGGGGCAGCCTGAAAGGGGCTGCGGGTGGTTTTCAGGCTGCCTGAATGTTGTTTTCAGCTTAGGGGCAGCCTGAAAAGTGTTTTGTGGAATTTCAGGCTGCCTTTGGCTGATTGGTGATAAAAGGCAGCCTGAAAGTCAGCTTTCCCATTTGCGCTCGAGTCGGGCGGACAAGAGCGAGAGTGGGTAGCAGATCAGAAAATACAGCACGAAAATCAGGCCGTAAATCCACAGCGGGGCGTCGGGGTGGGTGAGCAGCGAGTTTTCGATAATCTGCTGGCCGACTTTGACCAGCTCGACTACGCCGATCAGGGCGGCCAGCGAGCTGGTTTTGACCATGCGGGTAAACAGGTTGATGGCGCCGGGCAGCACGCGGCGCAGCCCCTGCGGCAGTTCGATGTAAAAGAATACCTGCCGCCGTTTCAGGCCGAGTGCCAGCGCGGATTCGATCTGGTGTTTTTCAATCGAACCGAGCGCGCCGCGCACCAAATCGCCCATTTCGGCGGTGCCCCACAGTACGAATACCCAGATGCACACCCACAGGCCGCTCAAATGCACGCCCGTCCAGGCCGACAGGCTGAAATGCAGCGCAAACAGCCATACCAGTATCGGCACAATGCGGATGGTTTCCAAATACAGGCGGCAGGCAGCCTGAAGGGCGCGGTTTCGCACCCGCATCAGCACGCCAAACAGCGTGCCCAGCAGGCAGGAAAGCGCTACCGAAACCAGCGAAATCTGCGCCGTCAGCCACAGCCCGTGACCCAAACGCGCCAGATTCTGCCCCTGCATCAGCCAGTCAAACACCATATTTCGCCCTCCGCACGCGGTTTTCGGCGTAACGCGCCGCCAGCGACACCGGCAGCAGGATAATCAGATAGCTGAGCAGCAGCAAGAGCAGCGCTTCATTGGTTTTGTAGTCCATGCCGATAATGTCTTTGGTGACGAACATCAGTTCCATCACCGAAACCGCACCGATTACCGATGTTTCTTTCATCAGAAACAGCACATTTGCACCCACCGCCGGCAGCGCCACCGCCCACGCCTGCGGCAGCACCACATGGCGGAATATCTGCAGCGGCGTCAGCCCAATGGCTTTGGCCGCTTCGCTCTGCCCTTTGGGCACCGCCAGCAGCCCGGCACGCAGCGCTTCGGCCATATAGCTGCCGCCGAGAAACACCAGGGCAATCACGCCACAGGTAAAGCCGTCTAATTTGATACCGAGCTTCGGTAGGCCGTAATACAGGAAAAACAATTGGATCAGCAGCGGCGTATTGCGCGACAGCTCGACATACGCGCGCGCCGCCCGATACAGCGGCCGCACACGGTAGGCCGTTACCACCGCCACACCCAAACCCAGCAGCAGCGACAAGGCCACGCCCCACACGGAAAGCTCCAGCGTAACCCATGCCGCATCGGCAAAACGCGGTACCGCCTGCCAAAAATAAGACCAGTTCATTCGGGAAACCCCGTCCCGCGCGCAGGCGCGAATAAAAAACTGCGGATTGTAGAATACTCGTTTGCAGGACAAAAGAGATTGTCGTTATAAAGCTTATGCTGTGGCGTAACTTTCTTATTTCGGCGGTTCTTCTTCGCTACTGCTTGAAGTTGTTGAGCTGAATATTTGCTTCAGAAGTCCGAACAATAGCAAAAGGCAGCCTGAAAGCCGGTTTCAGCCTACCTTTACAGCGGGGCGGTTGTTGGATTTCCAAGCTGCCTTTCCGCAAGCAGAAACCCCCTGCCTATGATTTATTAGGCAGGGGGTATGAATAAGGGTTTGGCGGTGACCTACTTTCACACGGGAGACCGTACTATCATCGGCGCTGGTTCGTTTCACTGTCCTGTTCG
>NZ_JAPHVK010000016.1:0-41007 GCF_028680565.1 Kingella sp. SNUBH-2017
AAACGCGTACTGCGCAAATACAATGGAATCGACCGTAAATCTTTCCCGCTGTTCTTGAAAGAATGCGAGTTCCGTTTTAACTTTGGCGCACCTTCCGAGCAGCTTAAAGTGCTGCGCCGGTGGTGTGAAATTTAGGGCTTATCTAGTACAGCCCCAAAAATTTTGCAGATATGGGGACTGTTTTTGTTAAAGCCTTCGGCTTTCAGGCTGCCCTAATGGTTCGCACAAAGGCAGCCTGAAACGCGGTTTACAGCGCCTTGGGCAACACAATGGCAGATAAAATCGCCGCCGACAATCCACCCACGCAGGCAGTCCACACAGCAGCTATGCCGTCATGCGCCCAAACCAGCCCCATCGCTGCGCTTGCCAACGCGCCCACCGCTACTGCCAAAGCCACGTTGCTCCCCGAATACTCCGCGCGCAAAAACGCCAGCAGCACGCCGCACAACGCAGCAGGCAGCGTGCCCATTGCCACGCCCAAAGCCATGCCCAGCAGCCACAACTCCCCAACCCCTGCGCCAAAAGCCTGCCCGATTGCCAGCAGCACCAGCAATCCGCCCAAGCCGCCGCCCAACAGCGTAAACACGGCAATCACCCGCGCATTCGGGTATTCAGGCTGCCTTTTGGCAAGATAGGCATACGCCGACACGGCAAGCGCAAGGGCGGCTAAGGGAAAAATCATCAAAGTGCTCATGGTTTGCCTTTCAGGCTGCCTGAAATCGCGGTACTGCGCCTAACGCAGCAGCTTCTGTATTCCCGCGCCCAGTTTCAGGATTTTGGCCATCGCGCCCACCGACAGGCGCAGCATTTCGTTGGTCCAGGCGGTGAGCGTGCCGATAAAGTCGCGGGTTTGGCTGATGCGGCGGCGCACGTCTTCGTTTTCCTGGGCAAACTCGGGGCTTTCCATCAGCGTTTGCAAAAACTGCAAAGTCGGCTCGATTTCGCGGCGCTGGCGCTCGGCAACAATGGTGCGAAACAGCGTCCATACATCGTCGGAAGTGGAAAAGTGGTCGCGCCTGTCGCCCATAATGTGCACCGTCTGCACCAGCTGCCAGCTTTGCAGCTCTTTAATGCTGGTGCTGACATTCGAGCGCGCCACGCCGAGGGTTTCGACGATTTCTTCGGCATTCATCGGCCGCCCGATGATATACAGCAGCGCGTGGATCTGCGCCACGGTGCGGTTCACGCCCCATTTGGCGCCCATCTCGCCCCAGTGCAGGACGAATTTTTCGGTAGTCGGATTCAGTTTCATGGCGCGCAGTTTAGGGATTGCGGTTATTTCTGTCAATACAGAAATAAATGTTTTTGTGTAGGGGGGAGTATTGGGGCAGCCTGAAAAGCCAGGCCGGTGTGATGGTGCGCGGTGCGGCACCCTACAGCTGTTTTCACGCTGCCGCGCGTGATGCGGGCAGCCTGAAGTCTGTTGTTTGAACGAAATGCAGCCTGAAAAGGTGAAAACGCTTTTCAGGCTGCTTCGGCGTGGGTAGGCGGGATGCGTTTTGCTGCGAATCCCGGCAGGGCAGACGCTTTTTCAGGCTTCCTACATGGCGCCGTAGTTGGGGCCGCTGCCGCCTTCGGGGCAGGTCCATTCGATGTTTTGGCCGGGGTCTTTGATGTCGCAGGTTTTGCACTGCACGCAGTTGGCGGCGTTGATGCGCAGCTCGGGGCGGCCGTTTTCTTCGACGATTTCGTAAACGCCGGCGGGGCAGTAGCGGGTTTCCGGGCTGGCGTATTCGCGGTAGTTGAGACTGATGGCAAGCGCGGGGTCGCGCAGTTTCAGGTGTACGGGTTGGTTTTCTTCGTGCGACAGGTTGGCAAGAAATACGCTGCTTAAGCGGTCGAAACTGATTTCGTTGTCGGGCTTGGGGTAGTCGATGGGGCGGCAGGCGGCGGCTTTTTTCAGGCTGCCGTGGTCGGTGCCGTGGTGTTTGATCGTCCACGGCGTGCGGCCTTTGAATATATATTGTTCGAGCGCGGTGTAGGCAAAGGCCGGCCACATGCCCCATTTGAAGGAAGGGCGGATGTTGCGGGCGGCGTAGAGTTCGCGGTAGAGCCAGCTTTGCTCGAAAAGCTGCTGGTAAGCGGCGGCTTCGGGATTGCTTTCAGGCTGCCCTTCGCTGGTATCGGCCAACAGCGGCAGCAGCGCTTCGGCGGCGAGCATGCCGGATTTGATGGCGGTGTGGGTGCCTTTGATGCGCGGCACGTTGAGAAAACCGGCGCCGTCGCCAATCAGGGCGCCGCCGGGGAAGCTGAGTTTGGGCAGGCACTGCAGGCCGCCTTCGACCAGCGCGCGCGCGCCGTAGGCGATGCGGCGGCCGCCGGCGAGCATTGGGCGGATGGCGGGGTGATTTTTGAAACGCTGGAATTCTTCAAAGGGCGAGAGATAGGGGTTTTGGTAATCAAGTCCGACCACAAAGCCGATGGCGATCTGGTTGTCGTCCATATGGTAGATAAAGGAGCCGCCGTAGGTTTTTGTATCGAGCGGCCAACCGGTGGTGTGCACCGCCAGCCCGCTTTGCGACTGGCCGGGCGGCACTTCCCAGATTTCTTTGATGCCGATGCCGTAGGTTTGCGGCTGGCTGCCGGTATCCAGATTGAAGCGGCGGATCAGGGTTTTGGTCAGCGAGCCGCGTGCGCCTTCGGCAAACAGGGTTTGCTGCGCGTGCAACTCCATCCCCGGCTGGTAGTTGTCGCCGCGCGTGCCGTCTTTTTCCACGCCCATATCGCCGGTGGCGACGCCTTTAACCGAGCCGTCGGGGTGGTAGAGCACTTGGGCGACGGCAAAACCGGCATAGATTTCGACGCCGAGGTTTTCCGCCTGCTCCGCCAGCCAGCGGGTGAGCAGGCCGAGGCTGATGATGTAGTTGCCGTGGTTTTGGAAGCTGGGCGCAGTAGGCAGCCTGAAAGCACGTTTTTTGGTGAGAAACAGCACTTTGTCTTCGCGCACCGCGCAGGTGAGCGGCGCGCCGGTTTCGCGCCAGTTGGGTAGCAGCTCGGTGAGCGAAACCGGATCGAGCACCGCGCCCGAGAGCACGTGGGCGCCGACTTCGCTGCCTTTTTCCAGCACGCAGACGCTGATGTCGCGTTCTTCTTTTTCGGCAAGCTGCTTGATGCGGATGGCTGCCGCCAGCCCGGCCGGGCCGGCGCCGACGATCACGACGTCGTACTGCATGCTGTCGCGTTCGGTTTCGGGGTTCATGGATGTTGTCCTTATGGTTTGTGTTTGTGTTTGGCGCCGCCGCTTTTTCAGGCAGCCTGAAAGCCTGTGGCGGCGCTTTGTGTTAGAGTGGCGGCCGTTTTTGTTTGATTGGAGGAAGACGCCGTGTTGCCTTACGCCCGATTTCTGCTGCCCGCCGCCTGCGCCCTGCTCTTGGCTTCCTGCGGCGGCGCGCCCAAAAAAGCCGGCCGTCCCAAAATTCAGTCCAAGTCGTCTGCCGGCCGCAGCGTCAATGCGGCTGCCGGCGATGATGCGCTGATTGCGGCGGCCGAGCGCCAAAGCAGCGGCAAGGCGCGCGCGGTGTTGGAGCAGGCGCGCAAAATGACTTTGTTCGAGCGCGTTATCGTTAAGGGCGGCTGCTGGGACTATCTGGATTTGGTGTTTACCCGCGCCGGCGTGCCGCGCAACAGCCGCCAAACTGTGCACAAAGGCAGCCTGAAAGGCGGCCCCTATGCCGACAGCAGCCAAATCCGCCCGGGCGACTGGCTGTATTATGTGAACCACGATTACCGCGGCAACGAACACAGCGGCCTGTTTGTCGGCTGGGTGGACGAAGCGCGGCGGCAGGGTTTGGTGCTGAGCTACGCCGGCGAAAACCGCCGCGAGCCGGCGCGCTACAAGGTTTACGATTTGAGCAGCGTCTATACCATTATCCGCGCGCCCTAAATGCTGTTTGCGAAAAGGCAGCCTGAAAAGATTTTCAGGCTGCTTTGTTATGGCCGCGGCGGCTTTTTCAGGCTGCTTTTTGTCGGAGAAGCAGCCTGAAAAGGTTTCAGGCTGCGCTAAAACGGCGCTGGGCAAACGGACAGCTGGCGCGCACGCTCCAGCCTTCCTGCGCCGCCAGTTTTTCCATCGCGTCCAACAGCTGGTTGCCGGCGCCCTGGCCGCGCAGGCTGTCGTCCACATGGGTGTGGAACACTTCGATGGTGTGGGCGTTCAGGCGCCGCCACTTGGCTTCCGCCAGCAGTTTTCCTGCTTCGTCGCGGTGGACCAGAGCCTGGGCTTCGCGGACAAACTGCAAAGGATTCATCGCTTTCTCCCGTCGCCAAAAAAAGCGTATTGTAAAAAAATGTTGCCGCTTAGGCAAAGTGCTTTTCAGGCTGCCGGTATGGGGCAGCCTGAAAGTTTAGTCCGCCGCCAGATGGCAGCCGGGGATTTTGAGCGCGCGCCGGCGGTATTCGACGGACAGGGCGGCTTCGTTTTTTGCCGCTGCACCGCGCCCCTGCCGCAGCGCGGCTTTTTCTTTCTGATAGGCGGCGCTGTTTTCCTGACAGCGGCGCAGATTTTCCGCCTGCACCGCCTTTTGCTTGGCGATTTCCTGCTGCGCGGCCTGCTGCAGCGCGGCGGCTTCGGCATCGTCGATGCGGCGGTAGGCGGCTTTGCCCATCTTCAGCGTGGCGCCGTCGTCCGAAAGCTCCAGCGCTTCGCCGCCGGCCAGCGCGAGCACGCCTTTGTCCTGCGGCTCAAGCGCCTGGCTGCTGCCGCTGCCGCCGAGCACGTCGTCTTTGAGCAGATAGCTGCCGTCGTCGGTTTTTTGGATTTGAATCAGGTATTGGAAGGAAACGTTTTCCATCTTCCAATAGCCTTCGTAGCGCTCGTGGCCTTTGCTGCAGGCGGCCAGCAGCAAAACGGTAAACAGGGCGAACAGTTTTTTCACGGCGAAACTCCTTAAAGTGGAATGAAAAAAGGTTTTCAGGCTGCCTTACAGCGAGCAGCCGCGGATTTGTCGGGTTTTGGCGCGGTATTCGGCTTCCAGGCGCTGGTGCTGCTCGACCACTTCGCTCCACACTTCTTTGGGCGTGGTGACGTCGGGCTTGCCCAGCGCCAGCTTGCGGTTGGCGTATTCGGCCAGCAGGCTTTGGCAGCGCTGGCGGTTGTTTTCCTGCTCGGCGGCGGCGGACTGCGCCTGCGCGCGCAGCGGCTCGATTTCGCTGTCGGGGAGACGGCGGTAGGGCGCATCGGCCAGTTGCAGGGTTTGGCCGTCGTCCGAGAGCGTCAGCCGGCTGCCGCCGGTGTTGCTCAGGCTGCCGTCGGCCAGCGCGAGCAGGGTTTCGTCGGCGGGATGGGCGCCCAAAACATCGCGCCGCAGCCGGTAGCTGCCGTCGGCGCTTTTGCCGATTTCGAGTACGCGGTAGGGATCGGCGCCCCGGGCGGCGGGCTGCCAGTGGCCGACGTAGCGGTCGTGCGGATTGCCGCAGGCGGCCAAGAGCAGGGCGGCGCACAGGGCGGAGAGTTTGTTCATGCTCGGATTCCTGAAAAATAGTCAAAACGCTTGAAGCAGCCTGAAAGCGGTGTTTGGGCTGTTGGCGGCAGCCTGAAAAACGATGCCGCCGCTCAGCCGTACAGCGCCATCAGCCACAGCAGCGCGGTCATCACCAGCGCCAACAGCTGCGCCGCCGAACCCAGGTCTTTGGCACGCTTGGCCAGCGGGTGGCGTTCGCTGGAAATATAGTCGACGGCCGCTTCGATGGCGGAATTAAGGGCTTCGGTAATCAGCGACAAAAAAGACACGCCCAAAAGCAGCATGCGCACCGGCGTATCGAAATCGCAGAAAAACTGCACAACCAGCAGCGCGGCGTGCAGCCACACCAGCTGGCGGAAGGCGGCTTCGTACTGCCAGGCGGCAGCCAGGCCGTCGCGCGAATAGCCGAGGGCGGCAAAGATGCGTGCCAGGCCGCGTTTGCCGGGTTTGTTCGGGGTGAGGTTGGGCTGGGGATTCATGGTCGTTCCCTGATAAAAAGGGGTAAAAAGCAGCCTGAAAACGCTGCAACGGGCTTTCAGGCTGCCTGAAACCGGTTATTTTTGCCGTTTGAGCCATTGCCATTGGCCGGAAAGGGCGTCTTGGACGGCTTTTTTCTTGGCTTCGGGGTCGGTGATGCCGGCGGTAATCTGCTGGTAGTCGAGGCTGACGGTGGGTTTGTCGAGGGTGCCGCTGATGCGTACCGGCAGCGGCGGCGTGCCTTCGCCGTTGTGCAGCAGCACGCTTTCGCTGACGGTGCCTTCGGCAAGATTGGTTTCGCCGCTGCCGCTCATATCGACGGCGGGGTCGGTCAGGCGGGCTTTGACGGTATTGCGGCTGATGCCGTTTTCAATCGTGCTCTCCAGCTCGAAGCGGGAAAACGGGGTGTGGACGGTGGGGCCGCCGCCTTTTTTGTCGAGCAGGCCCTGCGCCAGCGCGCGCAGGTTGATGCCGAGCCATTGGCCGTCGGCCACGTCGAATTTCAGGCTGCCGGAAAGGCTGGCGAGCAGCTCGCGGCGGCCGGAGCCTTTGGCCGACAGATCGAAAATAGCGCGGCCTTTGCCGCTGATGGCGCTGTAGCGCAGCAGATCCTGCAGCATCGGCAGCAGTTCGACGTTTTCGGCGTTTTGTTTCAGGCGGTATTCGGTGGGCACGGTGTTGCGCACGGTGAAGCTGCCGCTGGTGCGGCCGCTGTAGAGTTCGGCCGACAAAGGATCAAAGCGGGCTTCTTCGGCGTCGGCGTTGAGGGTGGCGGCGATGTTTTCGACGTTCAGCCCCGGCAGTTCGAGCATGCCCAGCGCCAGATCGACTTTGAGCTTGAGTTTGCGGTCGTGCCATTCGGGGTAGGGGCTGGCGGCGGTTTCGCTTTGCAGCAGGTCGAGATAGGGCGCGGCGTTGAGTTTGGCGAGATTGGCGCTGCCGCCGATGTTGTCGCCGCTGCGGGAAAATTCGATTTTGGCCGGCTGGCGGTCGAACAGCCCTTGGGCTTGGAACTGCCAGTTGCCGCTGGCGGGCAGTTTCAGGCTGCCTTCCCATTCGGAAACGAAGCGCTGGCGGCCGTCGGCGCCGTTTTGCTGGCTGATGAGTTTGAACTCGGGCACCGAGAGCGTGCCGTCGCGCCATTGGGCGCTGCCGTCGAGCTTGAGGCTGAGCGGATCTTGGCCGGGGGCTTCGGTGTTGAGGTTGAAGACGGTTTCGTCGCTGCTCCACACTTTGCCGCTGCCGCTGACTTTGGGGCTGGTAAGGGTGCCGTTGTAGCGGCGGCTGCCTTCGGCGGCGGTGAAAACGGCGTTGAGGTTGCCGATGGTGGCGCGGCCGTTTTGCCACGCGGCGGCATCGGCGCTGAGATTCAGGCTGCTGTCGTAGCGTTTGCTGTTGAGGGTGAGGGTGGTTTTGTCG
This sequence comes from Kingella sp. SNUBH-2017, assembly GCF_028680565.1. Taxonomy (NCBI): domain Bacteria; kingdom Pseudomonadati; phylum Pseudomonadota; class Betaproteobacteria; order Neisseriales; family Neisseriaceae; genus Kingella; species Kingella sp. SNUBH-2017. Next base: position 7,356 of record NZ_JAPHVK010000016.1, read on the forward strand.
GCCGCGGGCGTGCCGCCGGCAAAGCGCAGCGAACTTTTCAGGCTGCCTGAAAAGCCGTAGCTGTGTTCTTCGCCCGAAAAATCGGCGGCCAGATCGGGCAGCGAGAAGGTTTTGCCGTCCCAGCCGACGGTGCCGGCGGCGCTGATGTCCAGCCGCAGGTCTTGTTCTTCGAGCCGTGCGCTCAGGGTGTAGGGCTGGTTTTCGGCGTCGGCGCGGGTCATGGTGAAATCGACGGCGCCCAGCTGCCAGCGGCGGCCGTTTTCGCGCAGGGTAAGGGTGCCGTTGCGGATATTGACGCGGTTGAAACGCGGGCTGGGACGCGCGGCGGATTGGAACAAATCGGCGATGTCCCACACGCCTTCGTCGTTGATATTGATGTCGGCGCGGACGTTTTCGAGAGTGAGTTTTTCCACTTCCGGCTCGTCCCACAGGCTTTTCCACGCCATGCCGATGCGGATTTCTTCGACTTCAAAGGCAGTGCGGCCGCCGCCGGCTTCGCTCAGCTCGGCGTGGTAAAGGGTAACGGTGGGGCGGGGAAAGAGACGGCGGTCGATGCGCTCGGCAAAGCGCACGGTGCGGTTTTTGCCCTGCAACGCAGCTTGCGCTTCCAGCTGCAGAGTGTCGTGTTCGGACAGGCGGTAGAGCGAGGCATAGGCGCCGATATAGACGGCGGCGAGTATCAGCGCGCTGTAAGTAAGGATGCGGATCCATTTGCCGTGGGTGTGGATAAATGCGTACATGGATGCAATACGGTATCGGAACAAATCCATTCTAGCATTAAAGCCGCCGCTGCGGCGGACGGCGGTACCGCCTGCGGATACGCTGCCTGCCGTGTAGCGGGCGACCGCGCGGATGCGGCGGTTTCGGCCCGCGCGGTTTCAGGCTGCCTGTGCTAAGATTCGACCTTTTTTATCCCCGCCGCCGGCCGTTTTGCCGCGCCGGCGGGCAGTTGAGCAAACAGAAAGCACAGCATGAGTACCAAACGCGTCCTGACCGGCGTTACCACCACCGGCATTCCCCATCTGGGCAACTACGTCGGCGCCATCCGCCCCGCCATCCGCGCCGCAGCCGAAGGCGGCGCCGAATCTTTCCTGTTTCTGGCCGACTACCACGGCCTGATCAAATGCCACGAGCCCGAGCGCATCCACGAATCCACCCGCGCCGTGGCCGCCACCTGGCTTGCCTGCGGCCTTGATACCGAGCGCACCACCTTCTACCGTCAGTCCGATATCCCCGAAATCCTGGAATTAAACTGGATTCTGACCTGTATCACCGCCAAAGGCCTGATGAACCGCGCCCACGCCTACAAAGCCGCGGTGCAGGACAATCTCGACAACGGCCAGGAAGACGCCGACCACGGCATCGAAATGGGGCTTTACAGCTACCCCGTGCTGATGAGCGCCGACATCCTGATGTTCAACGCCGACACCGTGCCGGTCGGCCGCGACCAAATCCAGCACGTCGAAATGGCGCGCGACATCGCCGCCCGCTTCAACCACCGTTTCAAAGAGCTGTTTGTGCTGCCCGAAGCCCGCATCGACGAGCAGGTCGAACTCTTAGTGGGCTTGGACGGCCGCAAAATGAGCAAAAGTTACGGCAACACCATCCCGCTGTTCCAAACGCCCAAAGAGCGGCAGAAAATGGTCAACAAAATCGTTACCAACCTAAAAGCGCCGGGCGAGCCCAAAGGCACCGACGAAAGCCCGGTGTTCGACATCTACAAAGCCTTCGCCACCCCCGCCGAAACCGCCGCCTTCGCCCAAGCGCTCGCCGACGGCCTGGCCTGGGGCGAAGCGAAAAAAATGCTCGCCGCCAAAATCGGCGCGGAGCTCGACGGCTACACCGAAAGCTACCACGAGCTCACCGCCCACCCGCAGCGCATCGAAGACATCCTGCAGGCCGGCGCCCAGCGCGCCCGCAAACGCGCCCGCGAGCTGCTCGACCAAGTGCGCGACGCCGTCGGCATCCGCCCGCTGAAGGGCTGATTGGCTGATTAACCGTATTTTCAGGCTGCCTGGTGCTTTCAGGCAGCCTGAAAACCGAATCAAACTATTTTCAGGCTGCTTGGTACTTTATAGGCAGCCTGAAAACCAACAGCTGCCGCGCGGGCGGTGCCGGCATTTGAATCAGCCGGCGCCGCATGCCGGCAGGGTGGCGCGGAATTAGCAAAGCAGCCTGAAAACGCTAAAACGGCTTTTCAGGCTGCTTTTTCTTGCCGGCGGCGGGGTTGGGGCGGCTGTCAAAAGCGGCGGCTATCGGTTAAGATGCGCGGCTTTTGGCTGCTGTTTTTATGCTGTGCCGGCTTTTCAGGCTGCCTGAAAGGTGCGGCCGGTCGTTTTTCCGATTGTTTGAACCATGCTTTTGAACCTGAACCGTTTTTCCCCGTCTTCTTTTCGTTCTGAATCCGGCAAGCTGGTGTCGCTGGCGCTGCCGATGCTGCTGGCGCAGATAGCGTCGGTGGGCGTGGGCGTGGTCGATACCGTGATGGCGGGGCGGGCGAGCAAGGACGATTTGGCGGCGGTGGCGCTGGGCAGTGCGGTGTTTGCCACGGTGTTCATCACTTTTTTGGGGATTATGACCGCGCTCAATCCGATGATCGCCCAGCAGCACGGCGCGGGCGAGCAGGGCGAAATCGGCGAAACCGGCCGCCAGGGCATGTGGTTCGGCCTGGGTCTGGGCGCGGCGGGTATGCTGCTGATGATGGCTTTGATCAAGCCGCTGCAGGGCTATCTGGCGGGCAAGGGCTACGGCGCTTATGTGCTGGATACGCTGGGCGATTATCTGTTTTATGTGGCGCTGGCGATGCCGGCGGCGATGGTTTACCGTGCGCTTTATGCCTATGCTTCCAGCCTTGACCGCCCCAAGCCGCTGATGTGGACGAGCTGGGCGGCGCTGCTGCTGAACGTGCCGCTCAATTATGTTTTCGTGTACGGCAAATTCGGCCTGCCGGCGATGGGCGGCGCCGGCTGCGGGCTGGCGACGGCGCTGGTGTTTTGGTTTAGCGCGGCGGCTTTGGGCGGCCATATCGTGCGCAATCCGTATTTCGCCGCTTTTGGCCTGACGGCGCGTTTCAGCCTGCCGCACAAGGCGGCGCAGCGGCGGATTTGGCAGCTGGGCTGGCCGATCGGGCTGTCTTATTTCCTTGAAGCCAGCCTGTTTACCCTGATTGTGTGGCTGATTGCCAATTTCGGCCAAGACACGGTGTCGGCGCAGCAGGTGGTAATCAGCATTACCAGCGTGGTGTATATGGTGCCCTCGGCGGTGGGCGCGGCGACCACCGTGCGCATCGGCTTCGCGCTGGGACGGCGCCAGTTTGCCCGCGCCCGCTACATTGCCGGCGTGTCGCTGGCGATGGGCTGGGCGCTGGCGCTGCTGACGCTGACGGTGCTGGTGTTGTTCCGCCGCACGCTGGCATCGTTTTACACCGGCGATGCCGCGGTGATTGCGATTGCCGCCAATATTCTGTTGTTTGCCGCGGTGTTTCAGTTTTTCGACTTCACCCAGTGCATCGCTTCTTACGCCCTGCGCGGCTACAAAATCACCCGCGCGCCGATGATTATCCACGGTATCGCCTTTTGGGGGCTGGGGCTGCTGCCCGGCTATCTGCTCGCCCACCACGCCGGCATGGGGGTGTACGGCTTTTGGGCGGCGCTGATTGCTTCGCTGGCCGCCGCCGCGGTGGCGCTGGTGTGGTATCTGGAAAAATGCAGCCGCTGGGCGCAGCAGCACCGCGCGCTGTAGCCAAAGGCAGCCTGAAAACGGCAAAACCGCCGCCAGAGTGCGATCCGGCGGCGGTTTTGTCTGTTTGGCGTTTTCAGGCTGCTTGGGTTTGCTCGGAGAAAAAAGCAGCCTGAAAGCGGTAAAACGGAGCAGCGGCAAACGGTTTCAAAGGCAGCCTGAAAAACCGTTTGCCGGCTTTCAGACTGCCTGCGGCGGGCGGTCGAGCAGGGCGACCAGCGCTGCTTTAATGGTGTGCATGCGGTTTTCGGCCTGGTCGAAAACGATGCTGGCGGCGCCTTCGAATACTTCTTCGCTCACTTCCACGCCGTCTAGGCCGAAGGTTTGGTAGATCCATTCGCCGATTTTGGTTTCGCGGTTGTGAAAGGCGGGCAGGCAGTGCATGAATTTGACCTGCGGCGTGCCGGCGGCGGCCATCAGCTCGGCGCTGACGCGGTAGGGGCGCAGCAGGTCGATGCGCTGCTGCCAGATTTCCGGCGGCTCGCCCATGCTGACCCAAACATCGGTGTGGATGAAATCGACGCCGGCAACGGCCTGCTGCGGGTTGTCGGTGAGCAGGATGCGCGCGCCGCTGCGCTCGGCCAGCTCGTGCGCGCGTGTGATTACGCTGTCGTCCGGCCACAATTCTTTCGGTGCGCCGATGCGCACGTCCATGCCCATCAGCGCGCCTGCCAGCAGCAGGGAGTTGCCCATATTGCAGCGGGCGTCGCCAACGTAGGCATAGGCGGTTTGGGCAAGGGCTTTGCCGCTGTGTTCGCGCATGGTCAGCAAATCGGCCAGGCTTTGGGTGGGGTGGTAGCGGTCGGTTAGGCCGTTGAACACCGGCACGCCGGCATAACGCGCCAGCTCTTCTATGGTTTCGTGGCCGTGGCCGCGGTATTCGATGCCGTCGTACATGCGCCCGAGCACGCGGGCGGTGTCTTTGATGCTTTCTTTGTGGCCGATCTGGCTGCTGCCCGGTTCCAGATAGGTTACCTTGGCGCCCTGGTCATGCGCGGCAATTTCAAAGGCGCAGCGGGTGCGGGTGGAGGTTTTTTCAAAGATCAGCGCAATGTTTTTGCCGCGCAGGCGTTGGGTTTCGCGGCCGGCTTTTTTGGCGGCTTTCAGTTCGGCGGCCAGATCGAGCAGGGCGTTGATTTGGTCGGGGGTGAAATCGGTGAGTTTGAGCAGGTGGCGCGGGTAGTCCATTTTTTCTCCTTATGTAGCGGGTGCGGCGGCAGGTTTTTCAGGCTGCTTTGCCGCGGTATTGCCGCCCTGTAGGCAGCCTGAAAAGTTTAGCGCAGGTTGACGGGAATGTCGCTGCTTTCAGTTTGGTGTTTGCTGTAGCGCGCAAAGCCGATGCTGCTGTTTTGTTCGTTCCACACCAGCCGGCGCGACGGGCTGGAATGCTCCGCCAAAATGCGGCCGATTGCGCCGCGGCGCTCGGCGGCGGGCAGACGGTAAAGCGCCAGGGCAGCCTGAAAGGCGCGCTGCTGCATGGCGCTGTCCTGCACATGTTGGAAATAGCTGTCCCAGGAAGTGAGCGCAATATCGGAGAGCACGCAGCCCTGGCCGTTGTTGCTGCAGGCCCAGAGCTGTTTCCAGCTTGCTTGGGCGGGCGGCTGCCAGATGATGGCTTGGTCGCGTTCGAGAGCGGCGGCCGTTTCGGCGTTGCAGCCCTGTGCATAATAGGCGGCGCTGCGGGCGCGGCTGTGTTCGATGTCCATCACCGGCACCCATATCATCCAGCGCGGTACACGGAGAGAACCGATGCTGTCTTCATCGCTCATATTTGCGGCTAGAGCCATAACGGTAAACATTTTGCGCGGCGACCACTCGGGCGACATTTTACGCAGCAGATTGGCCGAAGCGTGAAATTCGTCCTGTACTGCGGTGCACAGGTTTTGCTCTTGCGGCGACAGTACGGCAAAGGCGTCGTCGCATTCTTTGGGCAGGCGCTTTGCCCATGACGGATCTTCCGCCAGCATTTGCGCTGCCAGCGCGGTGTGTTTTTGAATCAGCGCATTGCCGACCATCGGATAGAGCATATTTGGGCGCCCTTGCAGCAGGGTGCGTCCGGTTTTCAGGCTGCGGCAAACGCGCACCAGCGCCGCCTGCTGCCGGCCGTCCGCCCAATCCAGCGCGGCGGTGGGAACGCTGAGAAACAGATGCTGCAACCGGGGTAGTGCCATATCGGACGAACCGGTGTGATCGTTCGGCCAGCCGGACTGGGCAAAAGCATCGTAGTCCGCCAGCCGGTCGATATTGGCCAGCAGCTCCCGATATTTTTCGGCCTGATCGCGGTATTGCGGCAGATTCCCACGTATTTCTGCCAGACAGTCGGCGGCGCTTTTGCCGCTGCCACAGGTAAATTCTCCGTTCTCTGGTTGCGGCAGTTCGTATTCGGCCAGCGCCGGCGGCCGGCTTCCGCGCATCAGCAGCGGCCGGTACGTTGCCATCATACGCTCGCGTTCGGCAGCGCTTTCGGCACGGTAGCCCACCAGCCACAGCGCATCGCCGCCTGCGGTTTGCGCCGGCGCCGGTTTGACTGCCAGCCGCGCCAAATCGTCTTGGGCGGCGGCGATTTCCTGCCGGATCAGATACTGCGGCACGGCAAACAGCAGCACAAAAATCAAGGCAGACAACAATAAAAATACACGCAGTTTTTTCATGGCAAACTTGGGCAAATGGATTGGGGCGGCAGGCTTTCAGGCTGCTTAGCGTGGCCTTCAGGCAGCCTGAAAAGCAGTTTGGCGGCATGTCGGGCGTTCAGGCTGCTGCTGCTGCGGCATGGCGCTATTCGCTTCGGTTTTCAGGCAGCCTGAATTTCGGTTTCAGGCAAACAGAGCCGCTGCCTTGCCATAAACTTTCAGGCTGCCTTGCCCAGCAACCGGCGCAAAACGGCGGCCAGCTTTGCGGCATCGGTATCGGCATGTTCGGCGGCGGCGGTGCAGGCATCGGCGCGGTAGTGCGTATCGCTGCCCAGCGCCGCTTCAAAGCGGTTGGCGCGCCCGGTCAGCGCGGCGGCATCGCCGGCAAGGATTACCGCCGAAAGCAGGGCGGTGTAGCCGTTGGGCGTGCCGCGGCGGCGCTGCCAGTATTGCGCGGTGCCGGCGATTTTGCGGCCGCCGGCAGCCAGATTGAAACGGCCGTCGCAAAACGAGCCGGCCACCGCCTGATAGCCGGTGGCGATGCCGATCTCGGCAAACAGCCGCTCCAGCAGGGCGCACAGCGCCAGATACTGCTGCTCGGCATCGCGTACCGGCTGCTCGCTCAACAGCGGCCGCGCCAGATACAGATTGACCACGGCGGGCGACTGCGGCACCACGCCGCCGCCCGACAGGCGCACATGCACCGGCAGGCCGTCGGCCGCCAGCGTAGCGCAGGCTTGGTCAAAGCCGGGCTTGCTGCGGTAGCTGCGCGGCACCACGATGCCGTCTTCGCCGCAAAACACCAGCGCGGCATCGCAGCCGGCGGCTTGGGCGCAGTCGATCAGCCGCTGCTCGTTGTCCGCCCAGCTGTGGCGGGCGGTATCGAAGCTGTTATCGGCAAGCAAAAGCGGAGCGGGCATGGTGGTTTTGTAAGTTTGCGTAAATGGGCATTCTACTGTTTTTTCGCCGCGGTGCGTGATCGGCAGCAGAATTTGCCTTTCAGGCTGCTTGGGCAGGCAGCCTGAAAAGCGGCGGCGAAAACGAAAAAGGCAGCCTGAAAACCCAATCAAGGTTTTCAGGCTGCCTTTTTATGGCGGGTGTGTTGCATTTGTACACGTTTGCAATTTTACTATTTTCATTTTTAAACATTGTATTGTAATTTTGTTTTTGGTTTTTTCGCAGTTTAATTGAAAACTGAAAATGTTTCATGTATATTCGCATACAAATGAATACAAAACAGGACAAATAGAAATGAACGCAGGCACCCGTATTCCCGTGAGCGTGCGGATTACGCAGGAAGACGCTGATTTTATTGCAGAGTTAAAAATTGAAGGCGCGAATACGCCGTCGGAAAAAATCCGTGAATTGTTGAAGCAGGCCAGACTGGCGCACACGCAGACGCGCGATTACGAATCCGCGCTCACGGCGCAGGAGCAGTTTTTACAGGCCGCCCGCCGCAGCGTGCTGCATGCCGAAAAGCAGGCCGGAGTGCATTCGCACATCGTGGCGCGGCTGTTTGAGCAGCTGCCCGATTTGGCCGCCACGCTGGCCGCCGACCTGCCCGAAGAGGCCGCGCAGCCCGATTTGCAGAAATACGAGCGCGAGCTGATGTGGCGCATCGTGCGCCTGACCGACAGCATTTTGCAGCTTGCCGTTACCGGCAAAGGCGCGGCCTACGACGATACCGTGTTGCAACAGCTTGAAAACACTTTGAAACTGGCCGATATCGTGCGCCGTGCGTCTGAGGTTGGCGCAGAGGCCGTCTGAAACCTGAAACGAAAGGAAACAAAATGAGCGAAACCCTGTCCCGCCGCGTCGGCCGCCTAGTGAGCGGCGGCTTCCACGCACTGATTGACGCCGCCGAAAACCTGGCGCCCGAGGCGGTAATGAACGAGAGCATCCGCGAAATCGAGCGCGCGGTGGACGAAGTGCGCGCCGAGCTGGGTAAAGTGTTGGCGCAAAAACATCTGGCCGCCAAAAAAATGGCCGACGAGAGCAACCGCCACGAAGCGCTGTCCGACCAAATCCGCGCCGCCGTGTCCGCCGCGCGCGACGATTTGGCCGAAAGCGGCATCGCCGAGCAGATGGACATCGAAGCGCGTTTGCCGGTGCTCGAAAACACCATCGCCGACTGCGCCGCGCAAGAAAAAGAACTCGAAGGCTTTATCGCCGCGTTGCAGGCGAAAAAACGCGAAATGCAGCAGCAGCTGCAAGACTGGCGCGCCGCGCAGCAAAACGCGGCAGCGGGCGGCGGCGCAGGCGGCAGCGGCCTGGAGCGCATCGCCCGCAACGCCGAAAAAAGCGGCAACGCCTTCGACCGCGTGATGGGCAGGCAAAACGCCGTACACAGCAGCAGCGACGCGGTACAGCTGGCCAAGTTGAAAGAATTGGAAGACCTGAGCCGCAGTAACCGCATCGCCGAACGGCTGGCGGCTTTGAAGGCGCAGAAGTGAGTGCGGTAGGTTGGATTCTTGAATCCGACAAGCGCACGAAGCGGCTTTCAGACGGCCTTTCAGGCTGCTTGGCAAAGGCCGTCTGAAAATAAAACTGCCGTCATTCCCGCGCAGGCGGGAATCTTTTGCGTGCTTCGGCAAACGGCAGAAAAAAACGCCATCACCCAAGCTGAAAAAAGATTCCCGCCTGCGCGGGAATGACGAAATACAGAGCTTTCAGACAGCCTGAAAGACCCCAAGCTGCCTGAAAAGAAAACCCCGCCCCGATTATTGGAAAGAAAACCATGTCCCAGCCCGAAACCCCGCTTGCCGAACTGCAGGCCGCCGCGCAAAACGGCAGCCGTCCGCTGACTTGGCGTAAAACCGTTTCCCTAAGCGATGCCGATCGAAAATCGGTGAACATCATGCGTTTCGGCATGCTTGCTTCGTGTTTTACCGTGCCGCTGTCGGTTCTGTTTCTGCACCGGATGCTGCCCGATTTGTTTTTCCACAGCGACGGCACGTTCAAAGCCGCCAACGCGCTGCCGTTTTTGCTGATGGCGGTGTCGATGGGAATGTTTGCCCTGTGGATGCTCAAGCGCATCAACAGCGTTCTGACTGCCGGCCGCGCCCTTGCCGTTTTTACTCTGGATTGGAAAAAGCGCAGTCTGACAATGCACGGCTTCGGCGGCTTCGGCGGGCGCATTGACCCCGCACACGCCGACTGGGCGCAGATTCTGCCCGACGGCCGCCCCGAGCAGCGCGAACGCCTGCAACAGCGCATCCGCCAACTGCTGACGCGCTAGGGCAGCCTGAAAGAACTAAAGGCCGTCTGAAAACCAAAGGCTTCAGCAAGGTTAAAGCCGGCAACGCAGATTTTCCCTGTGGGAAAACGTCGGATTCGAGAATCCGACCTACGCAAATCCGAAGGCCGTCTGAAGAAAGAAACGACGCGATGAAACGCAACAACGACAATGCTCTGACCGCGCCGCTGCTGGCGATGATGGTTGTGCTGGCCGCCGCCACCGCGCTGGTGTGGCTGGTGCAGCAGGCCGATGAGCGCGGCGGTTGGCAGAATGCCGCGCCGTTTGGCAAATTGTTTGCCAAGTCCGAAGCCGAGCCGCCGCCTGCGGAAATTGTCCGCCGTGCCGAAGCGGGCGAAGCCGAAGCGCAGTATCAGGCAGGCGGCCACTATATGCGGCAAAACCGTTGGGATTTGGCGGTGCCGTGGTATGAAAAAGCCGCCGCGCAGGGGCACGCCAAGGCGCAGAACAATCTGGGCGTGGCCTATGCCGAAGGGCGCGGTGTGCCCGCCGATCCGCAAAAAGGCTGCCGCCTGATGGCAGCGGCGCAGCAGCAGCTTAATACCGACAACGGCCGCGAAAACGCCGCCATGTGCCGGGAAGAATTGGAAAAACACTGATTCGCGTCAGTTCCGTAGGCCGGATTCTTGAATCCGACAAACACCCGAAGCGGCTTTCAGGCTGCCTGAAATAACCCAAAGGCCGTCTGAAAACCACAGGCTTCAGCAAAGTTAAAACCGGCAGCGCGGATTTTTCCCTGTGGGAAAACGTCGGATTCGAGAATCCGACCTACGCAAATCCGAAGGCCGTCTGAAACTGAAACCTGCCCCGTTCAGGCAGCCTGAAAGCAGCCTGAAACCCCGTTCCGCCATTTATCAAGGAGACCCCGTCATGAACCAAACCAGTAGCAGACACAATATGTTCTATCTCAACGGCTGGCTCGCCGCCGCCATGCTGGCCGGTGCCGCCGTGCTGATTGCCATGGCGCTGTTTTCCACCGTCGGCGTGCTGGCCGCGCCGCTGTTTGTCTTTATTGTGCTGGCCGCCAGCGGCTTTCGTATCGTCCAGCCCAACACCGCGCTGGTGAGCACCTGTTTCGGCCGTTATTCCGGCATTTTGTCCGAGAGCGGGTTTTTCTGGATTATTCCGCTGATTTACCAAACCCAAAGCGTTTCCCTGCGCTCGGGCAACTACGTTACCCCGACGCTGAAAGTGAACGACGCCGCCGGTACGCCGATTGAAATCGCCGCCGCCATCGTTTACCACATCAGCAACCCCGCCGCCGCCGTGCTCGATGTGGAAAACGTCCACGATTTTATGCAGGTGCAGAGCGAGTCCGCCCTGCGCGCGCTGGCCACCCACCACCCCTACGCCGCCGAAGATACCGAAAGCCTGACCCGCCATTCCGAGCATATTCTCGAGCAGTTCCGCGACATGGTGCAGGAGCGCGTCGAGCGCGCGGGCATCAGCATCGACGAAGCCCGTTTCACCCACCTGGCCTACGCGCCCGAAATCGCCCAAGCCATGTTGCGCAAACAGCAGGCCGAAGCGGTAATCGCCGCCCGCTACGCGCTGGTGCGCGGCGCCATCGGCATGGTGGAAGGCACCGTCCGCCAGCTCGAGCAGCGCGATATCGTGAAAATGAGCGACAGCGAAAAAGCCAAGCTGGTAACCAATATGATGACCGTGCTGCTTTCCGAAGAAAACGCCGCGCCGGTGTTGAATGTGAGCGGCGATTGAGCAGACGTAGGTCGGATTCTTGAATCCGACAAACACACGAAGCCGCTTTCAGACTGCCTGAAAAACCCAAGGCCGTCTTAAACCCATAAAGGAAACCGCCGATGTGGAATCTGATTACCGCCCCTGAAAACCAAATCTTCGGCATTGCCCTGGCGCTGATGCTGCTGTTGGGCGTGTTGGAAGTGTTGTCGATGCTGTTGGGCGGCGCGAGCGAGTGGCTGGACAACCTGCTGCCCGACAGCCTGGCCGACAGCGCCCACGCCGAAGTGGGGCTGGACGCGGCCGACGGCGTGGTGGTGCGGTTTTTAAGCTGGCTGTATGTCGGCAAAGTGCCGGTGTTGATGCTCTTGGTGGTGTTTCTCGCCGTGTACGGGCTGGTGGGCTATGTGTTTCAGACGGCCTTTGCCGCCGTGTTCGGCGCGTATTTGAACGGCACGCTGGCTGCCGTCGCCGTATGGTTTCTTTCGCTGCCGCTGGTGCGCGCCACTGCCGGCGGCCTGTACAAAATCCTGCCCAAAGACGAAACCACCGCCGTGTCGCAAGACACGCTAATCGGCCGCGTCGGCGTGATTGTGATCGGCCAAGCCCGCACCGGCAGCCCTGCCCAAGTGCGCGTGAAAGACGGCTTCGGCCAAACGCATTATGTGATGGCCGAGCCCGACGGCGAAGGCGTGCTGAAGCAGGGCGAGGCGGTGCTTTTGGTGTCGCTGGAGGGGAACACGTTTAAGGCGATTTTGAATCCGAGCGGGAGTTTGGTGGATTAAGGCTAGCTGAAAATAGCAGCCGAATTTCTGCAGTGCTAAAAACCGATACCCCACATTTTCAGGTAGCCTGCCGTAATATAAAGAGGAAGCCATGCAACAGAATAAAAGCAAAATCGTGATGCTGTATCCGGCTACATCTAAGGATTTGATGCTGGAAATCGGTGTGGTCTGCGCAGGGGTATTGCTGCTGCTTATTATCGGGCTGGATACTCTGTCGGATATTTCCGGCGACGGGGTGGATACGGCGCTTCGTTTGGCCATGGTGCTGCTGTTTTTTGGCGGTGCGGCGCTGGTTGGTTTCCTGTATTGGCGCATGTTCACGGCGCGGGACTTTCTGCGGTTGGACACAGAACGCAGCGTGCTGTTGCAAGGGCGCTGGCGTTGGGGTTGGCAGGCGCAGTGGGAGTATCCGCTTTCGATGTTTGCGGCGGTGGCGGCGGAGAAGGTGCGGGACGATTACCGCGGCTACTACGGGCGCTTGTGGCTGGAATCGGCGGATGGGCGGAACGATTTGGTGCTGGAGGAAAATTTCCTGCCGCATAAGGGTTCGCTGAACGAATTAGACAGAATTCAGAACCATATCGCGCAGGCAACGGATTTGGCCAAACGGCCGGTAATCAACACAATAATCCGTGCGGCGGAGGAGACGGCGGCCAATCCGGCACAGTTGCAGCCCTTGCAAGCGAAAACGCTGCCTGCGTGGCGGCAGGCGGTGAATCTGGCAGCAGCCGGGTTGTGGACTTGGCTGGCGGTCTGGCTGCTGCGTTTGGCGGCGGATTGGCAAAGCGGCGGCCTGCCCAAGCCGCTGTATTTCGGCGCGGGGCTGCTGGCGCTCGGGTTGTTGGCGGTGGCGGTGTCGGAAGTGCGCGGGGTGTTTCGTGCGTGTCGCTGCCGGAAAACGGCGCAAACACAAACTGCTTGGCGGCAGCCCTCAGAAATCAAAGCCGCGCTGGCGGCGGCAAGGCAGGCGGAACATGAACTGCAGCCGAAGCTGCTGGAACGCGCTGCGCCGAAGCTCTTGGACAGAGCGGAATTTGCCGTGTATTCGCTCGGCACTTTGCTCTCGCGCATCCCGTTTTTGCTGTTTGCACTGCTGATGGTGTGGAGCGGGGGCGGGTTCGGCTGGCGGCTGTTCTGGCTGGCGGCGCTGCTGTTTGCCGCATGGCGGCTGGCGTACCATTGGCATACACTGCGCAAGGTACGCTACAGCGTGCAGGAAGACGTACTGACCGTATACTGCCTGCACGGTTTCAAGTGGCTGCCTGAAAAACGCTATGCGTTATCGGGGTTTTGCGGCATTTACAGCCGCGTGAAATACAGCGGATTGGGTGTGGGCTTGAACGAAATCCGGCTGGCGGGCAAAGAAGGCGGCAAAGATGTGCGGCTGCTGGAGGCAGATTTGCTGCTGCGCGACAACCGGCAGACGGCGGAGAAAACGGCCAAACAAATCAGCCTCGCCACGGGGCTGCCGTTGCTGGAATATATCGAACCATCCGAAAAGGCCGTCTGAAAAACAAAAGGCAAACAATAATGGGCAAACAACGTAAAAAATCGCGCTACCGCCAAAACCGCAACAGACAGCGATTCGATTCGGTATCTTGGGCCGGCCTCGGCAGGCAACCGCAGGCAGGAGTGCGGCGCGAAGGCAGACAAACGGTATTTGCCACCTCTTTTTGGGGCACGCTGTTTATGCCTTTGGTAACGGGGCTGCTATTGGTCTTTATCGCATTGTTGGTTTTCCTTGCCGTCAGCGGATTTTTGCCGACGGTGCACGATTGGGCGGCAAAAGCGGCGGCGTGTGTGTTTTTGCTCTACGGCCTGAAACGCTCGGAAGGCTGGTGGTTCGGCCTGACCTGCCGCCGTTTTGCCTCCATCGGCGGCGGGGAATTGGTGCTGTACGGTGCATTCGGCCGCACGCGTTTCCGCTGTCCGACCGATTGGCGGTTCGATTATCTGTGCGATAGGCGGCGCCGCATCTTCTCTTTTCGCACCATCTCGCCCGACGGACACAGCCGCCGCTTTTCCACCTCCTTGTGCCGCAATACCGCTGCTTTGATTGCAGAGTTGGGCGCGGTAGATCGGGGCAGGGAAATGTCGGTTGCGATGCAAAACGGCTTTATGGAGTTGTTCGACAATTTGGACAAAAGAAAAAGGCGCGGCTGGCGGATACTGATAGGGCTGGTGTCGGCAACGGTGCTGTTGGCGTGCGTGCGGCAAATATTCGGCAACATGCTCTTGTCGCCCCTTGCCTGGCAGGCCGCCGCCGCGCTGACCGCCGCATGGCTGCTGCCTTTGGCTTGGATGAGCCGCAAGGTGCTGGTCGGAGAAACCGTATTCGGCCTGCCGTCCAACCATTATCTGCGGCAAACGGCAATCGGCCGTTTTAACCACGGGGGGCAAAACCGCCCTGTTCTGGCTGGCCATAGGCGCGTTGTGCGTGTGGTCGTTGGCTTCGCTGTCGGGCACGGCCAGCCTGTGGGGTAAACCGTTCGAGCGTGTGGCGGTGGAAATGACCGTTGAAGGACGCTGCGGACGCTATAGCCGCCCGCGGCAGCTTGCCGTCCACCTGCCCGAAAGTCATCGCGATTTTGACGGCAGTTGGTGCGAAGGCAGTTTTGAAACGCCCGACGGCGAAACGGTCTATGTACGCCGCAGCCTGTTTGCCCGCGAACTGCGTTTCAGCCGTCCTTAGGCCGTCTGAAAATATAGGCCGCCTTAATGTAAATCCAGATAAAAATACCCATACCGTCATTCCTGCGCAGGTGGGAATCCAGAGGTTTAGAATTGTGGCAATCTTTGAATATTTCCTTGGAATCCCGAAGTCTGGATTCCCACCTGCGCAGGAATGACGATGCAGGTATTTCTATTTGAATCCACTGTATTTGTTTGATTTTCTCCAAACCTGTTTCAGGCAGCAGGAAGCCGTCTGAAAAAAACCTTCTCCAAGAAAGGAAAACCCATGAACTTAGTTTCCATCGGCATCATCGCCGGCGTCATACTCGTCGCGCTGTTCGTGCTCGGCCTCATCCTCACCCGCCTGTACCGCCGCGCCAGCAAGGAAGTGTCCTTTGTGCGCACCGGTTTCGGCGGCGAGAAGGTGATTGTGAACGGCGGCGCAATTGTGCTGCCGGTGCTGCACGAGGTGATTCCGGTCAATATGAACACGCTGAAGCTGGAAGTGCGCCGTGCCGAAGAGCAGGCGCTGATTACCAAAGACCGCATGCGCGTGGATGTGGCGGCGGAGTTTTACGTGCGCGTGAAGCCCACCGCCGAGAGCATTGCCACCGCGGCGCAGACTTTGGGCATGAAAACCATGTCGCCGGAAAAGCTCAAAGACTTGGTGGAGGGCAAGTTTGTCGACAGCCTGCGCGCCGTGGCCGCCGAAATGGCGATGGAAGAGCTGCACGAAAAACGTGTTGATTTCGTGCAGAAAGTGCAGCAGGCAGTGAGCGAGGATTTGTACAAAAACGGTTTGGAATTGGAAGCCGTGTCGCTTACCGGCCTGGATCAGACCGATTTCCGCTTCTTCAACCCGCAAAACGCCTTCGACGCCGAGGGCTTGACCAAGCTCACCGAAACCATCGAATCGCGGCGCAAAAAACGCAACGACATCGAGCAGGAAACCGATCTGGCGATTAAAACCAAAAATCTCGAAGCCGAGCAGCAGCGCCTGAAAATCGCCCGCGAAGAAGAGTACGCCAAATTGGAACAAGAGCGCGAAATCGCCGTGCGCCGCGCCGAGCAGGAGGCGGGTATCGCCGAGCAGGAAGCGGCGAAAAAACGCGAGGCCGAAGAAGCGAAAATCGCCGCCGAGCGCGAAGTCGATCTGAAACGCATCGCCGCCGAGCGCGATGTGAAAAACGAAGACATCCGCAAGGCGCAGGCCGTAGAGCAGGCCGAAGTCGAGCGGCGCAAAGCCATCGAACTGGCCGAGCAGGACAGAGCCATCGCCGTCGCCGAAAAATCGCGCGCCGAATCCGAAGCCAAAGCCGAAGCCGACAAAGCCCGTGCCGCCGCCGTGCGCGAGGAAGAAAGCGTGATTACCGTGCGCGAAACCGAGCGCGCCGAGCGTGCCAAAGCGGTGGAACTGATTGCCGCCGCCGAAACCGCCCAGCGCGAAGCCATTGCCGTAACCGTGGCCGCCGAGGCCGAAAAACAGGCGGCGCAGGACAAAGCCGAAGCGCTGCGCATCGCTGCCGAAGCCGAAGCCGAGCAGTCCCGCCTGAAAGCGCGTGGCGAGGCCGACGCCAAAGTGCTGCTGGCGCAAGCGCAGGAGCAGCAGTACAAAGTCGATGCCGAGGGCAAACGCGCGGTAAACGAAGCGGCCAATGTGTTAAGCGCCGACCAGGTTGCCATGCAAATCCGCCTGGCGCTGTTAAAACACCTGCCCGACATCATCCGCGAATCGGTCAAACCGATGGAAAACATCGACGACATCAAAATCCTGCAAGTCAGCGGCCTGGGCGGCGCAGCCGGCAGCACAGCCGACGGCCAAAGCCCATCCGCCAGCCCCGCACTCTCCGACCAAATGGTCAACAGCGCCCTGCGCTACCGTGCCCAAGCGCCGCTGGTGGACGGTCTGCTCAAAGAGTTGGGCTTAAACGGCGGCGATATCAATGGTTTGACTGCCGCGTTGGGTGCAGGGCAGGGCGGTGATACATCCGAACCCAAGCCCGAACAATAAACCGTTTTAACCAATGCGGCTTTCAGGCTGCCTGTGCCGCAGCGGCGCCAAGCAGCCTGAAAACGCGGCAGCAAAAGAAAAAACAACCCGTTTTACCAAGCAAACAGATAAGGAATTGAAACATGAGTGATTTTCGTCAGGCCTACCAATCCACCGTGGTTGAAGCGCATTTTGACGACGCTTACGAAGTAGAGCTGGCAACGCCGTGGCAGCGGATTGCAGCAGCGCTTATCGATTGGCTGCTGGTTCTTATTTTTCCGATAGTGGTGTTTGTGATGCTGGCTTTCGGTCTCGGTTTGGCGGCATCGTCATGGTCTCTGGATACGGAAGAGAGCCGCAATCTGCTGGTTGGCGGCGTTATAGTGGTTGGCGTCCTGATTTGTTTGGGGCTGCTGGTGTACCAGGTTGTGCTGATGTCGCGCGACGGGCAGACCTTGGGCAAAAAACAGATGCGCATCCGCGTGATTACCACCGATGGCGAAACCGCGGGCTTTGTGCGCCACTTTCTGCTGCGCTTTTGCGCCTACTACCTGATTGTGTTGGTAATCGGCGAGCTGCTGCCGTGGCAAATGGATATGGGCAACGGCAAAACGGAATCGCCCGTCGGCACGATTGCCCTGCTGATCTGCCTGCTGATGCTGTTTTTCCGCAGCAAGCGGCGCCGCACCCTGCAGGATTTGCTGGCGCGGACGCTGGTGGTGAAAGCCTGACCGCCGCGCCTTTCAGGCTGCCTGCCGCAGCGGCGAAGCAGAACGGATAGGCAGATGCGGCAGGGTTTGCAAAATCTCCGCCGCATCCTTTGGCAATGAAAAAAAGCAGCCTGAAAACCGTGATACGCGGTTTTCAGGCTGCTTTTTGATGATGCCAGCTTAGGCGCGTTTGCGGAATTCGCCGGTGCGGGTGTCGATTTCCACTTTGTCGCCGTTTTCGATGTAGGACATCACCTGGATTTCGGTGCCGCCGACCAAACGGGCGGTTTTCATCACTTTGCCGGAAGTGTCGCCTTTAACCGCCGGCTCGGTGTATTCCACTTCGCGCACGATGATGGTGGGAAGCTCGACGGAAATCGGGTTGCCTTCGTAGAAGGTTACTTCGCACACGTCTTCCATGCCGTCGGTGATGAATTTGAGCGCGTCGCCGATGTTGTCGGCTTCGACTTCGTATTGGTTGAACTCTTCGTCCATAAACACATACATCGGGTCGGCGAAGTAGCTGTAGGTGCAGTTTTTGCGCGAGAGCACGACTACGTCGAATTTGTCGTCGGCTTTCACGATGGTTTCGCTGTTGGCGCCGGTGAGCAGGTTTTTCAGCTTCATGCTCACTTTGGCCGAAGAGCGGCCGCCTTTGATGTATTCGGTTTTCTGAACGACCATCGGGTCGCTGCCGATCATAAATACGTTGCCGGCGCGCAGTTCTTGTGCGGTTTTCATGGTTTTATTTCCTTGGGGTTCGTTAAACGAAAAAAAGCGGCATTCTATCCGATAGGGCCATCGGAATCAAACGCGCCGGCTGCATTTGCGGCGCTTTTTGCCTTTCAGGCTGCCGCTGCCTTGGGGCAAAGCCGCGCGGGCTAAACGCCGCCTGCGCTTTCAGGCTGCCTTTCGGTTGGTGCGGCGGTTTATAATGCCGCCGTTTTCCACCACGCGATTACAGGAGCGATGCCGTGTTTGCCGACAAACAGACTGTCCTTGACGCCTTTCATTTCCGCCATGCCTGCAAGCGTTATGACCCGGACAAAAAAATCAGCCGCGAAGATTTTGACTTTATTCTCGAAACCGCGCGCCTGTCGCCCAGCTCGTTCGGGCTGGAGCCGTGGCGTTTTCTGGTGATACAGAATCCCGAGCTGCGCCGCGCGCTGGCGCCGCTGGCCTGGGGCGCGGCGGAAAAGCTCGACTGCAGCCATTTCGTGATCCTGCTTGCCCGCACCGCCGATGCCACCCGCGCCGGCTACCGCCACCGGATGTGGAGCGAAGTGCACGCGATTGCCGCGGATGTCGTTGAGCAGCGCGAAGCCAAGTTCAGCCATTTTGCCGAACACGATTTCCGGCTCAACGAAACGCCCCGCGCCTTTAACGACTGGACAGCCAAGCAAAGCTATATCGCGCTGGCCAATATGATGACCGCCGCCGCGCTGATCGGCATCGATTCGACTGCGGTTGAAGGCTTCGACCAGGCCGCCGTCGATCAGCTGCTGGCAGACAACGGCCTGCTCGATCCGGCCGAACACCGCACCGCGCTGATGGCCGCTTTCGGCTACCGCGCCGCCGAGCCGCGCGCCAAAACCCGCCGCGCCGCCGCCGAAGTGGTGCAGTGGGTGGAATAGGGCGCCTGCCTGCCGCCGCCAAACTTTCAGGCTGCCTGATCATCAAGGCAGCCTGAAAGCAGCCTGAAAACAACAAACATCCGATTTTTCGAGTTTTTAATAAAGAACACACATGAGCGCCAAAGCCCCCGTTTCCCCCGCCCTGCGCAACAGCAGCTATATCCTGATGGCCGCCGTGCTGATCGGCGTGCTGTATTTTCATTTTCTGCCGCTGCTGCTGTCGGTGATTCTGACTTATGTCTTTATCAGCAAAACCAACCGCCTGATTTTCTGGCTGCGCCGCCGCCTGCTGCCGCGCCACACGCGCATGCACCGCTCGCTCAATGCGCGCAACATCAATCTGGTTTCGACCGTGCTCACCATCGGCCTGGTGCTACTGGCGATTTTCCTGATGGCGCTGGGCATCTACCACCTGATCCACGGCGGCCACATCAACACCATGATCGGCAAGCTGGCGGCGATTATCGCCGACACCAAAAACAGCAAAGAGCTGCCGCCCGCCCTGCTCAATATGCTGCCGGCCAATCTGGCGGAAATCAAAACCGCCGCCGCCGCGCTGGTGCGTGAATACGGCGACACCCTGACCCGCATCAGCAAAAACAGCCTGACTTCCTTCGTTTATATCCTGATCGGCGTGATTGTCGGGGCCATGCTCAGCTTCCACCGCCTGGCCACCCGCCACACCCGCGTGCAGATGCCGCCGTTTAAGGCCGAGCTGATCCGGCGCATCGCCAGCTTCCAAAGCAGCTTCGAGCGCGTGTTTCTGGCGCAGGTGAAAATTTCGCTGATCGACACCGCCGTTACCGCCCTTTACCTGTATCTGCTGCTGCCGCTTTTCGGCGTGGAGCTGCCGTTTCGGCTCACCGTGCTCGTTATCGCCTTTATCGTCGGCCTGATACCGGTGGCCGGCAATCTGATTTCCAACGCCGTCATCATCACCCTGAGCCTGGGCGTATCGCTGTATGTCGCCCTGGCATCGCTGGTGTTTTTGGTGGTGGTGCATAAGCTGGAGTATTTTCTCAACGCCAAAATCATCGGCGCCGAAATCGAATCGACCGCATGGGAATTGCTGATTGCCATGGTGGTGTGCGAGCGCATCTTCGGCATCGGCGGCATCATCATCGCCCCGGTGTACTACGCCTATCTGAAAAACGAAATGAAACTGCAGAAACTGATTTAAACGCCGTTTTCCACTTTCAGGCTGCCTTATCCCAGTCCAAAGGCAGCCTGAAAAGCGTAGCGGAATTGCGAAGCTAAAACATCAAAACCACCACGCCGCCCTTTTCAGGCTGCCCAACCATCCCAAAAAAAGCCCCCAAAACCATGACCCCATCCACCAAATACAGCCGCAGCCTGCACGCCCCCATCAGCCTCGGCACCACCTCCGACGACCGCTTTATGCCCGCAGACTACCTCGCTGCCTTCGCCCAAAAAGACGCATTGGTGCTCACCGAAAAACTCGACGGGCAAAACAACTGCTTCAACCGCCACGGCGTTTTCGCCCGCTCGCACGCTGCGCCCACGCAACACCCGTGGGACAAACCGCTGATTGAGCGCTGGCAGCGCATCAAAGACGATTTGGGCGATTTGGAACTCTTCGGCGAAAATCTCTACGGCATCCACTCCATCGCCTACCAGCGCCTGGAATCCTATTTCTATCTATTCGCCGTACGCCAGGGCGAGCGCTGGCTCGGCTGGGACGAAATCAAATTCTACGCCGCCCTGTTTGACTTCCCCACCGTGCCCGAGCTGCCGATTACCCAGCCGCTGCGCGACATGTACCGCGACGGTATTGACGAAAACCGCCAGCTTGCCGACTGGCTCACCGCCAATCTCGGCATGAGCTGGCTGGATTACGTGGAAACCAGCGGCGCACTCGGCGGCTACGACCCGCAAACCAACGCCCCCTGCTGCGAAGGCTTGGTTATCCGCAACCGCGACGGCTTTGCCACCAACAACGGCGATTTGCCCGTGCAGCCCAACGAATTTGACAACCTGTTCAAACTGGTGCGCGCCAAACACGTTAAAACCGATGTGCATTGGACCAAAACCTGGCAGCCCGCCACGCTGATTGATTACGACCAATACGGCTGGCACGGCTACCAATACCAAAACAGATAAAGGCAGCCTGAAAGCCCTGATTTGGCGCAGTCAAAACACCAAATCCATTTTCAGGCTGCCCACTCCACCACCAAAACCAATCATCCCCTAAGGACGCATGCCATGTGGCAATTCCCCCATTTCACCCCCAACCGCGCCCCCGACTGGGACGCCCTCACCGCCCGTTTTGACTGGCTTGCCGACATGGCCGCCGTGCCGCAAGATGCCGAATGGCACGGCGAAGGCGACGTGCTGACCCACACCAAAATGGTTGCTGCCGAGCTTTTCAGGCTGCCCGAATATCAGGAACTGGACGAACAGGCGCAGCACATCCTGTTTGCCGCCGCCCTGTTGCACGACGTAGAAAAACGCAGCAGCACCACCACCGAAGAGCGCGACGGCAAAACCCGCATCATCTCCCCGCGCCACGCCAAAAAAGGCGAGCACACCGCCCGCCAAATCCTCTATTGCGACCTCGCCGCCCCCTTTGCCGTGCGCGAAGCCGTCGCCAAACTCGTGCGCTGGCACGGGCTGCCGCTGTGGGCGATAGAAAAACCCAAGCCCGAACACGCCGTAATCGCCGCCAGCCTGCACACCGACACCCGCCTGCTCGCCATCCTCGCCAAAGCCGACGCCCTCGGACGCATCTGCCCCGACACCGCCGAATTGCTGGAACGCATCGCCCTATTCCAAGCCCTGTGCGAAGAAAACCAAAGCTGGGGCGCGTCCTACCCCTTTTCAGGCTGCCACGCGCGTTACCATTATCTCAATCACCCCGAAAGCAGCCCCGACTACCACCCCTACGACGACTTCGCCTGCACCGTTTACATGATGAGCGCCCTGCCCGGCAGCGGCAAAGACACCCACATCGCCCAACGCTTCCCCAAGCTGCCCGTGCTCTCGCTCGACGACATCCGCCGCGCCCACCGCATAGACCCCGCCGACAAAAAAGCCGCAGGGCGCGTGATACAGCTTGGCAAAGAACAAGCCCGCCAATACCTGCGCGACCGCCAAGACTTCGTATTCAACGCCACCAACCTCACCCGTGAGTTGCGCGGCAAATGGACGTCACTCTTTGCCGACTACCGCGCCCGCATCCACATCATCTATCTGGAAGTGCCCTGGCCGCAGCTGTTGCGCCAAAACAAACAGCGCGAACACAGCGTTCCCGAAGCCGTTATCCGCCGCCTGCTCGGCAAACTGGAAATTCCCAGCTACGACGAAGCGCACGAAGTGGAATATTGCGTTGCCGAATAGGCAGCCTGAAAACGGTTTTTTTACCTTTCAGGCTGCCTGATGATAAAGCAGCAAAACGGCATACCCTTGGAGAAGCCCGATATGAAAAAAATGATACCCATGGCAGCCGTACTGCTTGCCTGCGGAACACTTCGCGCCCAAACACCTGATCAAATCGTGGCGCAGTATTACCCGCAATACGCCGATAAGGCACACTGCCGTTTCAACCGCAAGGCGTACAACCGGGAAACCGGCGTGTATCACTGCATGAAGCAGGCACAGGCAAAAACGCGGCACACGGCACAGGGCAAACAGCTCTATCTGCTGTTTACAGGCAGGACACTGTATGCAGACAGCCAGCAACCAAGCAGAAACCATCCGGACAAAGGCATGGCCGGCCTGTTTGTCTTCAAAAAAGAATCGGGCGGCTGGCGGCTGCTGGCGGCGAAGCCGGAAATTTATACGGGCACGTTCGGCGATGCGCCGCAACATTGGCGGTTTGAGCAGTTCGGCAAAGACAAATGGGGTTTTGTTGCCGAAGAAAGCGAAACGGCGCAAGGCTACCGCTCCGGTTCGCTGGTGCTGGTGTATCACGACAGCGGCAGCAAAATCAGCGAACAGCGGATTGGCAATTTAAGCGATACGGAAGAATGGGCGGCACATTGCGAAACAGAGGAAAGCAAACCGGCAGCTGGGTTTGAAAAATGTATGCGGGGCGCAGCTTACGCGCACGGCACGATGCGCGTGCAGAAACACGGCAAGGCAGCGGCAGGCCGCTATCCGCTGCTGATTACGGTAAGCAGCAGGGCGGGTTTGAAGAAAAATATCAAAACCGTGCGGTATGTCGCCCGTTACAATGCGGCAAAAGGCCGCTATCTCCTGCCGAAAGCCTATCCGTTCGGACAATAAGCCCAAAAATTTTCTGTGCTTTTCCCATGCGGATACAAACTTTCCCAAGGAACCGCCCCGCAGGACAAATGCCATCAAATAGTGAAACAAAATAGAAAATCTATGGCGTTGCTGTGCCTTGCCGTACTACCTGTACTGCCTGCGGCTTGCTGCCTTGTATCTTTCCTATTTTGTTTCACTATACTAAGGCTGCCTGAAAACCGTAAAACGGCTTTCAGGCTGCCTGAATCTTGCGGCGGGCGGCGCTTTTGCCTACCATCTGCCGCCTTTGCCAACCGCATCGGACAAACACTATGGACAAATTTTTTACCGTTTTGGTACTGCTGGGACTGATTGTCGGCTCGATCGGGCTGATCGGCCTGATTGCCGCCTTGCTGGCGAAGAAAACGCCGGCGAAAAAAATGCTGTTTACCCGCCTGATGCTCGGCGGTTTTTCGCTGATGATGTTCAGCCTGATCGGTTTCGGTATGTTTTACCGGCCGCCGGCAGATGGCGGCAGCTTTGCCCCGCCGCCGGCTGCGTCTGCCGTAAGGCAGCCTGAAAACGCCGCATCCGCCGCGGCACCGGCAGCTGCTGCCGCATCCGATCCCGCCGCGTCCGCCGCCGACTGGCTCCATACCCGTTAATCCTTTCAGGCAGCCTGAAACCATGTTTACCAGCATCCACACCGTTAGCGGCGACGTCCTTTACACCCGAGCCGCCGACACGCCCGAACACACCGCGCGCCAGATTGCCGCGCTCAAAGCGCGCCAGCGCGAATTTGCCGCGCTAAAAATCACCGAGCGCACCGCGCAGCTGGCGGCTTTTGCCGAGCGGCTGGCCGCCAATAAAAGCCGTTTGGCGGCGATGGTGTGCGAAGAAGTCGGCCGCTGCCTACGCGAGTGCGAAGCCGAAATCGACAAATCGCTGGCGCTGATCCGCTATTACGCCAAGCTCGCGCCGCAGTTTCTCGCCGGCAAAACCATCGCTACCCAGGCCAGCATCAGCGGCGTTTCCTTTGCGCCGCTGGGCGTGGTGCTGGCGGTGATGCCGTGGAACTATCCGGTGTGGCAGGTGCTGCGTTTTGCCGTGCCCGCCCTGTGCGCGGGCAATGCCTGTCTGGTCAAACCCGCCCCCAGCGTGGCGCGGGTGAGCGCGGCGCTGTTTGAGCTGGCAGACGGTCTGCCCTTGCAGCCGGCGTGGCTGGCGCACGAAAACACCGAAGCCGCGCTGGCTGCGTGCGATGCGCTGGCCTTTACCGGCTCCACCGATACCGGCCGCCATTTGGCCGCGCTGGCGGGCAAACACCTGAAAAAATGCGTGTTGGAACTCGGCGGCAGCAACGCCTTTATCGTCCTGCCCGATGCCGATCTGGCCGCCGCCGCCGCCGAAGCCTGCCATTCGCGTTTCCGCGACGCCGGCCAGTCGTGCAACGCCGCCAAGCGCCTGATTGTCTGCGACAGCGTAGCCGACGAGTTTATCCCGCTGCTGCTGGCCGAATGCGCCAAACTAAAAAGCGGCGACCCGATGCAGCCTGAAACCACGCTCGCGCCGCTGCACCGCGCCGATTTGCGCGAGCGCGTGCACGCGCAGGTGCAGGACGCGCTGGCGCACGGCGCCAAACTGCTGGCGGGCGGCGTGCTGCCGCCGCAGTCGGAAACGGCGCCGGGCTGGTTCTACCCCGCCACCCTTATCGACCGGCTCAACCCACAATGCCGGATGTGGCGCGAAGAAGTGTTCGGCCCCGCGCTGGGCATTATCCGCGTGGCCGATGCCGAAGCCGCCGTGGCCGCCGCCAACAGCACGCCCTACGGCCTGGGCGCCAGCATCTTTACCGCCGATACCGAGCTGGCCGAGCGCATGGCCGCGCGGCTCGAAGTGGGCAGCGTGTTTGTCAACCGCCACACCAGCAGCGATTTGCGCCTGCCCTTCGGCGGCGTGAAAGATTCCGGCTTCGGCCGCGAGCTGTCCGAGTTCGGGCTGTATGAGTTTGTTAATGTGAAGACTTATTGGCAGAAATAGTTTTCAGGCTGCCTTGGGAAGATGGGCATGAACGACTTTAATCCCTACCAAACCCCCGCCAGCGACGAGCCGGCGCAGGGCTGCTGGCGGCGCGGCGGCAAAGTCTGGCTCGCTGCCGGCAGCGCGTTGCCCTGCCGCTGCATCCGTTGCGCGGGTGAGACTACGGCGGAAGAAGGCAAAAGCGTGAATCTGTATTGGACGCCGCCGGCGGCGCTGTTGCTGTCGGCCGCGGTGATGGTGCTGTTTTTTATTTTTGCGCCGGTACTGTTTGCGTGGCTGGACGAGTGGAAAGCGCCGGTTTTGATTGTTTTGGCGCTGCTGTTTACCGCCGCGCAAATCTGGCTGCAGCGCAAACGGCGGCTGTTTGTGCCGGTGTGCCGCCGCTGCCGGCGCCGCCGCATCGGGGTGATGGCGGCGCTGGCGCTGGCGGCGGTTTTGCTGCTGCTGTTGGCGGAAAGCAAGATTCCGCTGCTGATGTCGCTCGGTTTCGGCGGCGCCATGATCGCGCTGCTGGCGCTGATGCTGTACGGCAACCGCCGCATCCGCGCGCTGGCCATCCGTGACGACTGCAGCGTGCTGACCGGCTTTGGCCGCCGTTTTCTCGATACGCTGGAAAATAGGGGCTAGGCAGCCTGAAAGTCGGTTTTGCATAAAAGCAGCCTGAAAACGCGGATACGGTTTTCAGGCTGCTTTTTGCTTGGCTTGTTGGCGCGCAACGTAACAAGCCGTATTGCTGGAATGCTGGGTCTAGACCCAGCCTACCTTGCTGGCAGGCATTGCTGTACACCAACCAAGATTCCCGCCTGTGCGGGAATGACGGTAGTGGGGATGGGATGCGCTAAAAACGGCTTTCAGGCAGCCTGAAAGTTTGCCGGTTTGAATATTTGCTAAAAAGCAGCCTGAAAACGTGAACACGCTTTTCAGGCTGCTTTGGGTTTGCGCTGCAATCTTTCAGGCTGCCTTTAGGCCGGCGGTTTAGTCTTCGATGCTGAATTCGATATTGTCGATCAGGCGGGTGCCGCCGAGGCGGGCGGCGCCGAGGACGACCAGCTGTTTGTCGCCGACGCGGGCGGTGTTCAGGCTGCCGGCGGCGCGGATTTCGATGTAGTCCACCTGCCAGCCGCGCGAAGCTAAGCCGCGGCGAGCCTGCTCTTCGAGGGCGGCGTAGTCGCGGCTGCCGCCACGCACGGTGTCGGCCACGGCCTGCAGGCTGCGGTAGAGTTGCGGCGCTTCGGCGCGCTCTTCGGGCTTGAGGTATTGGTTGCGGCTGGAGAGGGCGAGGCCGTCGGTGGCGCGGCCGGTATCGACGGGAATAATGTGCACGGGGATGTTGAGATCATCGACCATGCCTTGTATGACCACCAGCTGCTGGTAGTCTTTTTTGCCGAAGCAGGCGGTGTCGGGCTGGACGATGTTGAAGAGTTTGCACACGACGGTGGCGACGCCGCGAAAGTGGCCGGGGCGGAAGGTGCCGCACAGCTCGTTTTGTAGGTTGGGCGGCTCGACCTGGTACTGCTGGGCCACGCGCGGGTAGAGTTCGGCTTCGTCGGGGGCGAACAGCACATCGACGCCGGCTGCGCGCAGTTTCTCGGCGTCGGCATCAAGGGTGCGCGGGTAGCGGCCGAAGTCTTCGCCCTGGCCGAACTGCAGGCGGTTGACGAAGATACTGACCACGGTGTGGCGCTCGGCCTGTTTGGCCTGCGCCACCAGCGCCAGATGGCCGGCGTGGAGATTGCCCATGGTGGGCACGAAGGCGACGCTGTCGTGGCTGCGCCGCCATTGGCGCATTTCTTCGATGGTGCGGATGATTTGCATGGTGGGGGTGTTCCTTGTGTGGCGGGTTGGGTTTTAACTTCGTTGAAGCTGCGCTTTCAGGCTGCCTGCAAGGGCGTGGGCGGCCTGTTTTCGCGTTTCAGGCTGCCTGGGTTGCCAGGCAGCCTGAAAAAGGGGCGGCTTATTGGTCTTCGAGCTTTTGTCTGCCCTGCTTGGCGGGAATTTCCTGCCGCAGCTTTTGCAGATAGGCTTCAATCAGGGTGTTGCCCTGGATAACCGCCAGCTGCTGCTTGATGGCGGCGCGCTCTTCGGCATTGGGTTTGACTTCGGAGAGCGACTGCACTTCGACCAGCTGCGGCATGCCGGTGCCCTGCAGCAGGGCGTAGGCGGGTTTGCCGTCTTTGGGCTGGGCTTTCATAATCGCCAGATAGTCGGCCGGCGGCATCATGCCGCGCAGCTGCTCGGGCATCACCGGCTGCGGGTTGGTCCAGTTGAGCGCGGGCTCTTTGCCGGCCTGCAGCTCGGCGAGCAGTTTTTTGTTGTGCTCGGTGGCCAGGCGGCGGCTTTCGGAGCGGATGTAGTCGGCCTTCACCTGCTCTTTGGCCTGCTCGAATGAAAGCTGCGCTTCGGGGCGGGTTTCGCTGGCGCGCAGCACCCATACCGAGCCGTCGGCGGCGCTAATCGGGTCGGAATTGTGTTTTTTGTCGAAAACGTCGCTGCCAAACAGCGCTTCGATTACCGCTTCAGGCAGCTTTTGCTCGGCGGCGCCGGCACGGGTCAGCCAGTCGCCGCCGCTTTGCAGCGGCACGCCGAATTTTTTGGCGGTGCTTTCAAGCTCGCTGCTGTTGTTGATCACATAGTCGCCCAAGTCTTCGCGCAGTTTTTTCAGTGACTGGACGGCTTTTTTCTCTTTCAAATCTTGGGCGATGCGTGCTTTGACGGCGGCGGGCGAGTTGTCGAGGATGTCGTTCACTTGGAAGACGTAATAGCCGAAGCTGCCTTCGATTAAGGCGCTGACTTCGCCTTTGTTTAGCGCGAAAACTGCGTCTTCCAGCGGTTTTTCCAGCGTGCCGTTTTGGCTGATGTCGCCGATGTCGCCGCCTTTGGCGGCGCTGCCGTCTTTGGAGAAGCGCTGGGCGATGGCGGCAAACTGCTCGGGCGCGGCTTTGGCAGCCTGTGCCGCGGCTTCGGCTTCGGCGCGGGCGGCGGCTTTGGCGGCATCACCGCCTTTTACCGGAATCGGCACCATAATCATGCTGACGCGGCGGGTGGGCTTGAGTTTGTCCTGCTGCTGCTTGAAGATTTCGTCGATTTCGGCATCGCTCACGCTTTCGCGCTCGGCCAGTATTTTCGGCGACAGCAGCAGATACTGGTATTTCACCGCCTGCTGCTGGCGGTAGGCTTTTTGGTTGGCGCGGTAGAATTTCTGCAGTTCGGCGTCGTTTACCGCAACCTTGCCGGCAAAGGCGCTTTCATCGGCCACCGCCAGACGGATGGTGCGCGCGGCGGCAACGCTGCGGGCAAACTGCGCCACCTGGGTATCGGGAATACTGCCGTTGGCAAAGATTTTCTGCAGGGCGAAAGTCAGATACTGGTCGCGCAGGCGGTCGGTGTACTGCTCTTCGCTCATGCGGTTGTTTTGCAGGAAGGTGCGGAAGATTTGCGGGCTGAAATCGCCGTTTTGGTCGTGGAAGTTGGGATCGTCCACAATCATCTGCTTGATTTGCTCGTCGGAAACCGCCACGCCCATTTTTTTCGCGCCTTCGAGCAGATAGGCCTGGTTGAGCAGCGCTTGGAACACTTCTTCGCGGCTGCCGCTGCCGCCGCTGTTGCGGGTGTTGTGCAGGGCGCGGTCGAGATCTTCGCGGGTGATGGTCTTCTCGCCGATTTGGACGATGTAGTTGCCGCTGCCCAGGCTGGTCAGGCTGACGGCGCTGAAGCCGACAAACGACAGGGCGATGCAGCCGAGCAGAAACTGGGAAGGTTTGCGGTATTTTTCGATCAGATGGAACATGGCGGTGCGGAAAAGGGGATAAGGGGAATGGGGCGCATTTTAACGTGTTTTCACATTGCGCGGCATGGCTGTCAGGCAGCCTGAAAAGGAAAAAACGGCAAAACGGTTTTCAGGCAGCCTGAAACTCTTGATTAGGACTCTTGGTCGTCATTTTCGGCTTCGACGGCGCTTTCAGGCTGCATCAGCCGTTTCAGTTCCTGATACAGCGCGCGGAAGTTTTTCGGCGGCTTGGACTGCTCCTGCTCTTTGCGCGTGTTGCGGATCAGGGTGCGCAGCACGCCGGCGTCGGCTGCCGGATGCTCGGCGATGAAGGCGGTGAGCGCGTTGTCGTCGGCCAAGAGACGGCTGCGCGCCTGCTCGACCCGCTGCAAAAAGGCGTTGTGCGCCTGGTTTTCGCCTTTGAGCGCCGCTAAAAAGGCGCGGATGGGCGCGGGGTCGATGTCGCGCATCAGGCGGCCGATAAACTGGCTCTGCCGCTTGAGTGCGCCGTTGGACGTGATTTTGCGGTATTCGCGCACCGCTTCGGCCAACTCTTCCGGCAGGCCGATTTTTTTCAGGGTGTCGTGGGACAGGCGGGTCAGCTCCATGCCCAAATCCTGCAACTCGTTCATCTGTTTTTTCTTGGCGGTCTTGCTGACCCATTCGTCGTCTTGGTGCGTATCCATTTTTCAGGCTGCTGTGCGGATAAAGCCGCGCATCATATAGCAAAAGCGCCGCTTTGTCGCTTTTGGCGCAAGGCAGCCTGAAAACGGTTAAAATGCCGCCCTTTCCTTGATATCCCGACCCGAGAACCATGATGTTCCAACACACAGCATCCGACCTTAGCGACGTAGTGGCGCGCGCGCTGGCGCTGGCTAATGCCAAAGGCGCGCAGGCTGCCGAAGCCGCCGTTAGCGAATCGGTGGGACTGAGCGTGCAGGTGCGGCTGGGCGAAACCGACCAGATCGAGCACCGCCAGGACAAATCGCTGGATCTGACCGTGTATCTGGGGCAGAGCAAAGGCCGCGCCAGCACCGCCGACTTTTCCGAACAGGCGCTGGCCGGCACCGTTCAGGCTGCCCTGGACATCGCCCGCTACACCGCGCAAGACCCCTATGCCGGCCTGGCCGATGCTGATCTGATGGCCACCGACACCCCCGATCTGGACAAATACCACGAATGGGATGTCGGCAGCGCGCAGGCGCTCGAGCTGGCGACCAACTGCGAAGCGGCGGCGCTCGATTTTGACGCGCGCATCGGCAATTCCGAAGGCGCCAACGTGCAAAGCAGCCACTCGCAGTTTGCCTACGGCAACAGCCACGGCTTTTTGCGCCACCAGCAGGTGAGCCACCACAGCATTTTCTGCAGCGTGCTTGCCGAAGATGCGGGCGGCATGGAGCGCGATTATTGGTTCGATATGTCCTGCGATGCCGCCGAGCTTCAGGCTGCCGCCGCCATCGGCCGCACCGCCGCCGAGCGCACCGTTGCCCGTCTCGGCGCCCGCAGCGTGCCCACCGGCAGCTATCCGGTGCTGTTCGACCACACCGTGGCCGGCAGCCTGATCGGCCATCTGGTCGGTGCGCTCAGCGGCAGCGCGCTCTACCGCCACAGCAGTTTTCTCTGCGACAGCATCGGCAGCCGCATTTTTCCCGATTTCGTCAATCTGCGTGAAGAGCCGCACCTGCCGCGCCGCTTCGGCAGCACTTATTTCGACAGCGAGGGCGTGGCCACGGCGCCGCGCTTCGTGATTGAAGAAGGCAGCGTGCGCGGCTATTTTCTCGGCAGCTACAGCGCGCGCAAACTCGGCATGCAGACCACCGCCAACGCCGGCGGCGCGCACAATCTGGTGCTCGGCGCCACCTGCGTCGGCCGCGAAGATCTGCTGCGGCAGATGGGCAGCGGCCTGCTGATTACCGAATTGATGGGGCAGGGCGTCAATACCCTGACCGGCGACTATTCGCGCGGCGCCGCCGGCTTCTGGGTGGAAAACGGTGTGATTGCCTATCCGGTCAGCGGCATTACCGTGGCCGGCCGGCTGCAGGAAATGTTCGCCGCCATCGAAGGCATTGCCGACGATGCCCTGCCGCGCGCCGGCAACCGCGTCGGCTCGATACTGGTCGGCAAGATGACCGTGGCCGGCAGCTGAATCCGATTGCCGCCTTTCAGGCAGCCTGAAAGCCGGTTTTGCCCGTTTTTTCCCTTTTCAGGCAGCCTGAACCGTCGTTTTCCCGTTTTCAGGCTGCCTTGCTCAAAGCCCAATCCCTATGCTCGAAACCGACAAGCTTACTTCCCACGCCGCGCCGCGCATGGTGGCGGCGCAGAAAATGTCCGCCCAAGAAGAGCAGCTCGAACGCGCTCTGCGGCCGAAAACGCTGGCCGACTACATCGGCCAGCACAAGGCCAAATCGCAGCTGGAAATCTTTATTCAGGCTGCCCGCGCGCGCGGCGAAGCGCTCGACCACACCCTGCTGTTTGGCCCGCCGGGGCTCGGCAAAACCACGCTGGCGCACATCATCGCCAAAGAATTGGGCGTCAACCTGCGCCAGACCAGCGGCCCGGTGCTCGAGCGTGCCGGCGATTTGGCGGCGCTGCTCACCAATCTCGAGCCGCACGACGTGTTGTTTATCGACGAAATCCACCGGCTCAGCCCCGTGGTTGAAGAAATCCTTTATCCCGCGCTCGAAGACTACCAGCTCGACATTATGATCGGCGAAGGCCCCGCCGCCCGTTCGGTGAAAATCGACCTGCCGCCCTTTACGCTGGTGGGCGCCACCACCCGTGCCGGCATGCTCACCAATCCGCTGCGCGACCGCTTCGGCATCGTTTCGCGCCTGGAGTTTTACCGCGCCGACGACTTATCGACCATCGTCGCCCGCTCGGCTGAACTTTTGCAGATGGCGCTCGATGAAGACGGCGCGCTGGAAATTGCCCGCCGCAGCAGGGGCACCCCGCGCATCGCCAACCGCCTGCTGCGCCGCGTGCGCGACTACGCCGAAGTCAAACACGGCGGCCGCGCCGATGCCGCCGTGGCCGATGCCGCGCTATCAATGCTCGATGTCGATGCCGTCGGCTTGGACATGATGGACCGCAAATTTCTCGAAGCCGTGCTGTTCAAATTTAGCGGCGGCCCCGTCGGCTTGGAAAACGTCGCCGCCGCCATCGGCGAGAGTCCCGACACCATCGAGGACGTAATCGAACCCTATCTGATCCAGCAGGGATTTTTGCAGCGCACCCCGCGCGGCCGCGTCGCCACCGAATTGAGCTACCGCCACTTCGGCTTGCCGCCGGCAGAATAACAAACAGGCAGCCTGAATAAGCGTCCGCTCCTTCTGTTCCCCTTATTTCACCACCCGATCCCATGAGCCGCACCCAACGCCTGCTGCAACTGTCCGACCTGCTGCGCCGCAGCCGCCGCCCGCTGCCGGCGCAGGAAATGGCTGCCGAGTTGCAAATCAGCGTGCGCACCGTTTACCGCGACATCGCCCTGCTGCGCGCGCAGGGTGCCGACATCTGCGGCGAAGCCGGCGTCGGCTTTGAATGGCGCGGCGGCTGGCTGATGCCGCCGGCCGCCTTTGGGCAGGACGAACTGGCCGCGCTGCTGCTTGGCCTGCGCTGGGCGGCGCGGCAGGGCGGCGCCGGCGAAGCCGCCCGCTCGGCGCTGGAAAAAATCCGCGCCCTGATTCCGCCGGCCGCCGCCGCCGAGCTGGAAAACATGGCGCTCTATCCGCTTGCCGATACCGGCTGCACGCCGCAGGAAGCGCAGGTGCTGGAGCATATCCGCGCCGCGCTCGGCAGTGGCTGTTACCTGTGTTTCGACTATACCGACGCCGAAGGACGCGCCAGCCGCCGCCAAGTCCAGCCGGTGGCGGTCGGCTATTTCGGCGACCGCGGCGTGCGCCTGCTCGCCGCCTGGTGCTGCCTGCGCGGTGACTTCCGCCATTTCCGCTGCGACCGTATCAGCCGCATTGAAACCGGCGCCGCCGCCGCTACACCCCACCGCCTGCTGCTGCAGCGCTGGCGCGAACAAGACTGCGGCGGCGGTTTGGTCGATTTTGATTTCTAAACCCCGCTGCAGCCGCCGGCACGTTCAAGCAGTCTAAAACCCCCGCCTGCCGTTTGTGCGGCAACAAAGCAGCCTGAAAACCGCACAAACGGTTTTCAGGCTGCGTTTTGCTGCACGGTATGCCACCCCGCAACATGCGAGCAACTGTAACTGTATTTTTACCCGACGGGGTGAAAAATACAGTTGCTACACAATCTGCGCCTATTTCGGCAGCTTTTGTTAATAAAGGCAAAACCTGCCGCTAGAATTGTAAGTCTAGGCTCGGATGATTGATAATGCGTTCGGCTGAGGCGGCAAACCGCCGCAGGCAGGTTTGCCGCCTCAGCCCCCGCTGTGCAGCCCCCGCTGTGCAGCCCCCGCTGTGCAGCCCCCGCTGTGCAGCCCCCGCTGTGCAGCCCCCGCTGTGCAGCCCCCGCTGTGCAGCCCCCGCTGTGCAGCCCCCGCTGTGCAGCCCCCGCTGTGC
>NZ_JAPHVK010000017.1:0-17734 GCF_028680565.1 Kingella sp. SNUBH-2017
CGGCTGAACGGGCGGTAACTTCGAGTACAAAAAACTGAAGCAGTTTCTTTTGAATACTCTTTTTTAGTTTACAATGGGTTATCTTCATTTTTGCAGTCTAACATGACTGCTTATCTAGTACAGCCCCTTATTTTTTGCTGCAGCGGCCGCGCAACTCGGCAACCGCCTGATCGAGTTTGGCGCCGTTCACTTCGCCCAACAGCGCCTGCTGCTGGCCGCATTTGGGCATCCGCACCACGGTATAGGGCAGGCCGCCGACCTGGTTGCCGTAGGCTTTCATCATCGCGCGGCTGTTGTTGCCGTTATAAATCCACACCGGATAGGAAACCGGCATGGTTTTCAGAAAGGCGGCGACGTTGTCCGCGCTGTCCACGGCGATGCCGACCATTGCCACCGATGCTTTTTTGGTGTGCTGGGCGCGGTACCACTTACTCATCTGCGGCATTTCCTTGCGGCAGGGCTTGCACCAGGTTGCCCAGAAATTCAGCACTTGAACTTCGGCGGTAAGTTTTTCCGGCGACTGCGCCGTGTTTTTGCCGTGCAGCACAAATTCGTCGGCGGCCGTTGCCGGGGCAGCCAGCAGCGCGGCCAGCAGCGCGGGATACAGTTTTTTCATCGCACCCTCCTTCGGGCTGGAATTCGGACGGCGGCATTATATAGCGAATGCCGCCGGCCATGTTTTCAGGCTGCCCCAAATCGCGCGCGCGGCGCAGCAAGGGATTGTGCCAGTTGATTTTAATTCTCTTGCCCTTGTACGTATAATCCGCCGCCTTGTCCGCAACAGGTTTTCAGGCTGCCTATCCGAAACATAACAACAGGCAGCCTGAAAACATTTTCCAACATCAGCCCCGCAATTACGGGCAACCTGAGAGCTCAAATCATGAAAAAAGTCTTTATCCGCACCTTCGGCTGCCA
Organism: Kingella sp. SNUBH-2017; assembly: GCF_028680565.1. NCBI lineage: Bacteria > Pseudomonadati > Pseudomonadota > Betaproteobacteria > Neisseriales > Neisseriaceae > Kingella > Kingella sp. SNUBH-2017. The sequence continues at coordinate 916 of NZ_JAPHVK010000017.1, forward strand.
AATGAACGAATACGACAGCGAAAAAATGCTCGCCGTATTGGAAGAAGAACACGGCGGCATCGAGCAGGTGGCCGAACCCGACAATGCCGACATCATCCTGTTCAACACCTGCTCCGTGCGCGAAAAAGCGCAGGAAAAAGTCTTTTCCGACCTCGGCCGCATCAAGCCCATCAAAGAGAAAAACCCCAATGTGATTATCGGCGTGGCCGGCTGCGTGGCATCGCAGGAAGGCGAAAACATCGTCAAACGCGCGCCCTACGTCGATGTCGTCTTCGGCCCGCAAACCCTGCACCGCCTGCCCAAAATGATTGTGGACAAAGAAACTACAGGGCTGTCGCAAGTAGATATTTCCTTCCCCGAAATCGAAAAATTCGACCACCTGCCGCCCGCCCGCGTCGACGGCAGTAGCGCGTTCATCTCCATTATGGAAGGCTGCTCCAAATACTGCTCCTTCTGCGTCGTGCCCTACACGCGCGGCGAAGAGTTTTCGCGCCCGCTGAACGACGTGCTCACCGAAATCGCCGGCTTGGCGCAACAAGGCGTAAAAGAAATCAACCTGTTGGGGCAAAACGTCAACGCCTATCGCGGCGAAATGGACGACGGCGGCACCTGCGATTTCGCCACCCTGCTGCGCATCGTCCACGAAATCCCCGGCATCGAACGCCTGCGCTTCACCACCAGCCACCCGCGCGAATTCACCGACGCCATCATCGAATGCTACCGCGACCTGCCCAAGCTGGTTTCGCATCTGCACCTACCCATCCAAAGCGGCTCCGACCGCGTGCTCTCCGCGATGAAACGCGGCTACACCGCGCTGGAATACAAATCCATCATCCGCAAACTGCGCGCGATTCGCCCCGATTTGTGTTTGAGCAGCGACTTTATCGTCGGCTTCCCCGGCGAAACCGAGCGCGAATTTGAGCAGACCTTAAAGCTGGTCAAAGACATCGCCTTCGATTTGAGCTTCGTGTTCATCTACAGCCCGCGCCCCGGCACCCCCGCCGCCAACCTGCCCGACGATACGCCGCATGAAGAAAAAGTGCGCCGCCTGGAAGCGCTGAACGAAGTGATCGAAGCCGAAACCGCCCGCATCAACCAAACCATGCTCGGCACCGTGCAACGCTGCCTGGTGGAAGGCATCTCCAAAAAAGACCCCGACCAGCTGCAAGCGCGCACCGCCAACAACCGCGTGGTGAACTTCACCGGCGATGCCGCGCTGATCAACCAAATGGTCGATCTCAAAATCACCGAAGCCTTCACCTTCAGCCTGCGCGGCGAACTGGTGTGATGGTGTGATAAAAACAGCCGAAGGCAGCCTGAAAGCCCTTTCAGGCTGCCTTCGGCAAACCGGAACCCGCCATGCAGGAAACCTTCGCCCGTATCTGCGAGCGGCTCTCAGCACTTAGCTGCGACAAAACGGATTTTGCCGAAACTGAACAGTGCAGTTTCTCTGTAAACATAAAGTAAACTTCCATAAATAACCGCCATACAGCCGTTACTGGCAAGAACTCTTAATAATGCCGCCTATGCTCCCCTATCGTCAGACTGGTATTGAACCCACCAACCCGTTCACCGTCGTATCGGTTAATCCCCGAATAGTCTAGGCTACTGTCTTCATACCGCTTGAACTTGAACACCGCATCGTTCATCAGCGCGCCGTTGAAAATATTCAGCCGCTCCAGCAAATGGAAATCCCGCACATACAGCCCTGTTACCTTGCGGAACAGTTCGGGTTCAAGCTGGGTGATTACATCCTGCAAGGTATGTTCGCGCTTGTCGCTCAGATACATAAACACAGGTACGCGCGTGGCAAAAGCAATCAGTTTTTCCTGAATTTCTTTGCGTTTGCTTTTATATTCTTTTTCCGCGTCGCTCAGCTCTTTTTTCTCTTTTGCGGTCAACTCGCGCCCCTCTTCGGCCGCCTGTTTTTTGGCGTTTTTTACCGCTTCGGATTGATTGATGATGGTTTCCAAATCCTGATTGAGCGAGCGGAATTTTTCAATGCGGCTTAAGGCTTCCATCGCCTCTTTGCTGTTAAGCAGCCGTTGCAGGGTAACGTTGTCCACATTTACGAGCAACGCACTTTCCCAGCGTTTGGCAAGCAGCGTTGCCGTCGTGCCGCTTAGCGCATAATCCAGCACGCCTTCCGCGTCGATTTCGCGCATCGCGCTGCCGTCGTAAGAAAAAATCGGCAGTACGCTGATGAAGTCTTTCACTTTCTGCTCGGGGCTGGTATTCGGGTCGTTATCCAGTTTACAGGCGTATTCCTGCACCTGCTTCAAGGCGCGGTTGGGGGCGAAATCGAAAATGTAGCATTCGTGTTTGACGATTTCTTCGCGCCGCGCGGCATCGGCGGCGGGGTTTTTCAACACCCACGGCGTTTGCACGCGGAAGGCCGTCTGAAAATAAGTTTCGGGGCTGGAAAGATTACGCAGCATCAATACGCCAGACCACGGCGCAACCGACACGCCCGTGGTCAGCTTGCCGCACGATAGCGTGATGGTTTTGGTATCCAGCCCGCCTTTCATGGCAGCCTGAACGGGCTTTAAGGCTTCCGCGCCGATGCCCGCGCCGATGCCCGCGCAAACGATGATTTCGTAATCGTGGTAGAAGCGGTTTTGCTTTTGCGCGATTAAATTCCGCATCGCAAAGCAGGCGGCAATGTTGGGCAGAAACCAAAACGTATGCTGCAATACGCCCAACAGGCGCACATCGGAAAACGGCATCGGTGGCTTTTCCTTGCCCAGCTTCAAATCGTCAACCATGGTGTCGCGGTAGCTGCCGCGTATCAAATCCAGCCATTTCTGCACATATTCTTCGTTTTTAAAACGTGCATCTTCGCCGCTGCCCTCGGTAGCGAAAAACGCGTTCAAATCAAACTCGTCAAACTCGCCCTGCTCCGCAACGTGGCGGATGCTTTCCGGCAGCGTGTAGGTAAACATCTTCATGCCCGGCAACGCGGCATACGGATTTGCGCCGTTTTCAGATGGCCATGAGCGTTTGGCTTTTTGTTCGTCGGGATAGGTCCAGTTAAAAATCTGCTCTTCGATAAACTCGCCCGACGAAATCGCGCGAAACGGCGTGCCGGAAAGATAGAGATAGTGCGACGTGGTAATCGGCAGCAGCTTTTCGTCGAAATAATCGGGATTGTCCGCCTCCATATCCGCCAGCTCGGCTTCGATGGTTTTAATCGCCGCCTGCTCTTCCTTGTCGAACAAATCTTTGGATTTTTCGCGCCACGCGCCGTAGTGGTATTCGTCGAAAATCACGCAATCCCAATTAACCGTATGCACCTGCTCGTTTTTCGCCTTGATGCCGCCACTTTTGTCCTTGCCGAGCAAATCCTGAAACGAACCGAAAAACACCAGCGGGCGGGTTTTGTCCGCCGCATCAAACGACAAATCTTCTTCGTAATTCGACACAAACTGCCAACCCGCAAAATCCGTATGCGACAGCAAATCCTCGCGCCAGGCCGACAACACGGCGGGCTTGAAGGTCAGCACCAGCACCCGCTTCCAGCCCATCTCTTTTGCCAACTGATACGCGGCAAAGGTCTTACCGAAGCGCATTTTCGCGTTCCATAAAAAATGCGGCGTGATGCCCTCTTCGCGCTGAAACTCGCGGAAATACGCCGCCGTTTTCTCCACCGCCGCCTGCTGTTCGGGACGCATCGGGAAATCGTGCGTGCGCGAAAGGCCGTCTGAAAGCGGTTTGCTCTGCTTTTCCGCGATAAAGGCAGCCTGAACATCTTTCAGGCTGCATCGGAACCACTCGCCGTTTTCGCGAACAAAACCCTGCGCTGCCAATCGTTTGTGGATGGCATGGTCGTCAAAAAATGTGCCGTTGTCGCGCATCGCCGTTTCGTTGAACACAATTTCGTAAGACTGCTGCGGCAGCTTCACGGGATATTGCTCCGCCACACGCTGCGCCGCATCGCGCTCGGTGTAGCCGATTTTCAGGCAGCCTGAAAAGCGCGTGTCGGTATAAGCATAAACGGTAGGGATATTTTTCGGTTGAATGTTCAAATCGGCCATAAGCTTGCTCCGTAATGATTTTTTGAAACGGTGCTGATGAAAAGTGTTTCAGACGGCCTTTCAGGCTTGTTGAAAAGGCCGTCTGAACGGCTTAATCCATCGGGCGCACCATTTTTTCGATAAAGGCAATTTCGTCTGCGGTTAAACCGTATTTGGCGTACAGGTCTGCGTCTGTCCACGGGCGAGAGAAGTCTTGGATGGGGACGAATTGGTAAACTTTTTGTGATGCGTGTTGTGTCGGTTTATTTAATAAAACTAAGAAACGGAAAAATCTGGTTTTAATATAAGAAATAACGTTTTGGCATTCGGACAAACTTGTTGATGGTGCAATAACTAAATAAGTTTCCGAGCAGGCAGCACCTTTTTCAGCAATAAAAGGCGTATTCAAAATCTGATGAGGGAAAGATTCACCTGCGCCATAAGCCATCGTAATCAGTACCTTATATTTATCTAACCATTCAGATCCTTGTGCGATATCATCCTGTTCAATATAACCAACCCCATTATTCCGATATAGTTTGATTGAGTTAGGAAACGGATTATTTTTCCCTTTTACAAAAGTTCTTAATCCAAAAGGTTTTTGCGAACTAACCAATTCGCTAAATTTCTTTTCTTTTTTGGCGGTTACTTTCCTCAAAATACTGATTGCATTGTTGTAACGCACCAGCGTATTCATGCCGTCTTCACGGAGCGGGCGCACACTTTCCGATGTACATACACCGCCTTCGTAGTTCCGTATCAGGCAATCGCCCCTATCATCTCTATCCCAAAGAAAATAATTGACACCGCCTTTAATCTCAATTCCGGGGAAACAATCCGCTGCATTCGGGAAATCGTGAATCTGGCGCAAGCGTGTGTCGCCCAGCATTTCATCACGAAAATCGTCCAAGCCTTTGCCGCCTGCAAACCAGCGGCTCGGAGTAATCATCACCAGATAATGCGGCTGTAATTTTTGGGCTTGTCGGATAAATTTATGGTAAATCGGCGATGCGCTGCCTCCGTTGTTTTTACGTTTTTTCTTTCCAATTTCTTCATTTGTCTCATCATCGGTTTCGTCATTTTTCTTGTCGCCAATCTGATACGGCGGGTTGCCGATAATCACGTCAAATTTCATATTGTTCCAAATCTTTTCGGGGTGTTCGGTGTGGATAAATTCGTAGGCGTGGTTTTCCGCTTCGCCGCCTTTGTCATATTGTTTTTTGCTTGCGCCGCAGTAGCGGCATTTTTGGTTTTCGGCGTTCCACGCGCCTGCCCATTCGTGTTGCGATTGCCAGTTGAAGCGGATATTGCCGTCGGCGTTGTCAAACACGGTGGCAATGGAAAGCTCGCTGTCAGCGGTTTTGCAGCAGTAAAGCGTGCGTCGGGAAATGAGCGCGGTCAGCTCGGTAATGGCGATGCCGTAAAGCTGTTTGCCTAAGATATGGTCGATGCGCTTTTGCAAATCGGGCTGCCAGTCGGCCAAGCCGTCTATCAGGCGGGTGGCGATTTCGCGCAGGAATACGCCGGATTTGGTGCAGGGGTCTAAAAATCTAGCTTCGGGGTTGCGCCACAGGCTTGCGGGCAACAAATCAAGCATCTGGCGGGCGATTTGCGGCGGGGTGAAGACTTCGTCGTTGCTCAAATTGGCAAGGCAAGACAGTACGTCGGGATTGTGGTCAAACGGTTTCATTGCCTATCTCCAAGTAGTGTGTTCGAGGGAATGTTTTTAATGGTTTTACGATGCGGGGAATCTGCCCGTTGTCGGCGGTTTGCCGTTCTGCAAACAAGTTGGCATCCGAGTGTTCGCCCCCTTTGGTCTGCACGGTGTCTTGAAATTCATAGGCCTTGGGCATCACAAAAATCGGAATCATGCCGCCCGGCTTAGGGCTGAACTGCCATTGGATAAAGACAATCGGCAGGCCGTCTGAATCGCGATAATTGAGCGCATCGCCGCAAACAATGTTTTTCGCCAAAACGCGGCGCACGGCATCAAGCAGGCGCGGATAGTCTTCGGCAGCCTGAAACGGGGGGAGATAGTGTTGTGCGAAGGTTGCCAACAGCCGCTCGCGGCATTCGGCGGCGTTGTCGCTCAAAAGCTCGATGCCGTACAGCCCGCACACGGCTTGCACCGTGGCGGGCTGGTATTGGATTAGGCTGGTTTTGTATTTTTGGTTGAGATACGCCATGCGGCGGCGCAGAATCTCCACGAGGAAATTGCCCGAACCGCAGGCGGGTTCGAGAAACGTGGCATCGATGCGCGTGATTTGGTCTTGCACCAAATCAAGCATGGCATTGACTTCGCGGGGGTTGGTAAAGACTTCGCCGTGTTTGGCGACGCGCGCTTTGGATTTGACCTGTTTATCCGACATGGAAGGTCTCCATGCGGCAGGCGGCTAAGGCGCGGGAATGGGGAGAGATGCGCGGGAGTGAGAGGCGGCGGAAACCGCAGACGAAATTCAGCCTAGGCTGGCTGGCTGGCTGGCTGGCTGGCTGGCTGGCTGGCTGGCTGGCTGGCTGGCTGGCTGGCTGGCTGATTATACTGACGAACGGTGAACATACTAAGTCAAAAACGAAATAATTTGCCGATATTTTGCCGTGTTTTGTTAACGCAAGGCAAGAAGAACAATCGATAACTTTTCATTAGTTAAAGTCTCGTTTTCAGGCTGCCTTTATCATCCCCCTCGCTTTCGCTACAATCTGCCCCTTTCCCTTTCAGGCAGCCTGAAAAACATGAATATCCTGATTTCCAACGACGACGGCTATCTGGCGCCCGGCATTGCGCTGCTGGCGCGGGTGGCGGGCGAGTTTGCCAATGTGCGCGTGGTTGCGCCCGAGCAGAACCGCAGCGCCGCCAGCAATTCGCTCACGCTCGACCGGCCGCTGCACATCCGCGCCGCCGACAACGGCTTTTATTTTGTCAACGGCACGCCCACCGACTGCATCCATCTGGCGCTGCACGCGCTGCCCGATTTCACGCCCGATTTGGTGATTTCCGGCGTCAACCACGGCGCCAATATGGGCGACGACACGCTTTATTCCGGCACCGTTGCCGCCGCCACCGAAGCCTTTCTGATGAATATTCCGGCGGTGGCCTTTTCGCTGGTGTCCGCCGATTTCGCCCGCTACGGCGAAACCGCCGAAAAGGCGCTGTGGCCGCTTTTGGAGCGGCTGACCGCCGAACCGCCGCGCGCGCCGGTGTTGTGGAACGTTAATATTCCCGCCGTCGCCGCCGGCGATCTGCAGGGGCACAAAATCACCCGCCTCGGCCGCCGCCACCACCAGCAAAGCGTGATGCCCGCCACCAGCCCGCGCGGCGAGCAGCTTTATTGGATCGGCCCGGCCGGCGCGGTGGCCGACAGCGACGAAGGCACCGACTTTGCCGCCTGCGAAGCCGGTTTCGTCAGCATCACGCCGCTGCAGGTCGATTTGAGCGCCTACGCGCAAATGCAGGATTTGCAGCGTTTCTGGCACGGCAGCGATTTTTCCTGAACCGCGCCGGCCGCGCGTTTTTTCAGGCTGCCTGCACCCCGCCGCCGCTTGAAGCGCCCGGCCTCAAACGGTATGATGCCGCCCTGCACTTTCCGGCCTTTCCGAACAACGACAGACCAAGAGACCGACACCATGAAAACAGCCCGCGCGTTCCGCCTGATGCTGCCGGCCGCCGCCGCAGCGCTTCTGGCCGCCTGTACCAACACCCAACCGCCCGCCCCGGTTACCGACGGCACCATGAGCGGCGGCAGCACCGCCACCGTCGGCAGCAACGACGGCTCGGTTTACACGCCGCCGGGCGGCGACACCGTGCAAAACAACACGCAAAACCCCTACGAGACCACGCCCTACACCCCCAGCGGTAGCGGCAGCACCGGCCAGAGCGATAACGGCAGCGTTTACACCCCGCCCGCCCGCACCGGCGGCACGTTTGTGCCCAACTACGCGCCGGTGGACGTAAACGCCAGCACCCACCGCGTGGTCGCCGGCGACACCATCTACAATATCTCCAAACGCTACGGCATCAGCCAAAACAATCTGCGCGAGTGGAACAACCTTGCCGGCGACAACATCAATGTCGGCCAGGTGCTGCGGGTGAAACCGCACGGCGCAGCCGGCAGCTACAGCGGCGGCAGTTCCGCCGGCGGCAGCGTCTCCGGCAACGGCACCCACCGCGTGGCCGCCGGCGACACCGTTTACAACATCTCCAAACGCTACGGCATCAGCCAGAACGATTTGCGCGAGTGGAACAACCTTGCCGGCGACAACATCCAAATCGGCCAGGTGCTGCGCGTGGGCAGCGGCGGCGGCAGTTCCGCCAGCGTGCGCCCGCAGCCGCAACCACAACCGCAGCCTGAAAGCCACGCCAGCGTAACGCCCTCGGCCAACACCGGCAAATACGGCGGCATCACCTGGCAGTCGCCGGTACCGGGCGGCCGCGTGATTAAAGCGTTCAGCACCGAAGCGCGCGGCATCGAAGTGGGCAGCAGCCGTGGCCAAAGCGTGCTGGCCGCCGCCGACGGCACGGTGATTTACGGCACCAAAGGCCCGCGCGACTTCGAGCAGCTGGTTATCATCCAGCACTCCCCGCAATATCTTTCCGCCTACGGTTACAACGAAAAACTGCTGGTAAAAGAAGGCCAGCGGGTCAAACGCGGCCAGAAAATCGCGGTAACCGGCAGCAAAGGCAAGCTGCATCTTGAAATACGGGAAAAAAGCAAAGTCAATAACAATGACAAAGCCGTTCCCATCGATCCCACGCGTTTCATCCCCTTCTAAGCCCGAACGGGCCGACGGCAGCCGCGCAGGCTGCGCCGCCGGCCCGTTTTGCTTCCAATGGCAGGCCGCGCGCCTGCCGTTGGCACAAAGCGCTTTCAGGCTGCCTGAACACAGGCAGCCTGAAAGCATCCCAAGCGCATTATTACGAGGCCAGCCATGATTATCGTTATGCAGGCCGGCGCCGACGAAGCATCGGTGCAGGCCGTGGTTTCCGCCATCCGCAGCCGCGGGCTGAGCGAGCATTTGTCGCGCGGCAGCGAGCGGGTGATTATCGGCGCGGTGGGCGACGAGCGCGTGTTCGACCCCGCCTGGTTTGAAGGCATGGCGCAGGTGGAAAAAGCCATCCGCATCGTTCACGACTGGCGGCTGGTCAGCCGCGAAGTGCGCTCGCAAGGCACCGTGGTCAGCGCCAACGGCGTGCGCTTTGGCGAGGGCAGCCTGAAAATTCTGGCCGATGCCGGCAGCCTGAAAACCAGCGGCAGCGAAACGGCATGGCCGGCCGATGCTGATGCGCTGCTGTTCGACCCCTTCCGGCTCAATCCCAACCCCTACGCCCCCGATGCCGCGCACGACAGCAAAGCCGCCGAACGCGCCCTAGCCCGCGCCACCGCCGCCTGCCGCGCCGCCGGCAAAGCCGCCGTGGTGCGCATCCGCGCCGCCGCGCAAATCGAAGCGGCGCTCTCGGCCGATGCCGACATGCTGTATCTGGGCGGCGAAATGCTGGCCGACCGCCATCTGCAGCAGCTGGCCGGCAGCCTGAATCTGCCGCTGGTGCTGTGCAAAGGCCGCGGCGACAGCGTGCGCGACTGGCTGATGGCCGCCGAACGCACTTTTTTGCGCGGCAACCCGCATCTGATTTTGGGCGAGGCCGGCACGCTGGCCCTGGGCGGCGGGCTGCGGCTGGACATTGAAGCCATCGCCGAAGCCAAAGCGCTCAGCCACCTGCCGGTGCTGGCCGACCTGCGCCACCTAAGCCGCCCCTATCTCGGCGCCAATTTACTGCAGCAGCTGGCGCAAACCGCCGGCGCCAACGCCGTTATCCGGCCGGCCGGCGCCGTACAGGCAGCCTGAAAATGGCGGCACCGGTCTGCTGGCTGTTTTGCACCGTTATCGACAATTTCGGCGACATCGGCGTGTCGTGGCGGCTGGCGCAGGAATTGCACCGGCGCAGCGGCGGCAAAGTGTGGCTGTGGCTCGATAATGAAGCCGCGCTGCGCGCCATCATCCCCGACGTCCCCGCCCTGCCCTGCCGCCACCGCGGCATCGTGCTGCGCCGCTGGCAGGAAGGCAAAACCGCCGATCTGGCCGGCGCGCCCACACCGGACATCCTAATCGAAACCTTTGCCTGCGCCCTGCCCGCAAGCGTGCGCGACACCATCCGCCGCGTGCGGCCGCTGTGGCTGAACTGGGAATACTTAAGCGCCGAAAACTGGGCGCTGCAAAGCCACGCCATGCCGTCGCTGCAGGCCGACGGCAGCCGCAAATACTTCTGGCAGATGGGCTTTAGCCCCGAGAGCGGCGGCCTGCTGCGCGAAGCCGGCTACGAACAGGCGCGGCAGGCGTTTGCCGCCGATACCGCCGCCCAAAGCCGCTTGCGCCGCCGCTTGGGGTTGCCGGACAAAGACAGCCGCCGCCGCGAATGTTTCGCCTTCGGCTACCGCAGCGCAATCTGGGCGCAATGGTTCGACAGCTGGCGCAGCCTGCAACAGCCCATAAGCCTGTGGCTGGCCGGCAGCCAAATCGCCGACAGCCTGCGTGAAGCCGGCCGCATCCCCGCCGATGCCCTGCTTGATGCCGGCTTGCGCCACCTTTCAGGCTGCCTTGAATTGATCCGCATCCCCTTTGTGCCGCAGCACGAGTTCGACCAAGTCCTGTGGCTGGCCGATATGCTGCTGGTGCGCGGCGAAGACAGCTTTGTCCGCGCCCAATACGCCGCCAAGCCGTTTTTCTGGCACATCTACCCGCAGGACGAAAACGCCCATCTCGACAAACTCGCCGCCTTCTGGCGCCTGCCCGCCGCACTGATGCCCGATAGCGGCTTTCAGGCTGCCTTCACTGCGCTGTCGCAGGAACTCAACGGCGGCGGCGCCCTAAACGATAACACCCGCACCGAATACTGGCGATACCTGCTGCAAAACTTCCCCGCCTGGCAGCGCAGCGCCGAGCGCTGGCAGCAACAGCTGCTCGCCCAAAGCGACAGCATCACGCGGCTGCTGCAATGGCATCGGCAGCTGCAAGCACCGCCGCGCTAAACGCCGCCGATACGGTTTTCAGGCTGCCAACAGATACAACGGTGCACACCCCGTGTAGCAACTGCCGGCGCGAACGAAGCAGCCTGAAAGCACAAAACCACCGCCTAAAAAACTTTCAGGCCGCCTGTTTTCACGCGCAGCCTGAAAGCTATTTGCGGCGGATTTTGCCGGGTGTCAGTCGATATTGCCGAAGCGGCCGCTGTTGAAATCCTGAATGGCTTGGTGGATTTCTTCGGCGGTGTTCATCACGAAGGGGCCGTAACCGACTACCGGCTCGTTGATCGGCTCGCCGGAGAGCAGCAGGATTTTGACTTCGTCGCTGCCGGCCTGCAGGCGCACTTCGCCTTCGCCGTCTTCAAAGACTGCCAATTCGCCGGCGGTGGCGGTTTCTTGGCCGTTTACCAGCACTTCGCCGCGCAGGATCACCAGCAACAGATTGTGGCTGGCGGGCACCCGCAGCACGGCTTCTTTGTTCGGGTGGATAACGACATCCCACACGTTCATGGCGGTAAAGGTTTCGGCGGCACCTTGGGTGCTGTCGTGCTCGCCGGCAATCAGGCGCAGGTGGCCGGCATCATCGGGCAACTCGACTACGGGGATGTTTTCCTTGGCCAGATGCTGGTAGCGCGGCGGGGTGTTTTTGTCTTTGGCCGGCAAGTTAACCCACAGCTGCACCATCTCGAACAGGCCGCCGCGTTTGCTGAAGTCTTCGGAGTGGAATTCTTCGTGGATTACGCCGGCGCCGGCGGTCATCCATTGCACGTCGCCTTCTTTGATCACGCCGCCGCCGCCGGTGGAGTCGCGGTGCGCCACTTCGCCGTGGTAGGCGATGGTTACGGTTTCAAAGCCTTTGTGCGGGTGCTGGCCGACGCCGCGCGGGCCTCGGGTTTCGTTGGGGGCGAACTCGTAGGGTGCGGCATAATCGAGCATCAGAAAGGGATCGGTGCCGCGGTTTTCGCCCATGTGGGAAAACAGGGGTTGGACGCGGAAGCCGTCGCCCACCCAGTGTTGGCTTTGGGCGCGGTAGATTTGGCGGATGTTGCGCATAGTGGATTCCTTTGGGTTTTGGGGATGGGGATCGGTTTAATGGGTCTGCATGCCGGCGGCTTGGGCATCGCGCAGTTTCATCGGGGTAACGTCGCGGCCTTCGGGGTCGATAACGGTAACGGTGGAGAGAATGTTGTTCATCTGGCCGCGCACCTGCCGCAGATAGGCTTGGCGCAGCGCGTTGCGTTCGGCAATTTCGGCTTCGCTCAAGGCGGTGGTTTTGGCTTTGCGTGCCAGCTCGTTGATACGATCCAATTCGTTAATGCGCATGGTGTGCTCCTGATGGGTTTGATGATGGCGAAGCCGGCAGTTTGGAAAACAATCGCTGCTCTTCGCGTGTTCCCGTCATATGGGCGCCGCAGGCGCTTACAAGGGGAAGCATTGACAGGATAAAATTATATTTTGCTGACAATAGCGCAAAGCTATAATTCGCCACCCACCCAAAACAACAGGCAGCCTGAAAACCTTTTCAGGCTGCCTGTTGGCGCAAAAACAAGATGCCCTAACGCTTGTCCAAATGTTTGGATAAGCGGTTGCCCATGCTTTGCACCAGGATAACGATCACGCTGAGCAGGGAAACGACGGCGGCCATCACGTCTTTCATATAGCGCTGGTGGCCGTAGCGGATGCCGAGATCGCCGATGCCGCCGCCGCCGATCAGGCCGGCGGCCGCGCTTTCGCCGAGTATGGCGATAATCAGGATGGTTACGCTCAAAATCAGGCCGGCGCGCGCTTCGTTTACCAGCACTTTCAGAATAATGGTACCCGGCTTGGCCCCCATTGCCTGCGCGGCTTCAATCACGCCTTTGGGCACTTCGTTCAGGTTTTGTTCGACCAGGCGGGCGAAGTAAAAGCTGGCGGCGATGCTCAAAGACACCGAAGCGGCCAGCGGCCCGAAAGACGTGCCGACAATGGCGCGGGTAAGCGGCATCAGCACAATCATCAGAATCACAAACGGAAAGGCGCGCATATAGCTGACCAGCCAGTTCAGCACGCCGTTAAGCCCCGGGCGGGCAAACACCTGGCCGCGGGCGCTGGCAAACAGCAAAATGCCGAGTGCGCCGCCGGCCACCACGGCAAAAGTGGCGGAAACGCCGACCATCACCAGCGTTTCGCCCAGCGCTTTGTAAAATTCGGGCAGCAGGCGCTGCAGGTTGTCGAAAGTGCCGGAATTCATAGTTCCTCCGAGATCAGTTCGCGGCCGATGTCGGTGCGGGCGAGAATCTGGCGCTCGCGCACTTCGACCACTTCGAGCAGGCGGCTGTGGTGCAGCAGCGCGGTGCGGCGGCACAGGCGGCGGATGACGCTCATTTCGTGGGTTACGATCACAATGGTTACGTTAAAGCGGCGGTTGATGTCTTCCAAACACTCCAGCACGCTGCGGGTGGTGGCCGGATCGAGCGCGGAAGTCGGCTCGTCGGCCAAAATCACTTTGGGGCTGGGCGCCAGCGCGCGGGCAATGCCGACGCGCTGCTTCTGGCCGCCGGAGAGCTGGGCGGGATAATGCTGCGCGCGCTCGGCCAGACCGACAATCTCCAAACACTCTTTCACCCGCGCAGCGATTTTTTCAGGCTGCCAGCCGGCGATTTCCAGCGGAAAGGCCACATTGCCCGCCACCGTGCGGTTGGCCAGCAGGTTAAACTGCTGGAACACCATGCCGATGTTTTGCCGCGCTTTTCTCAATTCGGCGGCGCTCATCGCGGTCAAATCCCGGCCGTCCACCAGCACGCGGCCGGAATCGGGGCGCTCCAGCAGGTTGATCAGGCGCAGCAGGGTGGATTTGCCGGCGCCGGAATAGCCCATCAGGCCGAAGATTTCGCCCTCTTCGATGGCCAGGTCGGTAGGCTCGACGGCGGTAAACCACTGCTTGTCGCGGGTTTGGTAGCGTTTGGAAACCTGTTCCAAAGTAATCATGGGTCTCTTCCAACAATAAAAACAAAGCCCGATGTGCGGCACAGCGGGCTTGGAAACTCTGCAAACGCTTTAGCTGGTTTAACGCCCGCAAGCTGTGTCAAATCGGCGTGTAACTCGGCGGCGAAAATACTGCAAAGCGCTTGTTAAGTCAAGTTAAGAAAGCGTTTTCAACCATGGCAAAAGCAGCCTGAAAACCCTTTCAGGCTGCTTTTGCCGTTTGACAGCCCCGCGCAAGATGCCTACCCTGCCGCTTCTTTCACACCCGCAAACGGAACCTTCCCATGTCCGCCAAACCCCTGATGCTCGCCGCCGCCCTAGCCGCCGCAGGCGCAAACGCCGCCGATTTGGATTTTTCCAAACAGCCGCACACCGCGCAAACCATGCAGGTAAACGGCCAAACCGTGCAATACCGCGCCTTTGAAAACATCCCCTATGTGAACAACCCCGTCGAAGCCAACTACCAAACCATCAACATCTACATCCCCGAAGCCTATTTCCACGGCGGCAGCATCAATGGCTACACCGCCGACACCGCGCCGATATTCCTGCCCAACAAAATCGGCGGCTATATGCCCGCCAAAGCCGGCGTGCCCGGCCAGAAAGGGCGCGGCGGCGAAGATAAAGGCGCAGACGCCATGCAGGTCGCCCTGTCGCGCGGCCTCGTTGTTGCCAGCCCCGGCGCACGCGGCCGCACCTCGCCCACCGGCAAAGCACCCGCCGCCATCGTCGATTTGAAAGCCGCCGTGCGCTATCTCAAAGCCAACGACAAAGCCATGGCCGGCGACGCGCGCAAAATCATCTCCAACGGCACCAGCGCCGGCGGCGCCTTGTCGGTATTGCTCGGCGCGTCCGCCAATCAGCGCGACTACGCAGGCCGTCTGAAAAAACTCGGTGCCGCTGAAGCCAACGACAGCATCTTTGCCGTGTCCGCCTACTGCCCGATTTCCATCCTCGAGCATGCCGACGCCGCCTACGAATGGCAGTTTCACGGCGTGAACGACTACCAGAAAATGAACATCACCATGCTCGATTACAATGTCGAGCGCAAATTGGTTAAAGGCACACTCACCGCAGCCGAAAAACAGCTTTCAGGCAGCCTGAAACCGCAGTTCGCCCCTTATTTGAACAGCCTGAAACTCAAAAACACGCAGGGCAAGCCGCTCACGCTGGACAAAAACGGCAACGGCAGTTTCAAAGACCACATCGCCGCGCTGCTCGCCCAGTCCGCCCAAACCGCGCTGGACGCAGGCAAAGACTTGTCCGCGCGCAACTGGCTCACCGTGTCCGGCGGCAAAGTTACCGCCGTCGATTTTGACCAATACGCCGCCGCAGCCGGCCGCCAGAAAACCCCGCCCGCCTTTGACGGCGTGGATTTGTCCACCGGTGAAAACCAACTTTTCGGCAGCGCCGACCAAGACAAACGCCACTTCACCGCCTTTGCCGCGCAAAACAGCACCGCGCCAAACGCCGGCCGCGCCGACGCGCAAACCGTGAAAATGATGAGCCCCATGCCCTACATCGCCCAAACCCCCACGCAGTACTGGCGCATCCGCGTCGGCACGAACGACCGCGACACCTCGCTCGCCGTCAGCGCCATTCTCGCCGCCAAGCTGCAAAACAGCGGCAAATCCGTCGATTACGCCCTGCCGTGGGACGTGCCGCACAGCGGCGATTACGATTTGAACGAGCTGTTTGACTGGATAGACAGTATTGCCAAGGAGAAATAAAGGCCGTCTGAAAGATTGTCTGCCGCCAAAAAAGCAGCCTGAAAACCGGCAATGGCTTTTCAGGCTGCCTTGCGAATAGTCTCAGAGCTAGGTTGGATTGTAAAACCCAACAAGGCAGCCTGAAAACCCGTAGGCTTCGACGGAATAAAAAAACCAAAGCAGCCTGAATTTCGTTTTCGTCCAAATCCGATGCATACCTAACCCCCTCCCCTGCGCCCCAAGCGCGGGGGAGGGTCGGGGTGGGGGTGGCAGTTCGCAGAACTGCGTTGTGCCGCCTGCACATAAAGTTACCGTAACGGCACCAGCCCCACCCTAACCCTCCCCCGCAAGCGGGAGAGGGAATGCAGCAGCCCGACAAGTTTCAGACAACCTCAAAGGCAGCCTGAAAGCCGCAAACTCCGACGCAATGAAAACCGCAAAGCAGCCTGAAACCCTTTTTTCAGGCTGCCCCAAGCCAAAGGCAAAACCATGAACTACTGGCATATGCAAATCCACCCCGGCGGACAAGCCGCCGAGTTTGCGCCGCATCTGGCGGACATCCTGACACGCGGCATGATCGGTCTGGGCGAATGGCCGCAGGGCGCGGCGGCAATCCGCGCGTTTTGCGAAACCATGCAGGCGGGCGATATTGTTGCCATCAAACGTGGCGGGGAGTTGGTGGCGCTGGTCGAAGTGGCCGGCGATGCCTACGCCGTCGCCCCTGCCGACGATCCCGATCCGCACAGCCGCTGGATGGCGCACCGCCGCCCCGTGCGCGTGCTTGATTGGGCAGACGGCAGCGCGCGCATCCCGCACAACCGCGGCACGCTGGTGCGCTGCGCCGATATGCAAACCGCCACGAGCCAAATCATCCGCGACTGGCATTTTCGTGCCGTAAAAGCAGCCTGAAACAGGTTTTCAGACTGCTTTTCGGTTAAATTCGGGCACCACGTTTTAAACAATGCAAAAACTGCGCGAGAAAGCGTAATCCCCCTTGACCCACAGCCCCACTTTTGCCATGATGCCGCCGTCCGCCGCAAGGCGGTTTTTCCCCGCATACCACTTTGGAGTGAACACTATGAAAACCAAACAGATTTACACCGCAGCAGCCTTCGCCCTG
>NZ_JAPHVK010000018.1:0-14027 GCF_028680565.1 Kingella sp. SNUBH-2017
CCGGTTGTGTCGATGGGTTGCCCGACCGCTCCCTGAGCTACGCAACGGTTGTTTGCCTTGGTCGGATGCGGGCGGCGGCGGGCGGTTTGTTGCTATGATACGGGTGTTCCGATATACAAGGTCGGATACTTGTATCCGGCATTTCCGCAAGCAAAGTTCCAAGCATACCAACGGCTATCGGATTCGAGAATTCGACCTACAACTGCTGCCATGCGGTGCGTAGGTCGGGCATTCATGCCCGATGGAAAGAGGAAACAAAGCAAAACGTCGGGCATCAATGCCCGACCTACTGCAAAACCAAAACCATCCGCACACGATAAAGGCAGCCTGAAAGCTGAAATAGGCTTTCAGGCTGCCTTTTTGCGATGAATCGGGGTTGGGTTTCAAGCTGC
Source organism: Kingella sp. SNUBH-2017 (assembly GCF_028680565.1). NCBI lineage: Bacteria > Pseudomonadati > Pseudomonadota > Betaproteobacteria > Neisseriales > Neisseriaceae > Kingella > Kingella sp. SNUBH-2017. Next base: position 393 of record NZ_JAPHVK010000018.1, read on the forward strand.
CTTTATCCATCTCTCAAGCCAGCTCACCACCCTGCCAGCACCACCTTGCCAATCATATCCCCGCGCTCCACCAGCTGATGCGCGCGGCGCAGGTTGGCGGCGTTGATGCCGTCGATGGTTTGCGTGGCAGTGCTGTGCAGGCGGCCTTCGTCCACCAGTTGCGCGACTTTGGCGAGGATTTCGCCCTGGCGCGCGATGTCGGCGGTCTCGCGCAGCGGGCGGGTGAACATGAATTCCCAGTGCAGCGAGATGCTTTTGCCTTTCAACGGGTTGGCGTCGAGAACGTCCGGGTCGTCAATCAGTGCGATGCGGCCTTGCGGCGCGAGCAGTTCCGCCAGTTGCGGCAGGTAGTGTGCGCTGTGGTTGGTGGAAAATGCCCACGATGGCGCGCCGATGCTGAGCACGGCCACTTGTTCGGGCAGGTTGTGATGATGGTTGATGACGTAATCCGCGCCGAGCGCACGCACCCAGTTTTCACTTTCCGGACGCGAGGCGGTGGCGATGGTTTGGATGTCGGTGAGCGTTTTCAAAAGCTGCACGGTTATCGAGCCGACGCCGCCCGCACCGCCTACCAGCAGCAGGGCGCGACTGCCGCCGGCGACGGGTTTGTTCACGTCGAGGCGGTCAAACAGGGTTTCCCACGCAGTCAGCGCGGTCAGCGGCAGCGCGGCGGCTTGGGCGAAATCGAGCGTGCGCGGTTTGCGGGCGACGATGCGCTCGTCCACCGCCTGCAACTGGGCATACGAGCCGGGGCGGTTAATCACGCCGGCGTAATAGACTTCGTCGCCGACCTGAAAATGCCGCACGCCGCTGCCGACGGCTTTGACCACGCCTGCCGCATCCCAGCCCAAAATGCGGTACTGCCCTGCGGCAGGCGTATGCGCGGCGCGGACTTTGACGTCGGCGGGATTGACCGACACGGCACGCACTTCGACCAGTAAATCACGTTCGCGCAGTTCCGGCGTGGGCAGCTCAATGTCGAGCAGGCAGTTTTCGTCGTTGGCAGGCAGCGGGCGGTTGAATCCAATGGCTTTCATTTGATGCTTCTCCGTTGTGTAAAAGGGACGTGCATCTTAAAATGCGGGCGCGTGCTTGTTAAGAACGCACTTATTTTTCAGTAGGTTACTTATTGGATACTGGCAAAGGCCGTCTGAAAGCAGATAAAAACGTCGGGCATCAATGCCCGACCTACAAACTGCCAAAGGCAGCCTGAAAGCCGTTTCAGACGACCTTCAACCATCAAACAAGGAACACTCATGGGCAAAACCGCACACCGCGCATTTGACTGCGCCGAAGGCTGCTCGGTGGAAGCCGCGCTCGCCGTTATCGGCGGCAAGTGGAAAGGCACGATTCTCTACCGCCTGCATCGCGACGGCGTGCTGCGCTTCAACGAAATCCGCCGCATCCTGCCTGCGGTGTCGCAGCGCACGCTGACCGCGCAACTGCGCGCGCTGGAAGCCGACGGCATCATCGAACGCACTGTTTATCCCGAAGTGCCGCCGCGCGTCGAATACCGCTTGAGCGCCTACGGGCAAACGCTTGCACCGGTGCTGCTCGCCTTGAAGGCGTGGGGCGATGGACACAAAGAACGCGGCAAGGCAGCCTGAAAAACAAAAAAGGCCGCCTGAATTCGTTCAGACGGCGTTTTGTTTTCTAACCCTCAATCCCGCAGAAACTTGTCAATCATCGCCCAGGCAGCGGAAAAGTCGCTTTGCAGCACGCCGTGCGGGGCGTTGGCAACGATGGCGAGTTGCGCCTTGGGCATGGCGCGGTAGGCGGCAAGTACGGTATCGAGCGGGGCGTTTTGGTCTTTTTCGCACGCCAGCAGCAGCGTTGGCGTTTGGATGTGGGCGAAATCGGCGCGGCTCATGCCGAAGCGGTTTTACAAGCCCGACCACATCGGGGCGATGCCCGTACCTTTGCCGAGGAAGAAGCCGAACAGGATGTTCATCTCGCCCAGCGGTTCGAGGAAACGGCTGTTGCGTAAGCCGCCTGCATCCACCGCTTTGAAGCCCATGTCTGCGGTCAGCGCTGCCGCCCGTTTTTTCGCCTCTTCATCATCGGCGGCGAGAAATACCTGAACCGTCTGCCCACTGCGTGCGGCCGGGTCGAGCAATTGGGCGAAAACGGTGTTGAATCCTTTGACCACGGCCGCCTGCGGTGCGGCTTTGGCGATTTCCTCGGCAGCGGACGTCGTAAAGCCCAGCGACAGGTTTTGGAAATCCGCCGTAACGGGATTGCTGATGTCAATCAGCGTCTTGCCCGAAACATCGAGCTGCTGCAACACTTCCGCCGCAGCGGCATAAGGCAGGGCGAGAAACACGGTCTGCGCCGCAGCAACGGCCTGTGCAAGCGTGCCGCCCTGCGCCTGTGCGCCGGTTTTCTGCGCCAGCGCCTGCGCTTTGGCAGCGTCGCGTGCGCCGATAAATACATTTTTGCCGGCAGCGGTCAGTGCGGCAGCCAGCCCTGCGGCCATATTGCCGCTTCCGATAATAGCGATGTTGCTCATGTTGTTGCTCCTGTGCTTGTTGGGATGGCGGGATTATCGCCCTTCCAAATCCGCAAGAGTAGTCGCTAAAATGAAAACGAAATTTTCAGATATGGAAAGCAAAGATGGATTTCAACGCGATAAAAGTGTTTACCGCCGTGGTGCAGGCGGGCAGTTTGTCGGCGGGGGCAGCGCGCTTGCAGATGCCCGTTGCCACCGTCAGCCGCAAAATCAAAGAGCTGGAAAACGGCCTCAACGTGCAGCTTTTGGAACGTACGGGGCGCGGCGTGCAGCCGACGCTTATCGGTCAGCAGGTGTACGAGCAGGCGCATTTGAGCGTGGAAACGCTGGATAACATCGCGCAGCAAGTCATCGGCGAGCAGGCGCAATGTGCCGGGCGCTTGCGCCTGTCGCTACCGTTGACGTTTGAGCCGGGCTGGCTGCTGCTGGGCGATTTTCAGGCTGCCTATCCGCGGGTTGAGGTCTTCGTCCTCGCCACCGAGCGCAAACTGGATTTGTTGGCCGAAGGCATCGATGTCGCCCTGCGCAGCGGCGGTTTGGCAACCGACAACCTCGTCGCCCGCAAATTCGGCGAGATGCGCCTGCAACTGGTCGCCAGCCCCGACCTGCTCGCCCGCTGCGGCACACCGCACCGCCCCGATGAGTTGGCGCAAAAGCCCTGCATCGGCTGGTCGCCCCTGCCCGAACATCCCGTGCGCTGGTCGCTCGGCGGACAAAGCATCATCCCGCCCGCCGCCTTCTGCTGCAACGACTACCGCCAACTGCGCCAGCTCGCCCTGCTGGGGCGCGGCATCACCGACCTGCCCGATTTCTTCGCCCGCCCGCTGCTTGCCGAAGGCGCATTGGTCGAAGTGCTGCCCGATTTTCCCTTCCCGCAGCTGCCGCTGCACCTGCTCTACGTCAAGCACCGCCACCCGTCGAGCGTGGTGCGGGTATTTGTCGAATTTTGTTTGGATAATGCGGGCAAGTATTTGGCATAAACCCGAAAGCTGCCCTACCCCGCCCGTTCCGCCAACACCTCGCCCAAAAAATCCGCCACCGCGCGGATTTTTGCCGAGCGGCGCAAGTCTTCGTGCAGCACCAAATAAATATCGGCGGCAAATTCTTCCTTTTCCACCGCGTCATGCAGTGCCGTAGGTCGGATACTCGTATCCGACACTTTTCAGACCGTCTGAAAGCCTAAAAAGGCAGCCTGAAAAACTACACGACACGGCAAATCGCAAAAACCGTTTCGCCGTTTGTATAAAATACAGCCTTGCCGCCCATACGGTTTTCAGGCTGCCTGAAACCCGCCCGCGCCGTAGATAGCGGTTTGGAATACTTTGTCGGGCATCAATGTCCAACCCACAAGCCCAAATTAGGAGAAGACCATGGATCAAAAAGTAAAAAATCTGCTGGATGATTGGCAAAAGAGTAATCCTGTCTTGTATGAAATCGCCAATAGTGTGCGCACGAAAATAGGGCAACTGGCAGATACGGTAGGCGAAGAAGTGAAATATGGCGGCATTTTGTTTGCTGCCCCCAAACCATTTTGCGGCATTTTTGTTTATAAACAGCATGTAACTGTGGAATTTGCTCACGGTGCCGAGATGGCAGACCCGCACGGTTTATTGGAAGGCAAAGGTAAAGGCCGCCGCCATTTGAAATTACATACGCTTGAAGATGTGGAAAATAAGCATTTGGCGGAGTACTTACGGTTGGCGCAACAAGCAGCAGAATAAAATGCCGGGCTGAAAGAGCGCTGAACTACGACGGCAACCGTTTTCAGGCTGCCTTGAATGCTGTCTGAAAACCCGTTTGCAGGCTTCGCACGGAGTTTGTAGGTCGGTGCATTTATGCCCGACAAACACAGATAAATTTTAAAACGTCGGGCATAAATGCCCCGACCTACGGCTGCGCTTGCTTTCAGGCTGCCTATGCCTATCATCATGCCGTCTGAAAAACCCAACCCATCCAAACCCCCAAACCCACATCAGAAAGCCCCCCATGCCCACCGAAATCCGTATCACCTATTCCCGCCTGAAGATGTTTGTGATGTCGCTCGTTCTGCTCGCCATCGCCGCTGCCGCATCGCCGCTGCTGTTTGTTGGCAGCCTAAAATCTGTCCTAAGCGGAGCTTTTATCGTTTTGTTCTGCTTGGTGTTTGCCGCCCTTTTGCTCTACCACGCCGCCGATAGCCGCACCAAACTGGTGTTAAACGCCGACGGTATCCGCATCGTCCAAGCGTTTACCGAAGAAGAACTCGACGGGGTTGGCGCGAAAAGCGGCAGCAAAACCAAGCGCGAAAACGTTTTTTATCCGTGGGAGCAGATTAACAGCGTGGTTTTCGTGTATCCGTTTCCCGCCACCCTGTACCTGAACAGCGAGCCTGCACGCAAATTCAAAGCCGAACTGGAAGAACTGGAAGCCGAGCAGCCGCTGCCCGATAACGCCACGCTCGAACAAATGGAAGCGCGCGTCGCCAAATATCTGCGCCTGTCGGAAAGCATGACCCGCCAGCGCGACTTCTCCATCACCCTGCCCGTGATGTACCTGCTGCACGGCAAACACCTGCCCGATTTAATCTGCACGCTGGCGGCAGAACCCGACAAAAGCCGCCGCCAAGCCGTGCTCGACGGTTTTTGCCAAACCTTTTTCCCCAAAGCCCTTGGTTCGCGCCCCGTCGCGCCACCCGAACCGCGCGAGTTCCCCGTCTGCCTGCCCACCCAAGTCAGCATCCGCAGCATTGGCGGCGGCTATCCGCTGGCAAACATTTTGTGTGCCCTGATGCTTATCGGCAGCCTTGTTTTTGCCGCCGTAATCGTGCGCAACGCCGCCGATCCTGCCGACATCCGCGGATTTCTGCCGCTGCTGCCCTTTGCCGTCATTACCGCCGCCGCATGTGGGTGGCAGCTGTCCCGCTACCGCCGCCGTCGCGCCGTGCTTGCCGCCATCAACCGCCCCGAAGCGCAGCCGTGGAAACTCGTCGCCATCCCGATTTACATCGCCGGCACCAATCACAAACTCAGGCGGACGTATTATTTCTACCCCGCGCCCATCAACGGCAAAATCCGCAAAATCACATTTAGCGACCACAACTTCCAACCCGTGCGCCGCCACGGACAATATCTCGCGTTTGCCCCGCGAGGCGGCGGCGCGCCCGTTCCCATTGACGCCGAGCTGCGTAATATCCGCGGGCTGAACGCGGACGAACGCCGCGAGCTGTTGCGCCAGATTAAAGAACTGGAAGCAAAGTTTTAGACGGCAGCAAAGGCAGCCTGAAAGCCAATCTCCACTTTCAGGCTGCCTTAATGCCGTCTGAAAAGGTAGCCTGAAAACGCCTTCCCCCTTATCATCTCTTGTTTTGATTCAACTGATTTTGCCATGCCGACGATTAACCATTTTGCCTGTCCCCAGCATGTGGAAACGGGCAGCGTGTTGCAGCACAAAAAACTTTCATTTGCGCAATCGCAGTTTGCACAGCCGATGATTGTGCGCGTGGTGCACGGGCGTAAAACACTGCGCTACGCGGGCGGCGAATTGGCGGCAACGGCGGGGCAATGGCTGCTGATTGTGGGCGGGCAGTCGTTTGATGTGCTGAATGAGCCTGATGGGGCGCAGGGTTATCGCTCGGAATGGCTGATGCTGGGCGATGAATGGGTGGCACAGTTTTTCGCGCAACACCCTTCGCGCGAAACGGTGGATTTGGCGCGGGTGCTGCATCCTGATGCGGCGTGGAATGAAGCGTTTTTGCGTGTGGTACAGGGCGTGCAGGCGCGGCTGCCTGAAACGGTGTTGGCAGCGCGGACAATCGAACTGCTGGCTTGGCTGGCGCAAGCCGGGGCGGTGTTCAATCCGCATTCGGTGCAGCGTTTGAGCAAGCAGATACGCCAACTGATTGCGCGGGATACCGCTGTCAACTGGCAGATAAGGGATGTGGCGCGGCAGTTGGGCATGAGCGAAACAACGCTGCGGCGGCGGTTGGCAAACGAAGGCACGTCTTTTCGCGAACTGTCGGGCAGTGTGAAGATGATGCGCGCACTGACCCTGCTGCAAACTTCGCCGCTGGGCGTGGCGCAGGTGGCGTATGCGGTGGGCTATGAAAGCCCTGCGCGGTTTGCGGCGAAATTTCGGGCGCATTTTGGTTGTACCCCGAGCGATGTACGCAGGGCGCGTTAATCATCCGCGTATCGGCAGCCTGAAAACCCCCACCACAGCAAAAAAGGACGCACTACATGGCGTCCCTTTTTTCGTTTCATCCCTTATCGCGCTTGGCGCACGGTAACTTTTGCCCTGCCCAGCGCGTGGGCATTGGTGAAAAAACCAACCAGCGCGGGCGTGGCTTCGGCGGTGATATTGGGCAGCGTGGCCACATCCACGGCGGTAACGGTGATTTCATAGCGGTGGTTTTGCCCCTTGGGCGGACACGCGCCCATAAAACCCGCTGTGCCACCATCGGTGCGCGTTTGCAGCGCGCCCGGCGGCAAGGGTTGGTTTTCAGGCAGCGCAGAGACGTTGGCGGGGATATTGGCGACCACCCAGTGCATCCAGCCCAAACCTGTGGGTGCGTCTTTATCGTACATCGTCAGCACAAAACTTTTTGTGCCTTTGGGGGCGTTTTTCCACGAAATCGTGGGCGCGATGTTGCCACCTGTGCAGCCAAAGCCATAGGCTTCGCTTAACACATGGCGTTCGGCGAAGTGTCCGTTTTGCAAACCGCCCACTTGCACGGTAAATTTTCCTTCTGCCCCAGCTGTGGCAGAAAGCGCGGTAAAACCCGTCAGCGCAGCGGTATAGAGCCATGTTTTCATAATGTTTTCCTTATTGGAATAGGGTTGAAAACGCAGATTATAGGGATGAGCCGCACGCCGCATGATGCCGAAACGTGCAAATATTGTGCGGATTTGGGCAGCCTGAAAACAGGTTTGCGGCTGTTGCGAAGTCCAAACCCGTCTGCCGTTTTTCAGGCTGCCTTTAAAAACAAGCGCCGTAGGTCGGTGCATTTATGCCCGACAGAAATAGGAAACACAGCAAAAAACGTCGGGCATGAATGCCCACTCTACACGGCGTTTCAGGCTGCCCTGATGCCGTCTGAAAAGGCAGCCTGAAACCGCATTACACGGTTTCAGGCTGCTTTTTTATTCCGTCATTCCCGCACAGGCGCACTACTGTCCGGAATAAATAACCCATACAAATCAGCACGCCAAGCACTTAACTTCAAAAAAACACTCCCTGCATCCGCGCCAGTTCAAGCCTTTCCCGCCTTCGGCGCGCGTAGTGGGCATACGGCGTTTGCGGCCGCTCAAACAGGCTGCCCGCAATCCGTGCGCACAGCAGGTGCAGGCTCTCGCCCATCCGGCCGCTTTGCCGGTACAGCTTCAGCAGCAGATACGCAATCATCGCGCACAGGATTTGCAGTTTCACCGCGTTGGCGCTGCGGCCTAAAAAGCGTTGGATGGTTTCAACGGCGGCATTGGTTTTGAGCCGGGTGACGAAATAGGCGCCCGCTTCATCCAGTTTGGCCCACCAGTTGTAGTCGCAATAGCCTTTGTCAAAAACATAGGTGGCGCCTTTTTCAGGCTGCACGATGTGGCGCTCGTCCACATCGTTAACCCGGGCGTCGGTGATGCTGTGGGCAACGGGACATTGGTCGGCATGGTTCATTAGGATATGGAGTTTTAAACCGGTGATGCGGCCGTTGTGGGTTGTCCATTGGTCAAAGCCGCGTCCTTTGAGCACAATCGGGGTGGAGTCGAGCAGGTAGAGTAAATCGCCAGCCTGTTTGCGCAGGGTTCTGCCGCATAGGGCACTCAGTTCAATAAGCATGTCGGCAAACGGGCGGGGGTCGCGTTTGGCCGGCGCTTCTGACAATGTGGAGCGGCGGATGCTGCGCATATTCAGGTGGTAATGGTGGCTGCTGTGGGCGTTAAAGGATTGCCCGGGTGTACGCAGGCTGGTGCAGCGGCCAAGCTGGGCGTAAAGCATGCAAACCAACAGGTTTTGGCAGCCGAAGCCTTTACTGTGTTTGTCGGCCTGGTGTGTGCGGACATGGCGGGCGAAGTGTCCGTTCATAACGGGCTTGATGATTTGCTGAAAGCGGCTTATGCTGTACATGGTTGCAGTTCCGATGTTTTTGAGTTGACGCTCTGGGGTTTACCCGTAAAAACGTTGGACTGCAACCTTTTTGTTTGGGTTGCGGGGTTTTATTCCGGACAGTAGTGCGCCTGCGCGGGAATGACGCCGTTTGGGCGGGCTTGCGTAAGCTAATGACGGCGCGGGGAAGTTTCGTAGGTCGTATTCTCGAATCCGACAGCCGTTGGCATGCTTGGGGTTCCTTTGCGGAAAAACGTCGGATACAAGTATCCGACCTACGCATCAAAAGGCCGTCTGAAAGCAGTAGGTCGGGCATTGATGCCCGACAAATTCCCTTCGCAATATCAGGCATAGTTGGGCATGAATGCCCAACCTACGCTTATCCGCAATATGGCGGCGGGCATAAAAAGGCAGCCTGCGTAGCGAAGCGGAGTTGCGAAGCTAAAACCTTGCACACAGGTTTTAGCTTCGCAACTCCGCTTCGCTACGCAGGCTGCCTTTGGCTTGATGCTTATTTGATGTTCAGCGGAATGCGGTACAGGCGCGTGGCATCGGTTTCGCCGTTGGGCAGGCGTTTGGGCACGATGGTGTGGTTGTCTGTGGAATCGATGCCGAAATCGTCATCGTTGATAATCCACAGCGTTTTGCCGCCGTCTGCCACCCACATACCTTCAAATTTAGACGACTGAAAATCCACGTCTTTTTTTACGTCGCTTACCAGCGTTTTGCTTACGGGCTTGATGCCGGCGGCGGCGAGTTCTTCCCAAGTGTTTTCTTCAATGGCTTTGCCGTTTACTTTCAAGCCGTTTTCGCTGTCGACGGGGTCGGAAACGTCGGTGGCGCCGCGCAAATCAATCAAATAAACGTGTTTCACGTTTTTGCCGTTGTGCTCGTCCACCAAAAAGCGGTGTTCGTCGATGGCGCGGATTTCGGAGTTTTTCCAATAGCTGCCGCCTTGGCGGTACAGGTATTGCTTGGTTTTACCTGTCGCCAAATCAAACGACACAATGCGCGTTACCGATTCATTTTTCACCGCATCTTTGCTCGGGTTGTGCAGCGCGGATTGCATGATGCCGACCAGCACGCGGTTGCTCGGCGTGGTGGTCAAGCCTTCCATGCCGCGGTTGGGGCGCAGATGGCCGAGTACGGCGGGCAGGCGGCGGCCGTTGGTTTGCACGCCGCGCGGGCTCATGCGCTCGAGCTCGAAGCCGTTGCGGTCAAAGTGCACGATGTGCGGGCCGTATTCATCGGATACCCAGAAGGTGCCGTCTTTCATTACCGCCAGCCCTTCACTGTCGATGCCGGTGATGTCGCGCTGCAAGGGGCGTTTATTAACATCCACCACGGTTTCTTTGGATGTGCCGTAGCCTTTGGGGTTAGGCAGGCCGGTGAGCGGTTTGCCGTTGGCGTCTTTGAGCGGGATGTCGCGCAGTTTTTTAATCGTGCCGTTGGTTTGGATTTCAAAATGGCCGATGTTGGGCGTGAAGTTCGGTTGCAGGAAGATTTTGATGTTTTCACCACCGTCGGCATTGGGGCCACGGTCGGTTAAGCCGTAGAAACGATTGGGGTTTTGCGGGTCGGCGTCGATGGACGAGCCGTAGCCTTTGTAAAACGGCACGCCCTGAACTTCGCCCAGTTTTTCCACGGGCATGGGGATGGTTTCGGCAAGGGCCGGATGGGCAGCAAGCAAGCCGATAACGGCGGCAAGAATAGTGTGTTTCATGATTTCCTTTGTTAGCTTAGTGCAAGATTTGTAAAAAACGCGATATTCTAATTTATTTTATGTTAAGAGACAAAGGGAAAATTGCGCCTGCGTGCTGCTCTGCCGCATGGTGGCATGTGCAAAAAGGCAGCCTGAAAACCTTGTGTTCGGCTTTTCAGGCTGCCTTTGGCTTTCAGATGCTACCTTAGATGTAAACCCAATTTTACAAAATAAATTGTATCTTGCTGTTTTTATTGATTATGTTTTGTTGCATTTTGTGCAGACGCAAAAAAGGCGGCAGTTTTCTGCCGTTTTCTTTTTGCTGCGGCCGCTAGCTTTGCGGCCGATAGCGGTGCGGCTCGTAGGGCTTGCCGGTTGTGTGGACGTAGTAGGCGATGATAGCCAGCTTGCGCATGATGGCGCCAATGATCACTTTCTTGTGCTTTTTCTTCTTGGTTAACCGTTTTATCAGCTCTGGGAAATAGCCGTTACGGTAGGCGACCATGGCGGGCATAAAAAGGGCGCCGCGCAGTTGTCTGTTGCCGTAGTTTGTCATCTGCTCTTTGCCTTTGACGCTTGTGCCGGATTCTTTCTTTTGCGGCACTAGTCCGGCAAAGGCGGCAAACTGCTTTGCGCCTTTAAATTTTAGGGCGGTTAGGTAGTAGGCGAGTTTGGCGGATGTGATGACGCCGATGCCGGGGATGCTTTGCAGTTTATCGGTAGTGGCTTTGGTGCCGCTGTCGCCACCGGCTGCGTCGTTTATTTCCTTCTCTACTACGTCAATATGCCGTTGAAGCTGTGCAATCTGCTCTTTGTGGATGCTTTGGACAAATTTGTCTTTGGCGGCCTTTAGACGGTTTTTCTGGGCTGTCATCTGCTGTTTGAGTTGGCCGTGCAGTGCCATGAAACGCTTTAGGCGGTATTGGTCTGCGCTGGGTGTATGCCGTTGCTCTAGCTCTGCATCTAGGGCGGTGAAGCAGTATTCGGCGATGATTTTTGCGTCCTGTTTGTCTGTTTTGGTGCGGCTGAAGCGCTTTTTGGCGTAGCATTTGATTTTAAGCGGATTGACGACGTAAACGGCGTAATCGTTGCTTAGGGCATCTGCCGCGGCTTCGTAATAGTCGCCGGTGGCTTCCATGCAGATGTGCAAATCGCTTTGGCCAAAGGCGTCCAGCCATTGTTTCAGGGATTGGATGCCGTCGGCGTCGTTGGTGAAAACGGCGCTGGTGATTTGTCTTTCTGCCGGCATGTAGGCGGCGTCGATGGTTTTTTTGGAGATGTCTAATCCGACGGATGTTCTCATGTGATTACCCTTACTATACAGGTTCGCGGTTTGCCGCGTCCTTTGATGCTACTCAATTTCACAAACAGAAAGAGAGCGGCCGCCTAATCTGATAGACGGGCTATAGTGCCCCGGCTGCTTACAGGCTGGCTGCTCTTTGCTGCGGTTAGCTAGGCCGCAGCGGTGGGGATTGTAACAGCACCACCGTCGGCGGGTAATCTGAAACTGGACTGAAGCGGAAACGGCTACTGCAAAAGGTGTGATGTTTTGGGCGGCGGCGCCGCCTGAAGCTGCACCTTTTGCAGTTTTTGTTTTCCGATACTGAAGCGGAAACCTTTGCGGGGGACTAGCCCCCCGCGCCCCCCAGTCTCACTTGCGACGCCGCGGGGGCAGGGGGACGGCGCGAAAAGCGCGCGCCTTACCACCTGCCCTTGCGGCAGAGTGTGGGGTCGCCTGCAGGGCATCAAGGGGGTATTCATAAAGATTTGGGAAAAAGCGCCCCAAATCTTTACAAAGCTTCCCCCTTGACGCCCTTCCGGCTCCGTGATGTATCAAACGATACCGAAACCCAAGCAGGCAGGCCGGGAAATTTGGCGGGCAGGCGGGCGAACAAGGGCAAATTCAATTTGGACAATTTGTATAATATTCTAAAGTAGAAAATCTACAGAATATTTAAGTATCCTGTTATTAAATTGGCACAAAAAAATCCAATTCAATAACAGCATATTACCAAAAGAATAGATGCAATATATTGGACAATAAATGTCTTTTTAATATGTTTATAGTACATATCGTCTAAATTAATACGCTTAAAATGTAATATTTAGACAGTTTGTATATTGCAGCCTACCAGAAGGATACTTTGCTATTTGCAAAGTACAGCTATAATCGGGCTTTTTAAGCGGAGAATCAACCATGAAGCAAAACATCATCATTGTGCTGTTGTCGGCCATATGCGGGCTGTTGGGCTATATGGCGGCGAAAATGCAGGATAGGCCGGATGCGGTGCAAGTGGCCACTTTGACAACCGGATCGCCCGGCCATGCGAATCAAGTGGCCACTTCTATGGCCGAACAGACTGGCCAGGCGGATGCGGGCGGGACAGTGGAAACATCTCACAGCAAAAAATCAGGCCGGAACTGCACAAAAATAGGCTTGCCCAATCCGCCTTACCCTGAAGACGCTCAAAATGCAGGAATTGAAGGAGAAGTCAGCCTTGAATTTGAAGTCAAAGATGATGGCTCAACCCAAAACGTAACCATAATAAAAAGCAGCGGCAATACCAGTTTAGACAACATGGCATTGCGCGCTGTTAAAAGTGCCAGATACGCAAAAGGCAATACAGAATGCTTTAAAACCAATTTTAACTTCAGAATTATTGAATAACATCCAAATCACTGTTATTGCCCTGCGTGAGACTGGGCAAGGATCGGCCGCCTAGCTGGGAAACCTGCGGGCGGCTTTGCTCTTGCTGCTGTTGGTATCCGTAGCTTCTGTTTGCCGGCGTCTGATCTTGGTATTCGTCGGCCAGATAGGGATTGTAGATGCCGTCTTCAACGTATTTCAGGCATTGGGCTTTGTCGATATCGAGCGTAGTTGCCTGATCTGTGTAGCAGGTGCATTTGCTGCCGCTTTTGACGCAGGCGGCGGGGTAAGGCATGGTTTGGATGTTGCGGTTGCGGCCGTTATAGATGGGTGCCGTCCACGGCTGGTCGTCGATGCTGGGAATGTAGTCGGATGCGCTTAATGGACGGTTCGGATCTTGGGCGGGCATCTGCTGCATCTGTTGTTGTTGGCCGTAAACGCCGCCTGATGCGTTTTGCGGGGCGTTTGGCTGTTGGCCTTGGGTTTGCCCTTGCCCGGCTTCTGGCTGGGCTTCCTGCGCCTGCTGCGGCTGCAATCTGGACTGATAGCTGTTGTTGAGCTTGTAGGCGTTATAGGCAACAAAGCCGATTGCCAAGGGCATTACCCAAATCCACGAGCTTAGGGAGCCTTTGAGTTTGGTGTGCTCTTCTGCACTTTTATACATACCAAAGGCATCTTTTTTCAGCCAGTAGATGCTGTTTTTAG
>NZ_JAPHVK010000019.1:0-5622 GCF_028680565.1 Kingella sp. SNUBH-2017
TCGACCGTAAATCTTTCCCGCTGTTCTTGAAAGAATGCGAGTTCCGTTTTAACTTTGGCGCACCTTCCGAGCAGCTTAAAGTGCTGCGCCGGTGGTGTGAAATTTAGGGCTTATCTAGTACAGCCCCTTTTTTATTTGCAGAGGGGCTTAGGAAGCAAAAATCATTTTAAAGGATCATTCCGCAACATTTTCAGCAGTACTTTGTACAAATCATCATGTCTGTGATTGAAGCGAAATTCAGTTTCTTTCAGATGCAAGTAAAACGTATGTTTTGCTACACCATGTTGTGTATCAGATGGTGTTTCGCATAACTCCAAAACGACTCAATACCGTTAATATGTTGCGCTCCACGAGCAAACTCATTTTGCCCGTGATACACCCTAAAATGCTTTGCAAATCCCATATCAATCAAACCATGATAACCGCGCCATCCGTCAGTATTGATGACGCTCTCAATGGAGATATGTCCGCGTATAACCTTTTGTAGCGTAGCTTTGGAGGCATCGGGTACGATTTCCGTATAGACCTTATCTCCCCGTTTGAGTACCCCAAAGACGATGGTTTTACCACCAGCACCGCTTCCGCGTTTACCACGAATACGCTTCGCACCAAAGTAGGATTCGTCAAGTTCAACAACACCATCAAAAGGAGTTTGCTGCTCACATTCAGCAGCTAACCGTTGCCGTAATTTTAAGAATAGCGTGTTGATACTTCTGACACTGATGCCAGTTAATCTGGCAGTATCAGAAGCAGTCAAATCCAAGGCAAATAGCCGTAGAATTTGACGAAATTGTGGTTCAGAAATTTTGCTGAACTTTTGATACTTGTTTTTTAATTTCATTTCATAAGCTTATCACTGTTTTTGGTGATTTTGCTTCCTAAGCCCCTAAGTATTTCAACGGCGGCAGACGGATAAACCCACAAGCCCTATGGCAAGCCTACACCGCAGGCAAACAAACTGCCGCACAGCTTGCCGCCGCCTGCGGATGCAGCCGCCAAACCATCCTGCGCCATCTCAAAAAAGCCGCGCCCAAAGCACAGCTTGCCGAACCCCAATGCACCAACGTCGTGATGGATACCACCTACTTCGGGCGCCGTTTCGGCGTCATGGTTTTGTTCGACAGTATCAGCGGCAAAGCGCTTTCGGTAACCTAAGTCAGAAACGAAAACAACGCCCTTTACGCCGAAGCCATCGGCAGCCTGAAAGCCAAAGGCATTGAAATACAAAGCATCGTTTGCGACGGCCGTAAAGGTCTGCCGCAGTTATTCCCCGATATTCCCGTGCAACTATGCCATTTTCACCAAGTCAAAACCGTCGGCCGATACCTGACGCGCAACCCGCAAACGGCTGCGGGCAAGGAGCTGTGGCGGCTGGCACTAAGTCTGAAAAGCAGCCGCAGAACCGATTTTGAAAGCAGCCTGAAAGCATGGCTCGAACGGCATCAGGATTTCTTAAACGAACGCACGAAGAACCCCGAAACGGGCAAATCCCACTACACCCATCCCAGACTGCGCAGCGCCTATTTCAGCCTGAAACGGAACATGGGCAACCTGTTTGTGTTTGAAGAGCATCCCGATTTGAGCATCCCAAACACCACCAATCTGCTTGATGGCGCATTTGCCGGATTAAAGCGGCATTTGGAGTGCCATCACGGTATGAGTAAGGCTAACAAGATAAAGTTTATTCAGGATTATTTTTCTGAAAAATAAATTTTCGGCAGTAAATTTGTTACTTAGTGCCCCGTTTCTCAGATTGAGCAGTAAATTTGTTACTTATGCCTAATAAAGCGATGGCGCCGCCTTTGAGACGAACACTGTCGGCGGTGATGTGGTAGCCGCCTTCGCCGGCAAAGAGACCGCTTTGGCTGCCGACGCTGCGGCTGTGGCCGTTGGCTTTGCTTTGGTTGTAGTTGCCGGATACGCTCCATGCGGTACCGAGGGCGACTTGGGCGCGGATGCCGCCGCCGCTTTGTTTGCTCTCCTGTTCGACAGTGTCCTGCGGGCTTTCGATATAAAGGGTGCCGCCGACATCGGCATCAATGCGTCGGGCATGGGCTTGGGCACCGTTCAGCACGGTATTGCCCTTGCTGCTGAGCTGCAGTTTGTCCGATTGCAGCAGGGTGTTTTGATGGGTTTGGCTGTCCGAACGGTTTTTGCCTTTGCCGTAGGCCGCTTCGGCATAGATATAGACGCCGGTTTGGGCACCAACGGAAACCCCGACGCCGACTTGTACGCCGGCATTGCGGTTTTTGCCGTCCTGATGTTGGCTGTCTTGGGCCGACTGCAGCCGGATGTCGCGCGCGGAATCGAGGCGGATGGTGTCGCCCGCAGTAATGTTGCTGCCTTGGACGGTAATGTCGCCCTCGCGGCTGCGGATATTGATGTCGCCGCCAGCTTTCAGGCTGCTTTGCTGGCTTTGGCGGTAGTTTTGGTTTTGTTCTTTGCTAGCGGTTTTAAAGCCGAAACCGGCTTCGACGGACAAGAGGACGGCGCCCTGCTGTCCGGTTTGGTTTTTGACGGCGTCGGCCACTTTGCCGACGGAATCGGCCAGCTGGTAGGCTTGGGCGCCGGCGGCTAGACCCTGCAGGGCGCGGGTGCGGTCGTCGGCTGGTTGCGGCAATTGGCGTGCAAAAGCCTCAGCTGCATTCTATGCTTACTCGATACTCTGCACGGGAAAAAATATCTTACCCCACGGCATATCGTTTTCTTCAAAGATGCTTTCAAGATGATCGATAAAGGCGGGATTCACGGCATTGTCGTCTTCTGCACTGTTCACTACTTCGGGATCAAAATATTTAAAATAGAACACCTCTCCCTCGGAGGTAAGGTTAATATGTGTAAGCCAATGATAAATCCAGGCAACATCAAAATCGTATCCTTTTGATTCAAGATCATAATTAGGATTGTAATAAGCAAGATTCCGGCAATACTCCCGAATGTCTTCATCCGTAATCTCTTTCTGCGGCCAAAATTCCATCCATCTCAAGGTAAACAGCCGGTAAATAATCTCTACTGTTTCCTGCCAATCAAGCCCTGAATTGGGAAGGTCTACTGGTTCTGTATCAACAAAAGCTAATTGATAAAAAATATCTTGCATGGCTGCTGCCTGTCGTTCGTTCATCTTCATAAGTTTACCCTTCTAGAAAAATTAATTTTGTGGAAATTTTAATTTTAAGTTTTTATTGTTATTCAGTGACCGGATGGCCTGATTATTATGGATTTCTACCGTTGCTGTAGTGGGTAGGGTATCTTTGCCAGCATATCCGGCAGGACGGTAAACAATTGTGTCGTTTAGTGTCGCAACTCTCCAGCAATCTTAAATACTTTAGGTAACATTTTAATAAAACAAGTAAGATTAATCATTTTTTAAGAATGCATTAAGGATGCAATAGGAAATAGTGGATTATTCTCATCCCATTCTACCCCATGCTCAATAAATATGGATTCTAATGTTTTTATGAAAGGAGTATTTAATTCAAATTTCTTTCCATTCCACTCCTCAAATGCCTCAGGAATATATTTTATTATTAAATCTAGCCCCTTTTTTGTTAATATAATCTCTCCCCAATACCACACTCCATTATCCTTACCAAAAGGATTTTGTTTTGCTAGTTTATGACAAAAACCTAGAATATCTTTTTCTGTTTCCAAATTAACAGGCTCAAGAATTGCTAATTGACATATTAATAATCTATATATGAATTCAACTGCAAATTGCCAATCTTTGTTTCCTTGTCCATGCGATGCAAAATGCATTGGGAAATAAGCATCTAATGCTAAATACTCAAATTCGCATTGAATATTTTCTGCTGTCTCTAAATTCATTAAAATATCCTTATCTAGCAGGGAATTTAAATTTCAGCTCTGTTGGCTTGCCCTTTAAATTAATATTTAAGTTATTTAATGTTGGATTATTAATATCAACAGACGCTGTAGTTCCCTTAGTCATAGAAGCATTACCTGCTGGCCTATACACCACAAAGGTTCCATCCGGCATTTGCGCTTTCCAACAGCCCACACATTTACCTCCGTATAATTTTTCACCTTCGACTCGTTCCATTAATGTAGGTTTCCTGCCTAAATATCGACGTGCAAAAGCCTCGGCTGTTTGATTCGGATTATCTGAACGAGACATTTCTCTAGCAGCACCAGGCTTTCCTTTTTGCGGTTGTCCAGGTAGGCGGGTACGGCCAGACGTTTGCAACCTTTTTAATGCATCAGCCTGCCTTTCTGCAGAAGAAATAGCATTACGTTGGCGTATCGCCTCTATTCTGTTTGGGTTGTGGGATTCGATTTTTTCATGCCGTTGCTGATTATATTTAGGGTTGTTTCTCCCTATGTTGTTGTCATCTCTGTAATCTTTCGGTGGTTTCGGCAATGCCTTCTGTTCCCAATCCCGGCTGCTAAACACCCGTTTGCTTCCGTCAGGCCGCACCACCTTCACCGCATTGTCCGACCACGTTACCACAGAGCCTCTCGGTATCAGCTCCCCGTTGGCCAGGCGTTGTTCCTGTGCCAAGGTAACGGTTGTTCCTTTTACCGCTTGGAGGTTTGGGGGAATGCGGGCTTCGCCGACAGGCACAGCCTTTCCGGACGGAACCTCCGCCTTTCCGGTCTTCTGTTCCCTTCTAGCCTGATCTCTAGCCTTAACAGCTTCAATTCTTCTGGGATCTTGGTTATAAATTTTCTTGTGAAGCTCTTGATTAAAACTAGGATCGTTTTTTCCTATATTAATGTTATCATTATGATTTCTTCCTGAGGCGGTCGTTAAATTTTGTCTTCCACCACTCCCCTTAATTGCGCGATAAACCTGTCTTGCACCTCCTCCCAATGCTTTCGCTCCTCCTCCGGTAGCAGCAGCAGCAGACATTGCAAGACCATTCATGAAATCCGCATGGTATGCAACCACTTCCTCATCACTTAGTGTATTAATTGGCCTGTTGCCTGCCCTTTCTTCAATATATCTAATGATATAAATGTTTCCTTTGCGGATGTTTTTCGCATCTTGAGAACCTAAAACATGTACCAAATAATTTTTGTCTTTTATGTTTCTAGCATCTTGTTTTTTGATTTCAGTAACGCAGGTTGGGTTGTTACAAATATCTTCTGGCAAGAAGATACCCATCATCATTTTGTTACCCAAAATATCATATGTTTGTGTATTAAACTGGTCGACAATTAAAGCATCGCCTTCTTGGGCTTTACCAATTAAATCAGCACATACTTTCGTTCTGGGGTATCTGCTGCAAGTATCTTGTAATTTTTCCCGTTGATTTTTATCTAACAAAGTAAATGTGCGTTTTACTGCCTCACAAGCACTCTCGTTCCCTGTTTTACAATGGAGATTCATCCCATCTATGAATGCATTCATTTGCTGGGTATCCAATTGGTTATTCTCCACCGCATTCTGCCCAAGCACACCCCCTACCTGTGCATTGAACAGGGCATTGCTGTTGCCGTTGTTGGTGCCGCTTCCCCCTTTCAGGCTGCCACCTGCCGCACCGACCACCGAAGCAAGCGCCCCGGTCTGCGCTTTGATCTCTTCTTTGATGTGCTCGGGCAGAAGGTTGGGATTGAATTTTCCGCTTATCGGGTCGATGGCAGTGCGGCCGTCGTCGTATT
>NZ_JAPHVK010000020.1:0-5474 GCF_028680565.1 Kingella sp. SNUBH-2017
GGTATGATTGCGGTCTTTCGCTGCTTCTGTGGCGACGTTCTTTAACAGACAGATTACCGATAAGTGTGAGTGCCTTTGGTCTCACACTGCGACGGATAAGACAAGATATGTAGATTTTAGGATTTGCATTTATCTGTCTTTTTCTTTGAAGCAGACCAGAAGATGTATTAAGTTAGAGATTGAACATAAGAGTTTGATCCTGGCTCAGATTGAACGCTGGCGGCATGCTTTACACATGCAAGTCGGACGGCAGCGGGGAGTGCTTGCACTCTGCCGGCGAGTGGCGAACGGGTGAGTAATGCATCGGAACGTACCGAGTAATGGGGGATAACTGTCCGAAAGGACAGCTAATACCGCATACGCCCTGAGGGGGAAAGCGGGGGATCTTAGGACCTCGCGTTATTCGAGCGGCCGATGTCTGATTAGCTAGTTGGTGGGGTAAAGGCCTACCAAGGCGACGATCAGTAGCGGGTCTGAGAGGACGATCCGCCACACTGGGACTGAGACACGGCCCAGACTCCTACGGGAGGCAGCAGTGGGGAATTTTGGACAATGGGCGCAAGCCTGATCCAGCCATGCCGCGTGTCTGAAGAAGGCCTTCGGGTTGTAAAGGACTTTTGTCAGGGAAGAAAAGGAGTTGGTTAATACCCGACTCTGATGACGGTACCTGAAGAATAAGCACCGGCTAACTACGTGCCAGCAGCCGCGGTAATACGTAGGGTGCGAGCGTTAATCGGAATTACTGGGCGTAAAGCGAGCGCAGACGGTTTGTTAAGCAGGATGTGAAATCCCCGGGCTCAACCTGGGAACTGCGTTCTGAACTGGCAGGCTAGAGTGTGTCAGAGGGGGGTAGAATTCCACGTGTAGCAGTGAAATGCGTAGAGATGTGGAGGAATACCGATGGCGAAGGCAGCCCCCTGGGATAACACTGACGTTCATGCTCGAAAGCGTGGGTAGCAAACAGGATTAGATACCCTGGTAGTCCACGCCCTAAACGATGTCAATTAGCTGTTGGGCAACTTGATTGCTTAGTAGCGTAGCTAACGCGTGAAATTGACCGCCTGGGGAGTACGGTCGCAAGATTAAAACTCAAAGGAATTGACGGGGACCCGCACAAGCGGTGGATGATGTGGATTAATTCGATGCAACGCGAAGAACCTTACCTGGTCTTGACATGTACGGAATCTTCCAGAGACGGGAGAGTGCCTTCGGGAACCGTAACACAGGTGCTGCATGGCTGTCGTCAGCTCGTGTCGTGAGATGTTGGGTTAAGTCCCGCAACGAGCGCAACCCTTGTCATTAGTTGCCATCATTCAGTTGGGCACTCTAATGAGACTGCCGGTGACAAACCGGAGGAAGGTGGGGATGACGTCAAGTCCTCATGGCCCTTATGACCAGGGCTTCACACGTCATACAATGGTCGGTACAGAGGGTAGCCAAGCCGCGAGGTGGAGCCAATCCCAGAAAACCGATCGTAGTCCGGATTGCACTCTGCAACTCGAGTGCATGAAGTCGGAATCGCTAGTAATCGCAGGTCAGCATACTGCGGTGAATACGTTCCCGGGTCTTGTACACACCGCCCGTCACACCATGGAAGTGGGGGATACCAGAAGTAGGTAGGCTAACCGCAAGGAGGCCGCTTACCACGGTATGCTTCATGACTGGGGTGAAGTCGTAACAAGGTAGCCGTAGGGGAACCTGCGGCTGGATCACCTCCTTTCTAGAGAGAAGGCCAAAGGTACTCACACTTATCGGTAATCGTCGGTTTAGAGATGCGAAGAGACCTGGGTTTGTAGCTCAGCTGGTTAGAGCACACGCTTGATAAGCGTGGGGTCGGAGGTTCAAGTCCTCCCAGACCCACCAGTAACCAAAGCCGGCAGGCCGGTTCAAGGTAAAGGGGGCATAGCTCAGTTGGTAGAGCACCTGCTTTGCAAGCAGGGGGTCATCGGTTCGATCCCGTTTGCCTCCACCAAGATTTCCCAAATTAAAGCAGTTTGCAGAATCAGACTGCTTTAATTTGCGAAAACCACGCATCGATCTTTAACAAATTGGATAGCCGAAATCAACAAACAAAGACAATGAGGTTTTATTGCAGCTGCCCAGGCAGCCTGAAATAAAGCCCAGTAATTTGGGTGATGATTGTATCGACTTAACCCTGAAACACAAAAGGCAGGGTTAAGACACAACAAGCAGTAAGCTTTATCAAAGTAAAGGCCTTAAGGAGCATAGCTAGTCAACGGTAAAACTCCGAAGTCAAAAAGGTACTTCAAATGATAGAGTCAAGTGAATAAGTGCATCAGGTGGATGCCTTGGCGATGATAGGCGACGAAGGACGTGTAAGCCTGCGAAAAGCATCGGGGAGCTGGCAATAAAGCTTTGATCCGGTGATGTCCGAATGGGGAAACCCACCGCACTCAGTGCGGTATCCTTATCTGAATACATAGGATAAGCGAAGCGAACCCGGAGAACTGAACCATCTAAGTACCCGGAGGAAAAGAAATCAACCGAGATTCCGCAAGTAGTGGCGAGCGAACGCGGAGGAGCCTGTATACGATAGCCGTCGGGATAGAAGAAAGAATTGGAAACTTCTGCCATAGTGGGTGATAGCCCCGTATTCGAAATTCCGGCGGTGGTACTAGGTATACGACAAGTAGGGCGGGACACGAGAAATCCTGTCTGAAGATGGGGGGACCATCCTCCAAGGCTAAATACTCATCATCGACCGATAGTGAACCAGTACCGTGAGGGAAAGGCGAAAAGAACCCCGGGAGGGGAGTGAAATAGAACCTGAAACCTGATGCATACAAACAGTGGGAGCGGATTTATTCCGTGACTGCGTACCTTTTGTATAATGGGTCAACGACTTACATTCAGTAGCGAGCTTAACCGGATAGGGGAGGCGCAGGGAAACCGAGTCTTAATAGGGCGATATAGTTGCTGGGTGTAGACCCGAAACCGAGTGATCTATCCATGGCCAGGTTGAAGGTGCCGTAACAGGTACTGGAGGACCGAACCCACGCATGTTGCAAAATGCGGGGATGAGCTGTGGATAGGGGTGAAAGGCTAAACAAACTCGGAGATAGCTGGTTCTCCCCGAAAACTATTTAGGTAGTGCCTCGAGCTAGACACTGATGGGGGTAAAGCACTGTTATGGCTAGGGGGTCATTGCGACTTACCAACCCATGGCAAACTAAGAATACCATCAAGTGGTTCCTCGGGAGACAGACAGCGGGTGCTAACGTCCGTTGTCAAGAGGGAAACAACCCAGACCGCCAGCTAAGGTCCCAAATGACAGATTAAGTGGTAAACGAAGTGGGAAGGCACAGACAGCCAGGATGTTGGCTTAGAAGCAGCCATCATTTAAAGAAAGCGTAATAGCTCACTGGTCGAGTCTTCCTGCGCGGAAGATGTAACGGGGCTCAAATCTGTAACCGAAGCTGCGGATGTACTTTTAGTGCATGGTAGGGGAGCGTTCTGTAGGCCTGAGAAGGTGTCTCGTAAGGGATGCTGGAGGTATCAGAAGTGCGAATGTTGACATGAGTAGCGATAAAGCGGGTGAAAAGCCCGCTCGCCGAAAGCCCAAGGTTTCCTACGCAACGTTCATCGGCGTAGGGTGAGTCGGCCCCTAAGGCGAGGCAGAGATGCGTAGTCGATGGGAAACGGGTTAATATTCCCGTACTTTGATTCAATGCGATGTGGGGACGGAGAAGGTTAGGTTAGCAAACTGTTGGAATAGTTTGTTTAAGCCGGTAGGTGGAAGACTTAGGCAAATCCGGGTCTTCATAACACCGAGAAGTGACGACGAGTGTCTACGGACACGAAGTAACCGATACCACGCTTCCAGGAAAAGCCACTAAGCTTCAGTTGAATCAGAACCGTACCGCAAACCGACACAGGTGGGCAGGATGAGAATTCTAAGGCGCTTGAGAGAACTCGGGAGAAGGAACTCGGCAAATTGATACCGTAACTTCGGGAGAAGGTATGCCCTCTAATGTTAAGGACTTGCTCCGTAAGCATAGGAGGGTCGCAGAGAATCGGTGGCTGCGACTGTTTATTAAAAACACAGCACTCTGCAAACACGAAAGTGGACGTATAGGGTG
Source organism: Kingella sp. SNUBH-2017 (assembly GCF_028680565.1). NCBI lineage: Bacteria > Pseudomonadati > Pseudomonadota > Betaproteobacteria > Neisseriales > Neisseriaceae > Kingella > Kingella sp. SNUBH-2017. Next base: position 4,101 of record NZ_JAPHVK010000020.1, read on the forward strand.
TGACGCCTGCCCGGTGCTGGAAGGTTAATTGAAGATGTGAGAGCATCGGATCGAAGCCCCAGTAAACGGCGGCCGTAACTATAACGGTCCTAAGGTAGCGAAATTCCTTGTCGGGTAAGTTCCGACCCGCACGAATGGCGTAACGATGGCCACACTGTCTCCTCCCGAGACTCAGCGAAGTTGAAGTGGTTGTGAAGATGCAATCTACCCGCTGCTAGACGGAAAGACCCCGTGAACCTTTACTGTAGCTTTGCATTGGACTTTGAAGTCACTTGTGTAGGATAGGTGGGAGGCTTAGAAGCAGAGACGCCAGTTTCTGTGGAGCCGTCCTTGAAATACCACCCTGGTGGCTTTGAGGTTCTAACCCAGACCCGTAATCCGGGTCGGGGACCGTGCATGGTAGGCAGTTTGACTGGGGCGGTCTCCTCCCAAAGAGTAACGGAGGAGTTCGAAGGTTACCTAGGTCCGGTCGGAAATCGGACTGATAGTGCAATGGCAAAAGGTAGCTTAACTGCGAGACCGACAAGTCGAGCAGGTGCGAAAGCAGGACATAGTGATCCGGTGGTTCTGAATGGAAGGGCCATCGCTCAACGGATAAAAGGTACTCCGGGGATAACAGGCTGATTCCGCCCAAGAGTCCATATCGACGGCGGAGTTTGGCACCTCGATGTCGGCTCATCACATCCTGGGGCTGTAGTCGGTCCCAAGGGTATGGCTGTTCGCCATTTAAAGTGGTACGTGAGCTGGGTTTAAAACGTCGTGAGACAGTTTGGTCCCTATCTGCAGTGGGCGTTGGAAGTTTGACGGGGGCTGCTCCTAGTACGAGAGGACCGGAGTGGACGAACCTCTGGTGTACCGGTTGTGACGCCAGTCGCATCGCCGGGTAGCTAAGTTCGGAAGAGATAAGCGCTGAAAGCATCTAAGCGCGAAACTCGCCTGAAGATGAGACTTCCCTTGCGGTTTAACCGCACTAAAGAGTCGTTCGAGACCAGGACGTTGATAGGTGGGGTGTGGAAGCGCGGTAACGCGTGCAGCTAACCCATACTAATTGCTCGTGAGGCTTGACTCTATCATTTGAAGTACTTTGCAGCATAAACGCTGTGATACGACAAACAGAAAGCTTACTGAAATAATGATACTAAAATCATCGTTCGAATTACTGATTACCCATCATCGGTAACTTCTTTGTGATTGTTAGTGCCCAAAGCACAGGCTATCCGATTTGCCCTCTTTGTTTGGCGGCCATAGCGGTTTGGTCCCACTCCTTCCCATCCCGAACAGGACAGTGAAACGAACCAGCGCCGATGATAGTACGGTCTCCCGTGTGAAAGTAGGTCACCGCCAAACCCTTATTCATACCCCCTGCCTAATAAA
>NZ_JAPHVK010000021.1:0-5218 GCF_028680565.1 Kingella sp. SNUBH-2017
TGCTACTTTTTCTTGAAAGATGTACCAAGTTTGGACACGGACGAGAGCGCAAGGGCGAACGATGTTGCGCCGAATATCCAGTTCAGGGCTTCACCGCCGCCGGCGATGTAGAAAATCTGGATGGCTTCGGGGGCAATGCCGCCCATTGAGTTTTTGACGTAGCCCAAAAACATCTGCTGCAGATGGTCAAAGCCGACGTAGGTAATGGCAGAGATGCCTAGGGCGATAATCACCTGCCCTATCAGGGTTACGAGCAGTTGGCCGAGCAGGGCAATCAGAACGGGCATGGTTGTCTCCCTTTAGGTTTTGCTGATTACGGCATGCCGGCAAATCACAAAGGCGATAAAGATTGCCGAAAAAACGATATACGGCCGCAAACCCCTTGCGCCTTGGCACATGCTTTCATAGCTCAACTCGTTCGTTTGCCCCATAAACACAAACTGTTTGGGCGCAGGGCAGGTGCCGTTTTCGACAAAATCGCTACTGCGGCTGAATCCGGGCAGTCCGACGGTTTCTTTGGGGATGCCGATTCTGCTGCCGCTGCCGTCGGGGCTGCCGACGGTGCGGCGGATGTCTTCTTCGGTGCCGAGCTTGGTGCAGGAAAGGGCATTGGGATGCTCTTTGCAGTATTTGGCCATGTCGGTCTCGCCGGTGTCTTCGCCGCCTTTGTGGCCGTTGGGATCGCCTTTGTTGCCGCTGCCGCCACCACCGCCGCCGTTTCCGTTGCCGAATTTGTTCAGGCTCTCTTGAATGTTCTCAAGACTCTTGGCTATGTCGCCGAGCACTTTGCTGTAGTCTTTGCCGTCTTTGTTGCCGTCAAGTTCGGATACGTCGGGGCCGTCTTTGCCGTCGTCGGGTTTGGCGGGATCTTTGGGCTTGGCCGGATCTTTGGGCTGCTGGTCTTTGCCATCATCCGGCTTGGGCGGATCTTTGGGTTTTGGCGGATCTTTTTCTTTCTTTTGCTCAACTTCCATCAAAAAAAAGAGATTGCCTTCAGGACACTTAAATCCTGCCTTTACAGCAAGATCATTACTCTGTATATCTCTGCATAACGTATAGCCCGAAGTACTACCATTTGGAAATGTGCCCTTGAAAGTAAACTTTTGCGATCCGCCTTTATGTTCGTTTGACGGATGCTCATTAGAAAAAGTAACAGTAAATTCGCCCGGCTTATCGTTGTACTTTATAGGCTGTTTTGGATTTGGTTTGCACGGTTCGGACACCCATTTGCCGTTTACGTTGCGTCCGCAGGCTTTGTCGTCGGTTTTTGGGGGCGTGGGGCTGGGGGGCTCTTCTTTGGGGTTTTTAGGTTTCTCTTCGGGTTTGTCTTCTTCGTGGCCGGAGTTTTGATAGCAAACCAATGATTGATAATCACATTTAGATTTCGAACCATACTGCTTCTTTAATGCTTCCTGCGGACTATCAAACAATGCTGTTGTATCTGTATCAATCCCATTTGAACCACCATCTTTGCAATCACCTTTACAAAAAAGATTATCTAACCCAGCAAAATAGCGACCGTCTTTAGTTTTATATACAACATACCTACTTAAACTCCAGTCATACATCCCCGAAGTATTAGATAGAATCGAAATATCCTCTTTCGGGATAATTACAGCTTCCACTCCCAACGACACCACCGCCATCAAAGCCGCCAGCAGCAGCCTTGCTTTATCCGCTCTCACTTGCCTACCCCTTTCCTATTCCACAAACAACAACCAAACCGGCACGCAAAACAGTATGCCTAACAGGTAACTGATCCAGTCGTACATTACATTTCCTCTTATTCGTCTTCAGCTTCGTCTTCTTCAGGCCGTGCCAACCAAGGAAACTGCTCAAGCTCATCCGGATGCCTTTCCAAATAATCCTGAACCAACTCCTCAAAAATCTCTTGCTTACGGCTGTTGATCTCAAAATTCATTTGCTCTTCATCTATCGGAGAATCGGCATACTTAGCTTCTATCTCTTCTCTGGCCATCCGCTCCGCTTCCGCATCTAAATTGGGATCATCAAGCGCTTCAAGCTGATAATCTTGTCCATCTGCATCAAAATCCATTGGATCGGCATCGGGCGGGGTGTCTTTCAGCTCTTTAGCGTCTTTTTTTTTACCTTTTTCAACGGGCTTTCTCATCATTCTGATAAAGACTTTTACGCCGATAATCAAAACGACAATGCCCAAAATAATGGCGCCGACGGCTATCAAATCTGTTTTCATTTCACCGGATTCGGCTTTAAATTGGCTGCCGTATTGGGTACTGGTGCCGGATCCGCCGCCACCGCCGATTAAATCCATATCGCCTTTTGGCTTGCTTGTGTCATACGCCATTTTTCTGCCTGCTACTCTTTTTCCAAATAACGGAACATTCTCAAAAAAACTATTACAAGAACACAAACCATAATCAAATCGGTTTTCATAATTCCCGCATCGGTTTTGAATTGGGCGCCGTATTGGGTACTTGTGCCGGATCCGCCGCCACCGCCGATCAAATCCATATCGCCTTTTGGCTTGCTTGTGTCATACGCCATTTTTCTGCCTGCTACTCTTTTTCCAAATAACGGAACATTCTTAAAAAAACTTTTGTCATGTAAACCAAGACGAACATGCCGAGTATAAAAATGCCTACCTGCATGCCTTCTTTGAACGGCTCCATCTGATCACACTGGGGAAAGCTCAATTTGACTTCCTGGCTGCCGTAGTACCATTTGCCGTTTTGATAAACGGCAGTCTTTAAACTGCCGTCTGCGGTAATGGTGGGGACAACCATGGACATCTGATAATCGGACGCTTTCTCCGAAGTGGCAAAGCATTGACCTCCTACCCTATAGCCCATGATTGCCCCTTAGCCTTACGCTTTTTTCATCAAGCGGATCATCAGACCGACACCGACCGCAATCAGTGCCACGCCGATAACCATGCCGCTGCCGGAATTCAGGTCGGCTTTAACCGGATCCATTTCGGCTTTTGCCGCTTCCAAAAGGGGGCCTGCATTAGCGGCGGTAGTGGCCAATAAGGCCGGAGCGGCAACGAGTGCGCCCGCTACTTTTTGTTTGAGGTTTTTCATTTTGAAATTCCTTACACCGACGGTTAAAAATGCCTTGCGTGTCTGTCGGCGGGACACGTTCGGCGGGGAACTAAATCAGGAACAGGACGATATAGGCGATCATCTTTTTTTCCTTTCCCTTGTATCTGTGGGGGTCTTCTAAGGGGTTTTGCTGCCGCCGACCCCCGAAACGGCAAACTCTGCTACTCGGTAAGCCAGAACGAGAAAACTGCAAAGCGTTCGCACATGTCTTCACCGGCTTCAACGGCTGATTCGAATTCTTCAAAATGGCCGGCTTGGTTTAAAAAGGGCGTAAAACCGACCACTTCTTCAGGATGTGGACAGAGAAATTCGAAGTTTTCCAAATCCTGAACGATGTACTTTCTGATCATGGCTTACGCCTTTCTCATGCTTTTGCTTTTAACGGCCGCATGTCTTTCAGGGTTTCTTTGCTTCGACCTGATGCGTTTGTTGTTTGGACAAAGGCGCATTCCATTTCGCAAGGGAAGTTGAGATTGCGGAAAGGCTCGTAGTTTTCGCTTTTGCCGTAAGAAACTTTGGAAACGCCAAAACCTTTGGCGTTGCCAGTAGTCTCATCGAGCGGGGCGGCAATCAGTACGGAGCAGGAGTCGATCTCGCTGCCGTCAATGGTGCCTTTGAATTTGGTGATACCCATCACGATGCGGGTTTCGTAATTGAGTTTTTCGCGATGTTGTTCAAAGTTCAACATGGTTATTTCCTTGTCTTTGGTTGATAAATTGGTTGCCGTAGCGGATCCACATGTAATCGATATATTCGTCGATCCGTTTTTGCTCTTTTGCTGCGTTTTTGGCTTGGATCATTTCCATTAGCTCTTGCAGATTTTTAGTAAAACTGATGCTGTCTTGCTGTTGCTGCTCGGTAGGATTTTTCAGGCTTTCTAAGAAAATCCGATGATGTTTGTCCAATTCACACAACTGGTGCATTTGGATGTTTTGCAAATCCTGATCATGGTCGCCTGTGAAAACGAAGCCGGGATAGGGCTGTTCGCTGCCTTGCTCAGGTACGAGATAGGGATAGCCCTGCGGGCATTGATATTCGTCGGGAGCCAAACCGCGCGGGTATAGCTCTGCTTCGGCCTTTAGTTCGCGGACAATTCGCTCATCATCCCAACCGGCAATATCGCGCATGAAATTGACGATGCGTCCAACTTGTTTTTTGGCATGGGCGAGCTTGTTTTCAAAGCCGTGCTGCAGCTTCTTTGCGGCGTAATCAATGCGGCGAGCGGGTGTCTTGAACAGGTTTTCGCAGACGGGATATGCGCCGGTGAGAAATTCGCCGGGGGCGAGCAGCACTTCCAGCGGGATCACGCTATCATTCTTGCGAAACTCGACTTCAAAGCGCACCCAGGGGCTTTCGGGGCAGCCTAACTGCCGGCCTTTTTCATAGACGCGGCATAGGCGGCTGGAATAGCGGGTACCAACGTAAAAGGTTCGGCCGGTGTAATCTTCTTCTCGCCATGCGGTGCCGCGGCATTCGCTTTTGGGGCGGGCGTTATGGCGGGTAAAAAGGCCGTTTGTATGGTCTTCCGCTGCCTGCTGCGGGGTGTATTCGCCGTTGAAAAAGTCATGGGCACAATCGACGCGGGTAATGTGGGCACGGCTCAGGGGCTTTAGAAAGTCGTAAAGCCGCTGCTCCCAGCCTTCGAGTGCCGCTTGGCAGCCGGTACCGGTAAGCTCAACTAAGACGGTATCCCGCTGGCCGCCGATGTGGACTGTGCCGTATTGGGCTTCTTCGGTGCCAAGCGTGTAATAGCTCTGATAAAAGTAGCGGCCTTTGCCGGGGCGTTTTTGGTAAACGCCGAAACCTAAAACGTCGATTAGGAGCCGGCTGTAGTTTTCGATGTATTGGGCGTCGTCGGTGCAAAAGGTCTTGCACAGGTGTTCAATGTCTTTTTTGTTGATGGTGAAGGTTATGCCATCTATGAATGCGGCGTCTTTTTCGCCTTTGCGCAGCGGTATTTCGATCAACTTGCCGCGAACAGTTAGTGCGTGGCTGAACCGCTTGTATTTTTGAAAATCCACATTCATAGATGTTTTAAATCGTGATTAAAAAGTTATTCGGATAAACCTAAACTGCTCCCCCGTTTTGGTACTTAGGGGCTTTTTTCTTGCTCCCCCCCTATTAGCCTAGGGGGG
>NZ_JAPHVK010000022.1:0-3424 GCF_028680565.1 Kingella sp. SNUBH-2017
GAAACCCGCATCCGCAGCGCCCATATCGGCAACAGCGGTCAAATCGACGGCGGCCGTCTCGACATCGCCGCCCCCGTATTGGACAACAGCGGCCGCATCAGCCAAAGCGGCAGTCGGGATCTCACCGTCGATACCGCCCGTCTGGCCAACAGTGGCCGCATCGGCCTGCCGGAAAACAACAACGGCAACAGTGGAAACAGTAGCGGCAACAACGGCGGTAACAACGGTAACAGCGGCGGCGGAAACGGCAATTCCGGCAACAAGCGGCCGCCCGCCAATAACGGCAACGGTAATAACGGCAATAACGGCAACGGCGGCTCCACCCAAGTTCCCGCTCCTGCCGACGGCCGCATCAGCGTCTCCGGCCGTTTGGACAACAGCGGCACCATCGAAGCGGGCGGGCGCACCGCGCTAAGCGTCAGCAGCGAAATGGCCAACAGCGGCCACCTCACCCTCGGCAGCCTGAAAGCAGACGGCAGCCGTTTCGACAACCGCCAAGGCACCATCCTCGCCCGCAGCGCCGACATTAGCAGCCGCCACAGCGACAACCGCGGCGGCGCCCTGGCAGCAGGCAGCCTGAAACTGGAGGGCACCCGACTCGACAACCGCCAAGGCGTCATCCGCAGCAATACCCTCAGCGACATCCGCCTTTCAGACGGTCTGAACAACCAACAAGGCGAAATCACCACTGCCGGCAGCCTGAAACTGGCCGCCGGCGATATTGCCAGCAGCGGCGGCAGCATTCTGGCCGGCCAAGATCTCGAACTGACGGCCAACCGGCTGGACGGCAGCGGCACCCTGGCCGCCGGCCGCGACGCCGCCCTCAAACTCAGCGCCGACTTTGACAGCAGCGGCGACATCGAAGCCGGCCGCACACTCAGCATCGAAAGCGGCGGCAGCATCCGCAACCGTCACCGTTTGGCCGGCGGCGCAGCCCTCGACATCCGTGCCCGGCATATCGACAACCGCGCCGAAGGCAAACTGGTTTCCGGCAGCAATACCCGTATTGGCGCCGACACTGTGGACAACCGCGGCCTGATCAACAGCAACGGCCTGACCCGCATTGATGCCGCGACTGCCCTGAACAACATCGGCAGCGGCCGCATCTACGGCAGCCGTCTCGCCCTGGGCGGCGGCAGCCTGAACAACCGCGAAGAAGCAAGCGCAGACGGCAAAAACCAAGCCCCCGTCATTGCCGCCCGCGAACGCCTGGACATCGGCATGCGCAGCATAAGCAACACCGGCAGCGGCTTTGGCCGGATAGAAAACGGCCAAGTACAAACCGGCAGCGTCTCCAGCCTGATCAGCAGCGAAGGCACACTGCATATCGGCGTCCGTTTGAACGAGAGCCATCAGGCCGAAGGCAGGGCCGAGCGCCTGGAAAACCGCGGCGGCCGCATCGAAGCGGCCGGAGACGGCGTATGGTCGGTTGCCAAAATCCATAACGGCAACAGCCGCTGGGAAGTCAATCACAAAGTTGCCGTCGGCGCGGCCGAACACCGGCACAGCTACAGCCAGCCCGGCAATCCCGAGTGGTGGCAGGTTGGCAAAGACGGCTCATGGCGGCAGACTGCCAATCATGCCAAAGGCGAGTTTACCTTTAACGACGGCCGTGCTCCGGTTCGCCAATCCAGCTGGAACGAAAAACGCGTCACCATACAACGCCACGAAGACCAAATCGCCCACTCCCAACCCGGGCAAATTGCCATCGGCGGCAACTTTACTGCTGACACCCAAGAGCTGGCCAATGAAAACGGCCAAATCCTGATCGGCGGCGTCTGGCAGGGCAGCGACAAAGACAGCACCCTGAAAAACCTCAGCGATTTGGCCGGCGTGTACGAAATCGAGTCCGGCATCTTCGAAAACAGCTATGCCCGCAAAAGCAAATCTAGACAAAGGTGGGGACGCCGCACCGGCTACAGCGCTCCCGTGTATAACGAAACCCTGCTTGAACGCCGCGAATTTGCCAACCACATCAGCTATCAGGATCAGGCAGGCAGCCTGAATCCCCCCGCCGGCCATGCCGCCGCAGCCGATGCCGCCACCGCCGCCGTTGCGCCACAACGCATTAAAAGTCCCGACGGCCGCTTCAGCCTGCCCGAAAGCAGCCTGTACACCGTCCGTCCCGACCGCCCCGGCTATCTGGTGGAAACCGATCCCGCCTATGCCGACTACCGCACCTGGCTGGGCAGCGACTACATGCTCAAAGCCCTGCAAACCGATCCCAACCGCACCCACAAACGGCTGGGCGACGGCTATTACGAGCAGCGCCTGATCAACGAACAGATCGCCCGTCTGACCGGCTACCGCCGTCTGGATGGCTACCCCAACGACGAAGCCCAATTCCAAGCCCTGATGGACGCCGGCATCAGCTTCGCCCGCGCCCAGCAGCTCACCCCCGGCATCGCCCTGTCCCCCGAGCAGGTTGCCCGGCTGACCAGCGACATCGTCTGGCTTGAAAGCCAGACCGTTACCCTGGCCGACGGCAGCAGCCAAAGCGTACTCGTACCCAAAGTCTACGTCCTCGCCCGCCCCGGCGATCTCAACAGCGCCGGCGGCCTTATCAGCGCCGACGCCCTGCAGCTGAATGCCGGCCGCATCGACAACCGCGGCACCCTTGCCGGCCGGCGCATCGTCGATCTGGCCGCCGGCGACATCAGCAACAGCGGCCGCATCGGCGGCAAAAACGTCATACTCGACGCCCAACAACAAATCGACATCACCGGCGGCAGCATCGAAGCCGAACGGCTGCTCAGCCTCAAAGCCGACAACATTACCCTTCAAAGCAGCACCGCCCAAAGCGGCGACTCGCACAACGGCCGCACCACCGTTGACCGTGTGGCCGGACTGTATGTCAGCGGCACAGAAGACGGCCAAGGCCTACTCAGCCTCGAAGCAGGGCACGACATCAAACTGAACGGCGCCCGCCTGGCCAACCGCGCCCGCGAAGGCCATACCCAAGTCGTTTCCCGCCAAGGCAGCGTCACACTCGGCACCGTCCGCACCGAAAGCCACGAAAGCTACGGCAGTCTCAGCGACAAAAACCACCGCCACGTCCACCAAAGCGCCGAAGAAGGCAGCCGCATCGAAGCGCTTGGCAACATCACCGTATCCGCCGGTAAAGACCTCAGCATCCGCCAAGGCCAAATCGACAGCCAAAACGGCCGCACCACCCTGGCCGCCCGCGGCAATATCGACATCAGCGAAGGCCGCCGCACCCTGGATCTGGACGAATCGACCTACAGCAAAGAGCGCGGTTTGGTCGGCAGCACAAGCCGGCTGGACCAATATCGCCGGCAGCACGACGAAGCAGCCGGCAGCGTGATTACCGGCCGCGAAGTCAGAACGGCCTCCGGCGGCGACACCCGCATCCGCGGCAGCCAAGTCATCAGCGACGGGCAGACCCTGATTGCCGCCCAAGGCG
>NZ_JAPHVK010000023.1:0-3176 GCF_028680565.1 Kingella sp. SNUBH-2017
GCCGCACCGACCACCGAAGCAAGCGCCCCGGTCTGCGCTTTGATCTCTTCTTTGATGTGCTCGGGCAGAAGGTTGGGATTGAATTTTCCGCTTATCGGGTCGATGGCAGTGCGGCCGTCGTCGTATTGTTTGGCCAGGTATTCGGCTGCACGTTCGGCGGCAACGGCAGCGCTGCCGCCGGCAAGCGGGTCGGCGCCGTTGGCGTAGGCCAAGGCCGCGCCGAGCATAAAGTGGCCGATTGCTTGCGCGGCTTCGTTTTTGTTTTCACCGTGGCCGAAGCGCTTGCCGATGGCGGCTGCGGCATACGGTGCCAAAGTATTGGCCGCCAGCTGCAGATCCCCCTGGCCGCCCAATGCGCCGGTAATCAGGGTTTCGGCGGCGCTAAGCGCACGGCTTTTGCTGCCGCCTACGCCCCAGCTTCGGGCTTCTTGGTAGGCTTGGGCGTAGGCGGGGGAATGGGCCAGCATCTCCTGCTGCCGTTGTGCGTCGCTTAGGCTGAGGTAGTGTTCGTAGCTGCCGTCGTTACGCTCTTTCAGGCTGCCTTCGTGGGCGGCTTGTTGTTTTTCCAGCTCTTCGGCTGCCGCTTTGGCACGGTTGCCCCTATAGGTGCCGACGGCACTGTGGATGGCGGCAGTCGATTGGGCAATGGTTTGCTGTTTGTCGAGTAGGTTTTGCAGATCGGGTACGGCTTCGGCGCTGCGGTGGGCGTTTTGCAGATCGGTATGGATGCCGAGAGCGCGGGCACTGGTCTGCCGGCCGTCGATGGTGATGTTGCCTTCGCTGAGCAGCGAGCGGGTATAACCTTGGCTGCCGCCGCTTTCATGCTGCGGCAGGGTGGGGCTGTAGTTGAGGCCTTTGTTCATGTTCTGGCCGGCGGTTTGGGACGCACGACCAAAGGCGCTTTGATTGAAGCCGTCGCTTCCTTTCAGGCTGCCGCCGTAACCGGCACCGATGCCCATGCTGCTGGCGCTGTAGCTGCTTTCGTTGCGGATGTCTTCAAAGCTGAAACTGCGGGCGGTCAGTTCGTTGTGGTCTTTGTCTGCGGCAGAAGCGATGGCACCGCCTTTAAGCCGGACGCTGTCGGCGGTGATGTGGTAGCCGCCTTCGCCGGCAAAGAGACCGCTTTGGCTGCCGACGCTGCGGCTGTGGCCGTTGGCTTTGCTTTGGTTGTAGTTGCCGGATACGCTCCATGCGGTACCGAGGGCGACTTGGGCGCGGATGCCGCCGCCGCTTTGTTTGCTCTCCTGTTCGACAGTGTCCTGCGGGCTTTCGATATAAAGGGTGCCGCCGACATCGGCATCAATGCGTCGGGCATGGGCTTGGGCACCGTTCAGCACGGTATTGCCCTTGCTGCTGAGCTGCAGTTTGTCCGATTGCAGCAGGGTGTTTTGATGGGTTTGGCTGTCCGAACGGTTTTTGCCTTTGCCGTAGGCCGCTTCGGCATAGATATAGACGCCGGTTTGGGCACCAACGGAAACCCCGACGCCGACTTGTACGCCGGCATTGCGGTTTTTGCCGTCCTGATGTTGGCTGTCTTGGGCCGACTGCAGCCGGATATCGCGTGCGGAATCGAGACGGATGGTATCGCCCGCAGTAATGTTGCTGCCTTGGACGGTAATGTCGCCCTCACGGCTGCGGATATTGATGTCGCCGCCGGCTTTCAGGCTGCTTTGCTGGCTTTGGCGGTAGTTTTGGTTTTGTTCCTTGCTGGCGGTTTTAAAGCCGAAACCGGCTTCAACGGACAAGAGGACGGCGCCTTGCTGTCCGTTGTTGCTTTTAAGGGCATCGGCCACTTTGCCGACGGAATCGGCCAGCTGGTAGGCTTGGGCACCGGCGGCTAGACCCTGCAGGGCGCGGGTGCGGTCGTCGGCTTTGCTTTTGGCGGCACCCTCGGCAGCGTTGACCAAATCGATCAGCGGCGAGGAAATTTTGGCGAAGGTGCCGATTTTAAGGTCGCGCTCGGACTGGCGGCTGCGGCCGTGATTGTCGGCAGTACGGATATCGACGCTTTGGGCGGCAATGTCGATGTCGCGGGCGGCGGCAACATCGCTGCCGGATTGGCGGTAGGCACCGCCGGCATCTATCCGTACGCTGCCTTTCAGGCTGCCGATTTGGCTGGCGGCCTGCCGGGTTTCTTCGCCCTCGTTCTCGCGGCGGTTTTTCATCCAGCCGCTAAAGTGCTCGGTGTCGGAAATAACGGCACTGCCGATGCCGGAAGAAACTTGGCGCTCGCTCTGGCTTTGGCGGTGTTCGGCGGCGCGGATGTCGATGTCGCCGCCGGCTTTAAGCAGCAGATCGTCTTGGGAGACCAGACTGCTGCCGCTGACGGCGATATTGCCTTTTTCGGCAAGCAGACGGGTTTTACCGCCCACGGACAGGGTGCTGCCGCTGATGCTGCCGATCTCGCCCGCAGCCTGCCCCTGATCGTTAAAGGTGCCGAAGGGGGTGATATGGTCGCGGTTGTCGATGGAGAAACCGCTACGCTTGCTGCTGCCGGTTTGCCGGCGGCTGTCGGCCGCGGCCAGCAGCCGGATGTCGTCGCGGGCATACAGCAGGGCATCGCCTTCGGCGGCGATCTGTGCGCCTCTGGCTTCGATGTTGCCTTCGGTGGCACGGATGCTGAGATGGCGGCCGGCTGTCAGCGAGCTGCCGACGGCTTCGGCGCTGCTGCCATCCTGCACCTGCGTGCTGCGGCTGCGGCCGCCGCTGATCACAACGGGCGTGCCCGCCGCCTGGCTGGCTTTGGCTGAGGCGCTGCTGCGCTGCATCCAGTTGCCGACGATACTGTCGCTGTACCCGCCGCCCTGCATGGCTTTGTCCCAGGCATTTTTGCCGGCGGTATAGGGGTCGTAAGTGATGCCGACCGAGAAGCCGCTCTGTTTGTGCTGCGCTTCGCTGTGCCGCTCGTTCCGTTTGTAGGCTTCGCCAAGGGAAACTTCGCGCCCCTGCAGCTTCAGATCGCCACCGGCATACAGTTGTGCGGCTTCGGTACTCAGTTTGCCGCCCGCCGCTACGGTGGTGTTGCCTTTCAGGCTGCCTATCTGCGAGGAGGTTACGGCAGACGATACGCTGTTTTGCTGCAGGTTTTCTTGGGTCTTGCCGTAACCGGCCATCGCCACGCCGTTTTTCAGGCTGCCGGTTAGGCCGGACTTTTTGCGCTCGTGGTTTTCCCAATC
>NZ_JAPHVK010000024.1:0-2404 GCF_028680565.1 Kingella sp. SNUBH-2017
AGGTTACGGCAGACGATACGCTGTTTTGCTGCAGGTTTTCTTGGGTCTTGCCGTAACCGGCCATCGCCACGCCGTTTTTCAGGCTGCCGGTTAGGCCGGACTTTTTGCGCTCGTGGTTTTCCCAATCCTGGTAGCGGTTGTCTTGTGATTAATGCGGTGGTGGGTAAATCCGCTTACATCCAACACATCATAGCTACTCAAACAATCCGTATAGACAATACTGTCAGGCATAATTTTCTTTGTGATAACAGGAAATAACGTCTCTCTTTTAGCGTTCTCAATAACCACGGTATAAACCTTGCCGCCGCGTTTGAGAATACCAAAAACTGCCACCTTGTCTGCCGCACCGCGTCCACGTTTGCCTTTGCGGTGTCCGCCAAAGTAGCTTTCGTCCGCTTCCACTTCGCCGTCAAACATTTCCAGATGGCTGCTGTTTTGGTAAATGAGCAGGCGTAGGCGATGGAAGTAATACGCAGCCGTGCTTTTGTTGACATTCACCAATTCGGCAGCCGTACGGGCGGTTACGCCTGCTACGAATAGCTCAATCAGTTTGTTTTGTTTGTACTGACTTAGACGACTTTTTCTCATAGGGGAAATTCTAACTTAATGTGAATTTCCTGAGTTATCTAGGACAGCCCCAAATATTTTATTAAAACAAATTAGTTCATTATCATGCTCATCCAAGAACGAACAGCATCTATAATCGATTTCCTTATCATAATAATAACATTTAATTTTAATCATATAATGTATCTTAAGTTAAGGTTCATAAATTGGATAAGCTAGGAACTCTTTACCAAATCAAACTGAATTTTCTCGGGATGTTTAAACATCAATGTCGAGATCGGTTTCGTCATATATGAAGAAAAGTCCCCTTCACGAACAAAACACATCCATTCATTTCCCATTCCGAATATTTTCCCATGTTTCATATGCCTCATCAGAATTTTTACTGTTTAAAAATATTGAAACTGCCTGCTTAAGCTCATGCTCATCTAATTCCCAAGGCTCTATGTCCTCTCTAAATTCCAATGGACAATAACGGTCTGCAATAATGTATAAACTTCCCGCAATGTCAGCACGATCCCATTGCTCCCCACCTCCAAAATCACTGGCGTTACTTCTCCACATTTCCATATATGCATCAACAAAAGTATCAGCGTCTATTTTGTCATCAATAAAGTCTGTTGCTAAGCATAACAATGGGCTCATTTTTTTCATTGCAAATATCCATTCTTAATAAAATTATTATACTGTGGCTGTCCTTTATTTAATTTTATCACTGTAACGAATTCATCATCTTTGGAAAATACAACAGCAATATTACTGTCACGATTATAAAAAACTTTAGAATCTGGCAGACGATAACGGCCATATTGAATAGTTTCTTTATGCTTCATATGATTAATAATAGCATCTCCAAAAATTTTCCAATTCGAAGGATTTGATTTTGTAGTATCAATACCAAATTCAACAGCATGTTTAAATTTCTTCTGTAATTGCTTTTGAGATAATTTAGCTCTGTTGATATAATTAATATTTCTTACTGAATTTTCAAGTTTTTCGAATACTTTAGGCGAGCCTTTCGCATCTTTGGCCAATTCAAACAATTTCTTGGCTGTGCGCAAATCCCCCGCTTCTTTGGCAGCTTCGTAGGCCTTTCTGAAATCGCGGACGGTTTCTAGTTTTTTAGCTACTTTCACTCCCGGAATGGCAAAAATAGTTGCAACAGCATAATCTCTAAACGTGTCGGCCTGTTTGAAATCTTTAATCGTTCCGACAACCGTCATATCGGTAAGCAGTTCGCTGCCAATCCGCATCATTTTTGCATTGGCGGCAATTTCTTCCGGTGATTTGCCGTAAGACATTAACACAACAGTATCGGTTTTGCCGAACTCTTCGCTATGAGCCTGCCTTCTTTCGGGATTAAATGCCATTTTAAAATCAAACAATCTGCTTAATGGAGTGGCACTTAACCCACTCATAGCAACTTCCGCTTCTTTTCTCAACCGAGTACATAAAGGAGAACGGATATTGGCATTACATTCAGCTAGCAGTCGCAAATCTCGCTCTTTATTTAGCCTTTCCAACCTTTTTTGTTCCGCGCAGGCTGCCTTATCTCCTTTTCGGCAAGCTACAGCAGCATCTACTTGAGCATTGAGTTCCTCTCTAGTTAAGTAATTATTCTCCACCGCATTCTGCCCCAACACGCCCCCTACTTGCGCATTGAACAGGGCATTGGTGTTTGTGCCGCTGGTGCCGTTCAGACTGCCTCCCGCCGCACCGACCACCGAAGCAAGCGCCCCGGTCTGCGCTTTGATCTCTTCTTTGATGTGCTCGGGCAGAAGGTTGGGATTGAATTTTCCGCTTATCGGGTCGATGGCAGTGCGGCCGTCGTCGTATT
>NZ_JAPHVK010000025.1:0-1750 GCF_028680565.1 Kingella sp. SNUBH-2017
AAACCCTTATTCATACCCCCTGCCTAATAAATCATAGGCAGGGGGTTTCTGCTTGCGGAAAGGCAGCTTGGAAATCCAACAACCGCCCCGCTGTAAAGGTAGGCTGAAACCGGCTTTCAGGCTGCCTCTGCTATAATCCCGCCCCTTGTTTTTACTCAAATTTTCACACGTCAAACTATGTCCCAGCCCGATTTAGACCAAACCCTTTGCAAAGACCGCCATTTTCTCAAACGCGCATTCAGGCAGCCTGAAAAATTCGGCGGCTTGGCGGCGGTACAACAAAAATATCAAAAATCCCACGATATTTTCTTAAAACGCCAAGCCGCGCTGCCCAAGCCCGAGTTTGATAACACCTTGCCCGTGCATGAGCGTTTGGACGACATCAAAACCGCGATTCAAAACCATCAAGTAACCATCATCTGCGGCGAAACGGGTTCGGGCAAAACCACTCAGTTGCCCAAAATCTGCCTAGAACTCGGGCGCGGCGCGGCGGGCTTAATCGGGCACACCCAGCCGCGCCGCCTTGCCGCGCGTTCCGTTGCCGAGCGCATTGCCGAAGAGCTCGGGCAGCCGATTGGGCAGGCGGTGGGCTACAAAGTACGGTTTAACGACAACACCTCGCGCGATGCCAACATCAAGCTGATGACCGACGGCATCCTGCTCGCCGAAACCCAAACCGACCGCTATCTCACTACCTACGACACCCTGATTATCGACGAAGCGCACGAACGCAGCCTGAACATCGATTTCCTGCTGGGCTATTTGAAGCAGCTTTTGCCGCGCCGCCCCGATTTAAAGGTCATCATCACCTCCGCCACCATTGACGCCGAGCGGTTTTCCAAACATTTCAACAACGCGCCCGTGCTGGAAGTGAGCGGGCGCACCTATCCCGTGGAAATCCGCTACCGCCCGATTAACGAGCGCGACGAAGACGAAGCGGAAATGGATATTCCCGAAGCCATCACAGACGCGGCGGACGAACTCGCGCGGCTGGGCGAAGGCGACATTCTCGTCTTTCTGCCCGGCGAGCGCGAAATCCGCGAAGCCGCCGAAGCCCTACGCAAATCGCCACTGCGCCGCCACGACGAAATCCTGCCGCTGTTCGCCCGCCTTTCCGCGCAAGAGCAGCACAAAATCTTCCATCCCAGCGGCAGCAAACGCCGCATCGTATTGGCGACCAACGTCGCCGAAACCTCGCTCACCGTGCCGCGTATCAAATATGTAATCGATACGGGTTTGGCGCGCGTCAAACGCTATTCCGCCCGCGCCAAAGTGGAGCAGCTGCATGTGGAAAAAATCTCCCAAGCCGCCGCGCAGCAACGCTCGGGGCGTTGCGGGCGCGTGTCGGCAGGCGTGTGCATCCGCCTGTACGCCGAAGACGATTTCAAGCAGCGCAACCCGTTCACCGACCCCGAAATCATCCGCAGCAACCTCGCCGCCGTCATCCTGCGCATGGCCGCCCTGAACCTGGGCGACGTGGCGGCATTTCCGTTTTTAGAAGCGCCCGACCAGCGGTATATCAATGACGGGTTTCAGGTCTTGTTGGAATTGGGGGCGGTGGAGGAGGCTGTCTGAAAGGGTAGGCCGGGCATTGATGCCCGACAAGCTAGGATAAATTTAAAAGGGGCTGTACTAGATAAGCCCTAAATTCCACACCACCGGCGCAGCACTTTAAGCTGCTCGGAAGGTGCGCCAAAGTTAAAACGGAACTCGCATTCTTTCAAGAACAGCGGGAAAGATTTACGGTCGA
>NZ_JAPHVK010000026.1:0-1579 GCF_028680565.1 Kingella sp. SNUBH-2017
CGGTGAGATCCCGACTGCCGCTTTGGCTGATGCGGCCGCTGTTGTCCAATACGGGGGCGGCGATGTCGAGACGGCCGCCGTCGATTTGACCGCTGTTGCCGATATGGGCGCTGCGGATGCGGGTTTCGCCGGCGCCGAGAATGCGGCCGCTAGGACTGCCCATTGTGCAGTATCTTTATCCATGCCTAGAGTTTGCAATCAGAGCTAATTTTTCTAGTTCAGAGTCCGAACCTTTAACATAAAAAGTCACAAAAGTTGTAGGACCTCTTGTAAATGAATTGCTATCAGATACTTGATATGGTTCAACCATAGTCGGTATTTCAGAGAATATCCTTTGCACTCTTTCTCTATTATCCGTTTTGTAACCTAATTTACCTTCTTGTTGAGCTTCTGTTATCAATAATGCAAAACAAATCCCAAACATAATTACCATACAACCAAATATGGTATTTAGATTTTTATTGATAAGATGGAATGGCATTAAATGAATCTCCAATACTAGGTAAGTTTGCAGGAATAAATCGTTGAATATTGCTAGAGGTTGCCCTGTTTTTTTGATCTGCGGAGGCATACCACATAATCAATTGCGCCTAAGCCACATGACAAAACCATCACTACCTAATAAAGATTAACACATTTAATTAGGATATATACCTTCTATATAATCCTTATTTAAATAAAAACTCTTATAAAAATCTATGTCATCTGTCGGGATTGAAAAAAAGATTTTATCTTTCTCATCAGGTTTAAATTTGTTATCAATATTAAAAAGAGAATAAGGATCACAATGAGTTCGACATACTAATGGTAAAAATTTATATCTTGGATCATGAAATATTCGATATTTATCAGGATCGAAAGATGCTAAAAATTCATCAATATTGGTATCAGATATTTTGTCATCACTAATAAACATCGCTAGAGATGGGCGACCTTGATTTTCCATTTGTTGATTAGTAAAGGCTATAAATGCTAACTTGCCATTGTCGTCATACCATATAGATTTATAGTTATTGCCTTTGGGAGAATAAATTCTAGCAGCACATAACATAGGTCTATCTTTACAGTCGTTATATAGAGTTTCATCAAACTCAACTGCATGGCACAATAAAGGCAATAGAAAAAAAAGGGTTATTAATTTATTACTATACATAAGACGGCTTTCTATTTATTCGATAATAAATCTAGTTTTCAATATTTGATTTTGTTTTGGATTAGTGTACATAATAAATTTTACTGCTCCAAAATCTGATATTAAACCCACAACCTTTCCATTTTCTGTATAATTTTCAGGCTTAGTTGTTCAGGCTGCTTTTGCTGTCGATGCTGCTTTGGCCGTGGGCGTAAAGGGTGCCACTGTTGTCGGTTTGGCCGGCGTTAAGACGCAGGGCGCCGCCTTCTTGGGCGGCAACCGTGCCGCTGTTGGCCAGCTGTCCGTCGGCGCTGAGGGTCACGCCGCCGGCACCGGCGTAAATCTTGCCGGCGTTGCGGATGCCGCTGCCGGCATCGGCGGCAATCAGGGTGATTTTGCCGGCATACATGCCGCCCAGGGCGCCGGTGTCGATGGCAAAGACGGGAG
>NZ_JAPHVK010000027.1:0-1486 GCF_028680565.1 Kingella sp. SNUBH-2017
CTTTACTAAAACCAAATATTGACCCAAGCATTGTTTTATCCATATGCCGATGCTCACCAACGAATGCTCGTAAATTGGCATCTATCAAACTGGGATGCTCAGTAATAACAAAAATGCAGATACCTTTATGCGTATGAAAGGAAAGCTCATTAATACATTCCGGCCTATCTCCATATTTACGAAAAGGAAAAATACGCTGTGCCTTTCCTATAACAAGGACTGCGCCGGTTGGCGCCCATTTGTGCCAAGTCATCATGCTTTCGCCTTCGGGTATCTCCATCGTCGGGATTTTCAACTCTGGGATGCCGTCTACAAACAGTGGCTGGTTTTTTAAGTCTTGACGGTGCATCAGCTCATGCACGAGCAGATTTGTTTTGCCGGATCCGGGCAGGCCGGTGATTAGACTGATCATGTTTTACCCCTTATGTTCGATTAATGTTTTGCCGGTGATCTGCCGGAAAATTTTGCTTTGCTGTTTTTCCCGATACGTTTCTTAAGTTCAAACCGTTTTGGCGGGCGCGCGGTCGGAGGTGAGCGTTCCGCTTCGCTACACGCTGGGATTCGCTACGCTCTCCAATGCTATCCACCCCCGCCCGCGCGCCCGCCAAAACGGTTTGAACTTTGCCAGTTGCTCTTGACGTTTCTGCAGCCGCCGGCGTTTACCCCGCTAAAAACGGAGCGGCAGAGCCGCATCTTTTTTTTGTTGCGGCAGAGCCGCCTAAAGCCGAACCGCCTACGCCTGCTTCTTGCGTGGCTGTATCCGCCGGCCTTGCTTATGTTTGACCGCAGGCCAAACATTGCCGGCTGCCCTTCGCGTTTCTGAAGCCGCCAACCTTTACCCCGCTAAAAACGGAGCGGCAGAGCCGCATTTTGTTTTGGTGCGGCAGAGCCGCCTGAAGCCGAAGCATCACCGGTTTTTAGCAATCGTTTCCTAAGTCCGCCTTTTAAACCACTCCCCGAATAAGCGTTTGTGTTGAGAACCGTTCCGCGGGGGCTGCATTCGTCCGGTATCGCATCGCTTCAGGGCTTACGGATTGAGCCGCTCCGGCGTATGAGAAGAAAGGGGGTATTCATAAAGATTTGGGAAAAAACGCCCCAAATCTTTACAAACCTTCCCCCTTTCTTCTCATCCGCCTGCGCAGCTGTTCAATCCACGCCCTGAAGCGATGCGATACCGGACGAATGCAGAAAAACCAACGCCCCCGCTGCACTAACCGTTTCCAAAATCATCATGGCTTCGAGCCATGATGATTTTGCTGCCCCTCGCTTCTGCTCCTCCGTCCAAATGCAGGGTAGGCCAACCGTTGGGGGGATAGTCTGCGGCATTGCTGAAGCCGCCAACTTCAGGCCGCTGGCCGCTGCTACTTTTTCTTGAAAGATGTACCAAGTTTGGACACGGACGAGAGCGCAAGGGCGAACGATGTTGCGCCGAATATCCAGTTCAGGGCTTCACCGCCGCCGGCGATGTAGAAAATCTGGATGGCTT
>NZ_JAPHVK010000028.1:0-1188 GCF_028680565.1 Kingella sp. SNUBH-2017
CGTAGCAACTGTATTTTTCACCCCGTCGGGCAAAAATACCAAAACTCAAATCAAGCCGTTTGGATACCATTTTCGGTGGTATCGTTTTTGACAAAGTAATCACGCATCCGGGCATTCAATATCGTCAGCAGTTTGCGCATACATGCCGTAACGGCAACCTTATACGGCTTACCCTTGGACAGCAGGCGCTGATAGAAATCCCGAATAAGCGGTTCAAAACGTGTCGCTACCATGGTAGCCATATACAGCGCCTTACGCACCGCAGACCTTCCGCCGAAGCAGCGGCTTTTGAATTTGGTTTCCCCGCTCTCCCTCGGGTGTGGGGCAATACCGACCAAACTCGCTATCCGTTTGTGCGACAGCCGTCCCAATTCGGGCAACATCGCCATCAGCGTAGCCGTCGTTATCGAACCGATGCCTTTGATTTGTTCCGCCACTTTGGTTTTGCCGTCAAAATGCGTGTGGGTGTGGTCGTCGATTTGTTTGTCCAATTCGTCAATCAGCCGGTCAAAATGGGCAATCAGTTGTTTGACGCTTTCGACTTGCGTTTCGTGAACCTGATGCAGACGGTTTTTCTCGGCAGTCCGCATATCCACCAGTTGGTTGCGGCGGTTAACCAATGCTTCCAACACTTCTTCCGCTTCGGTGGGCGGCTGGTAGAGCATGGTTTGCCAACCTTCTTTCTGTGCCGTCATCTGTGCGAAGAAGGCGAGCATTTTGGCATCTTTGGCATCGGTTTTGGTCAGCGACTGTGATTGGGCAAACTGATGCGTCTGACGAGGGTTGGCGATAATCACAGCTATGCCTGCACGGTGGATGGCTTTGGCGGCGGGGACTTCGAGACCGCCGGTGCTTTCCATGACGACGAGGGCGACCTTGTGTTTTTTAAGGTATTCGACGGTATGGGCGATCCCTTTGGGGTTCTTGGTTTCGGTTTTGGTTTTAGACAAAGACGAAACGGCAATAACGAAGTTTCGTTTGGCGATGTCGATGCCTGCGTAATTGTGTTGGGTACTCATCATAAACCTGCCTTGCATTCGGTTGTGTTGTCTGGCAACTGTCCGGTTGTGTCGATGGGTTGCCCGACCGCTCCCTGAGCTACGCAACGGTTGTTTGCCTTGGTCGGATGCGGGCGGCGGCGGGCGGTTTGTTGCTATGATACGGGTGTTCCGATATACAAGGTCGGAT
>NZ_JAPHVK010000029.1:0-995 GCF_028680565.1 Kingella sp. SNUBH-2017
CGTCCGGATACTGCCAGATATCGGCGTCCAGGGAGATGTCCTGAAGCGCGGTGTCCGGAATTTCAGGTTTGTGTCTCTACAAAGACTAACTATCAGAAAAACTCATCGAGCATCAAATGAAACTGCAATTTATTCATATCAGGATTATCAATACCATATTTTTGAAAAAGCCGTTTCTGTAATGAAGGAGAAAACTCACCGAGGCAGTTCCATAGGATGGCAAGATCCTGGTATCGGTCTGCGATTCCGACTCGTCCAACATCAATACAACCTATTAATTTCCCCTCGTCAAAAATAAGGTTATCAAGTGAGAAATCACCATGAGTGACGACTGAATCCGGTGAGAATGGCAAAAGCTTATGCATTTCTTTCCAGACTTGTTCAACAGGCCAGCCATTACGCTCGTCATCAAAATCACTAGCATCAACCAAACCGTTATTCATTCGTGATTGCGCCTGAGCGAGACGAAATACGCGATCGCTGTTAAAAGGACAATTACAAACAGGAATCGAATGCAACCGGCGCAGGAACACTGCCAGCGCATCAACAATATTTTCACCTGAATCAGGATATTCTTCTAATACCTGGAATGCTGTTTTCCCGGGGATCGCAGTGGTGAGTAACCATGCATCATCAGGAGTACGGATAAAATGCTTGATGGTCGGAAGAGGCATAAATGCCGTCAGCCAGTTTAGTCTGACCATCTCATCTGTAACATCATTGGCAACGCTACCTTTGCCATGTTTCAGAAACAACTCTGGCGCATTGGGCTTCCCATACAATCGATAGATTGTCGCACCTGATTGCCCGACATTATCGCGAGCCCATCTATACCCATATAAATCAGCATCCAGGTTGGAATTTAATCGCGGCCTCGAGCAAGACGTTTCCCGTTGAATATGGCTCATAACACCCCTTGTATTACTGTTTATGTAAGCAGACAGTTTTATTGTTCATGATGATATATTTTTATCTTGTGCAATATAACATGGGTT
>NZ_JAPHVK010000030.1:0-826 GCF_028680565.1 Kingella sp. SNUBH-2017
ACGCCGCCGGCACCGGCGTAAATCTTGCCGGCGTTGCGGATGCCGCTGCCGGCATCGGCGGCAATCAGGGTGATTTTGCCGGCATACATGCCGCCCAGGGCGCCGGTGTCGATGGCAAAGACGGGAGTGCCGCCCGCAGACGGCGGGTTGCCGGCTGCAGACGGGGTTTTGACACTGCCGGCGGCGTCGGTTTGGCCGCCGGCGGCAATCACTTGGACGTCCTGTCCCCAAATGCCGCCGTCAATCTTGGCGGCTCGGCTGAGAATGCGGGTGTAGTCGGCATCGCGCCCGTCAAGACCCTGTGCGCCGATTTCGATACGGCCGCTGCCGATGTCCAAACCGTCGAAACGGCCGTCTGCCAGGATGGGACGGCCGGTGGTGAGGGTGGCGCCTGCGCTGTTGATAAAGCCGCCGCCGTCGACGCGGATGCCGGCGGGGTTGGCCATCACCACTTCGGCGCGGCGGCCGGCGATTTCGATATAGCCCTGAAGCTTACTCGGGTCGCTGCTGTTGATTTGGTTGACGATGATGCGGGCTTCGCCGCGGGCGAGAAAGGGGTTGCCCTGTATCCAGCCGGCCTGGCGGGTGGATACGCTTTTATGGCTGTTGTTGAGAATGGCGCCGCGCGTATCGACGTCGAAACGGCGGTATTGGTTGACGGATACGCCGTGGGCGGTGGGGGTTTGGATATTGACCTGCGGCAGTCCGTTGCCGGTTTGCAGGATGACGGGCTGCTGGGATTTGGGGGCGGATTTGTCGGCTTGGATGTCGGCAGCGGCGGCGGGCACAATCAGGGCCGAACCGAAACCGAGCAGCAGGCTGAAAG
>NZ_JAPHVK010000031.1:0-821 GCF_028680565.1 Kingella sp. SNUBH-2017
GGGCACTGTTGCAAATAGTCGGTGGTGATAAACTTATCATCCCCTTTTGCTGATGGAGCTGCACATGAACCCATTCAAAGGCCGGCATTTTCAGCGTGACATCATTCTGTGGGCCGTACGCTGGTACTGCAAATACGGCATCAGTTACCGTGAGCTGCAGGAGATGCTGGCTGAACGCGGAGTGAATGTCGATCACTCCACGATTTACCGCTGGGTTCAGCGTTATGCGCCTGAAATGGAAAAACGGCTGCGCTGGTACTGGCGTAACCCTTCCGATCTTTGCCCGTGGCACATGGATGAAACCTACGTGAAGGTCAATGGCCGCTGGGCGTATCTGTACCGGGCCGTCGACAGCCGGGGCCGCACTGTCGATTTTTATCTCTCCTCCCGTCGTAACAGCAAAGCTGCATACCGGTTTCTGGGTAAAATCCTCAACAACGTGAAGAAGTGGCAGATCCCGCGATTCATCAACACGGATAAAGCGCCCGCCTATGGTCGCGCGCTTGCTCTGCTCAAACGCGAAGGCCGGTGCCCGTCTGACGTTGAACACCGACAGATTAAGTACCGGAACAACGTGATTGAATGCGATCATGGCAAACTGAAACGGATAATCGGCGCCACGCTGGGATTTAAATCCATGAAGACGGCTTACGCCACCATCAAAGGTATTGAGGTGATGCGTGCACTACGCAAAGGCCAGGCCTCAGCATTTTATTATGGTGATCCCCTGGGCGAAATGCGCCTGGTAAGCAGAGTTTTTGAAATGTAAGGCCTTTGAATAAGACAAAAGGCTGCCTCATCGCTAACTTTGCAACAGTGCC
>NZ_JAPHVK010000032.1:0-802 GCF_028680565.1 Kingella sp. SNUBH-2017
ACAAAGCCGATTGCCAAGGGCATTACCCAAATCCACGAGCTTAGGGAGCCTTTGAGTTTGGTGTGCTCTTCTGCACTTTTATACATACCAAAGGCATCTTTTTTCAGCCAGTAGATGCTGTTTTTAGCGTCTGCAACGTCGTTTCTGCTTTCGGGGTTGGCGCATCTTTGCCAGTAGCTGATGCGCTTAAAGCCGAGCATGGTGCGGCTGATGTTGCGGTGTTCGCCGACCAACGAGCGCAAATTAACGTCAATCAGCCTGGGATGCTGGGTAATGACAAATATGTCGATGCCTTTGTGGCGGTGGGTTTCCAGCTCTTGGATGTAGTCGGGTACTTTGGCGCCTGCGGGACGGGGGCGGAAGATGCGTTGGGCTTCGTCGATGACGAGAATTGCGCCGGTGGGCGCCCATTTGTGCCACGTTGTCATATCTTCCCCTTCGGGGATTTCCATTGTCGGAATTTTCAATTCCGGAATACCGTCAACGAAGAGCGGGCGGTTTTTAAGATCGTCGCGCGTCATTAATTCGTGGACGAGCAAGTTTGTTTTGCCGGATCCTGGCAGGCCGGTGATTAGGCTGATCATGGTTTACCCCCTTTTTTACAAAAAACGCTAATCCGGGCATCTCTCAAATGTTCTTTTTCTTCAAGATTTGCACAATAATTCCAGTAGCTTACTTTACTAAAACCAAATATTGACCCAAGCATTGTTTTATCCATATGCCGATGCTCACCAACGAATGCTCGTAAATTGGCATCTATCAAACTGGGATGCTCAGTAATAACAAAAATGCAGATACCTTT
>NZ_JAPHVK010000033.1:0-685 GCF_028680565.1 Kingella sp. SNUBH-2017
GGGGCTGTACTAGATAAGCAGTCATGTTAGACTGCAAAAATGAAGATAACCCATTGTAAACTAAAAAAGAGTATTCAAAAGAAACTGCTTCAGTTTTTTGTACTCGAAGTTACCGCCCGTTCAGCCGCCGATTTATTGGGCATCCACCCCAATTCGGCAGTGCTGTTTTACCGCAAGATTCGCGAAGTCATCAGCCATCATCTTTCACTGGAAGTCGATACGGTTTTTGACGGCTCAGTTGAGTTGGACGAGAGCTATTTTGGCGGACACCGCTAAGGCAAACGCGGGCGCGGTGCGGCGGGAAAGGTGGCAGTCTTTGGCATTCTCAAACGCGGCGGCAAGGTTTATACCGTGGTAGTTGAGAATGCTAAAAGAGAGACGTTATTTCCTGTTATCACAAAGAAAATTATGCCAGACAGCATTGTCTATACGGATTGTTTGAGCAGCTATGATGTGTTGGATGTAAGCGGATTTACCCACCACCGCATTAATCACAGCAAGCTGTTTGCCGACAGACAAAACCATATCAACGGCATTGAAAACTTTTGGAATCAGGCAAAACGCGTACTGCGCAAATACAATGGAATCGACCGTAAATCTTTCCCGCTGTTCTTGAAAGAATGCGAGTTCCGTTTTAACTTTGGCGCACCTTCCGAGCAGCTTAAAGTGCTGCGCCGGTGGTGTG
>NZ_JAPHVK010000034.1:0-681 GCF_028680565.1 Kingella sp. SNUBH-2017
AAAGGTGCTAAAAATCGCTGCAAGCCTTATGCTGCAAGGCTTTAAGCGGGGTCAAAACCTTTGAACACAAAAAATGCTTTTTCTGCGGCTCAAAACAGGTCAAAAAGAACGGCAGACAAAACGGCAAACAACGTTACAAATGCCACAGCTGCGGCAAACGTTTCAGTGGTGGCAAAAACATCAATCCGCAACAACTCTGGCACGCTTACACCGCAGGCAAACAAACCGCAGCGCAGCTGGCAGCTGCTCATCATTGCAGCAGCAAAACCATTTTTCGCCATCTCAAAAAAGCGAATCCCAAAGCACAGTTTGCCGCGCCCCAATGCGCCAACATCGTGATGGACACCACCTACTTCGGACGCCGTTTCGGCATCATGGTTTTGTTCGACAGCATCAGCGGCAAAGCGCTTTCTGTTACCGAAGTCAAAAACGAAACCAACGCCCTTTACGCCGAAGCCATCGGCAGCCTGAAAGCCAAAGGCATTGAATACAAAGCATCGTCTGCGACGGCCGCAAAGGTTTGCCACGATTATTCCCCGATATTCCCGTACAACTTTGCCATTTCCACCAAGTCAAAACCGTCGGCCGCTACCTGGCACGCAACCCGCAAACAGCTGCGGGGCAAGAGCTGCGGCACTTGGCACTGACGCTGAAAAACAGCCGCAGAGCCGGCTTTGAAAG
>NZ_JAPHVK010000035.1:0-630 GCF_028680565.1 Kingella sp. SNUBH-2017
CGCAATGTGGTAATGCGCTACGATATGAACCGCTCCGACAACGTGGATACCTTCATGCAGGGTAACGGCTACATCTTGGGCACCGATGCGCTCGACAGCCGCAACTACCGCGGCAAGAGCATCAACATCACCGCGCCGAACGGCCAGATGCTGTTCAAAAGCTGCTCTCCGCGCAAAGCGTAATCCCACTTGACCCACAGCCCCACTTTTGCCATGATGCCGCCGTCCGCCGCAAGGCGGTTTTTCCCCGCATACCACTTTGGAGTGAACACTATGAAAACCAAACAGATTTACACCGCAGCAGCCTTCGCCCTGATGGCCTTCGGTTTCAGCGCCAACGCTTCGGCTGCCGGCGGCACAGTTTCCTACAGCTGCCAAGGCGGCAAAAACGTCAGCGTCAGCTACGATTTCAACAGCGCCGGCGTACCCACCACCGCCCGCGCCAACCTGCAGGGCCGCAATGTGGTAATGCGCTACGATATGAACCGCTCCGACAACGTGGATACCTTCATGCAGGGTAACGGCTACATCTTGGGCACCGATGCGCTCGACAGCCGCAACTACCGCGGCAAGAGCATCAACATCACCGCGCCGAACGGCCAGATGCTGTTCAAAAGCTGCTCTCCGCGC
>NZ_JAPHVK010000036.1:0-591 GCF_028680565.1 Kingella sp. SNUBH-2017
AAGCCATCCAGATTTTCTACATCGCCGGCGGCGGTGAAGCCCTGAACTGGATATTCGGCGCAACATCGTTCGCCCTTGCGCTCTCGTCCGTGTCCAAACTTGGTACATCTTTCAAGAAAAAGTAGCAACAAAATTCGTCGGCAAACCGCCGGCGAAAAATCAAACATAAGGGGTAAAACATGATCAGCCTAATCACAGGCCTGCCCGGCTCCGGCAAAACAAACCTGCTCGTCCACGAATTAATGACGCGCGACGATCTCAAAAACCGCCCGCTCTTCGTTGACGGCATCCCGGACTTGAAAATTCCGACGATGGAGATACCCGAAGGCGAAAGCATGATGACTTGGCACAAATGGGCGCCCAACGGCGCAGTCTTTGTTATAGGAAAGGCACAGCGTATTTTTCCTTTTCGTAAATATGGAGATAGTCCGGAATGTATTAATGAGCTTTCCTTTCATACGCACAAAGGTATCTGCATTTTTGTTATTACTGAGCATCCCAGTTTGATAGATGCCAATTTACGAGCATTCGTTGGTGAGCATCGGCATATGGATAAAACAATGCTTGGGTCAATATTTGGTTTTAGTAAAG